>JACCYJ010000209.1 GCA_013696555.1 Nocardioidaceae bacterium | reverse complement strand
GTCCAGCACCACGTCCACGCGAGAGTCCGGGATGTTGTTGGCGGCGGCTAGCATCCGGAGGTGGTTGCGGGCCTTGCGGGTGGGGTGAAACGGCTTCGCCTCCAGCAATGCACCCACCTGGCGCATCGGCGTGGTCAGGTCGCGAAACGTTGTCCCATCGAATGTGGTGACCCCGGCCCCGTTGTCAAGACCTAGCATCAGCCGCATCGTCGTCGACTTGCCCGAGCCGTTGGGGCCTAAGAAGCCGGTCACGCTGCCGGGTTGCACGCTGAACGACAGGTTGACGACCGCTGGCTTGCCGCCGTAGGCCTTGCTCAGTCCTCGCGCCTCGATGACGGCCAACAACTGCCCCCTCTACGTCGCGACGCAGATTACCGTGGCGGCGATGACCGATGTCGGCAACACCTCACGCCGGGTGCCGCGCACCCTTGCGGAGGACCTGCGCGCACGTGACGACGATGCGCTGTCCGATCTGCTGCTGGCGCGTCCCGACTTGGCGCGCCCGGCGCCGGTCGACATGACTCAGCTCGCTTCGCGGGTCGGCGACCCGGCGTCGGTGCGCCAGACGGTGGGCAGGCTCGACTCGTTGCAGCTCAAGGTGCTGTTCGCCCTGACCGGTCTTGATCCGCCGGTAACCCTGGAGTCGGTGCAGCACGCCGTCCCCACCGATCGTGCCAGGCTGGAGCGGGCTGTCGACTCGCTGAACCGGCTGGCACTGGTGTGGGGCCCTGCCTCGTCGCTGCAGCTGGTTCGAGCGGTGCGCCACGTTGTCGCCCCGATGCGCGCCGAAGGCGTGATGAACACGGCCGAGCCACCGGAGCTGGCCGGTACCGAGACCGACCCGGCCACCGTTGACACCGCAGCGGCGGGCACGGCCGCGGACGTGGTACGCCAGGTCGAGTCGCTGCTCGATGCATGGACGGACCAGCCGCCCGCTGTCTTGCGCAGTAGCGGCGGTGTCGGCGTCCGCGAGGTGCGAGCGGTCGCAGCCCGACTCGACGTGACCGAGGCGCAGGCGAGCTTCCTGATCGAGCTGGCGGCCATCGCCGGTCTGCTCTCCCGAGCCGGCGACGTCTGGCTCCCGACGGCTGCCGCCGACGCGTGGCCGGAGCGGGGAGTCGCCGCCCGGTGGCGAGAGCTGGCGGCTACCTGGTTGGCAACGCCCCGCGCCACGCATCTTGTGGGCGAGCGGGACGACCGCGGCCGGGTGACGAACGCGCTGTCCCCCGGGCTCGAGCAGAGCTCGACGCTCGACCTTCGCAGGTTGACGATGGCTGCGCTTGCGCAGGCTCGGCCACAGCACGCGGACGAGGCCGCTGTCGTCACCTGGGTGGCGTGGCACCGGCCGCGCCGAACGCTTGCCCGCGACCGCATGGTACGAGCTTCGCTCAGCGAGGCCGGCTGGCTGGGCGTCACGGCACTCGGAGTGCTGTCCCAATCGGGTGCCAATCTGCTCGCCGGCCGCGATCCCACCCCTGTCCTCGAACCCCTGCTGCCGGCCCGGGTGGACAGCGTCGTGCTGCAGGCGGACCTGACGGCAATCGCACCGGGGCCGTTACACCGCAGCCTGGCAGTGACGTTGTCGTTGCTCGGTGACGTCGAGTCTCGCGGCGGCGCCACTGTCTACCGCTTCTCGGCTCGTTCGATCCGCCGGGCGCTCGACGCCGGCTGGCCGGCCGAGAGGGTCCACCTGTTCCTCGCTGCCCACTCCTCGACTCCCGTCCCGCAGCCGTTGACCTACCTCATCGACGACGTCGCCCGCAGGCACGGTCGGCTTCGAGTCGGCCCGACACGGAGCTACCTGCGCAGCGACGACGACACCGAGATCGACGCCCTGCTGGCCGACCCGGCACTGGCCGATCTCGGGCTGCACCGAATCGGCCCGACCGTTGTGGTTACCGGTAGTACCGCGCAGGTCGTGCTCGATCGGCTGCAAGAGTGCGGGCATGCGCCGGTGCCCGAGACGCCGGACGGATCCAAGCCGCGACAGCAGTCGGGTGTTCGTCGCGGCCGCATCTCGCGTCAGCCAGCCTTCCCCCAGCCGGCGGCGGTGACAGCACTCGAGGCGCGGACCGTCGTCGCTGCCGTCCGGGCGGGTGACCGGGCAGCGGCGCAACGGCCACCTGACACTGGCCGCCGCTACAGCGCCGAGTCCATACTGCAGATGCAGGCTTCCCTGCGGGAAGCGGCGTACCGCGGCACCAGTGTGTGGTTGGCCTACATGGACCAAGCAGGTTCGCTCAGTGAGCGGATCGTGGACCCACTTCGGGTCGACGCCGGCTGGCTGACCGCGCACGACCATCGCAGCGACCGTACGCAGGGCTTTGCGCTGCACCGGATCCGCCGAGTCTCCCCGCTGCCCACTGACCGGCCGACGGGCGGATGACACCGACGCGAAGATCTCCCGAACTCATGGACTGGTCGGGGAAATACCTGAGGCGCGTTGTCGGTTGGCGTCGCTAGGGTTTTCGAAGCGTTTGACATGCCGACCACGCCCCACGGAGTCCCTCATGACCCGATCCGCCGCGACCCTCATCTGCGGCCCCCGCACGAAGTACGTGGTCCTCGCCTTCTGGGTGGTGATCCTCGCCGGCGCCATGACGCTGGCGCCCAAACTCACCGATGAGCAAAACAACGAGGCCTCGTCGTGGTTGCCAGGCAGTGCCGAGTCCACGAGGGCACTGGCCGCCTCGGAGGCATTCTCGTCGCCCAACATGATCCCCGCGGTCGTGGTCTACGAGCGCGACAGCGGGATCACCGAAGCCGACAGGGCGAAGGCATCAGCCGACGCGACGACGTTCGGTCAGCTCGAGGGGCTCGGGGGTGAGGTAGCCGGGCCGATCCCGTCACCGGACGGCCAGGCGCTGCAGACTTACGTTCCGCTCGACCTCGGTGAGGACGGGTGGGAGCTCTCTGCCGATGTGGTGGCCGATATGCGCGCCACCGCGAGCGCCGACGCCGACGGCCTGGAGACGCACATCGCCGGGCCGGCCGGTAACGCCGCCGACTCCGCGGAGGCCTTCGCCGGCATCGACACCACACTGTTGTTCGCCACCGTCATCGTCGTGGTCTTCATCTTGTTACTGACCTACCGCAGCCCCGTGTTGTGGCTGCTCCCGGTGCTATCGGCCGGCACCGCCTTACTGAGCGCCCAGGCGGTGATCTACCTGTTGGCCGTCCAGGGCGGTCTGACCGTCAACGCGCAGAGCGCCGGCATCTTGACGGTCCTCGTCTTCGGCGCCGGCACCGACTATGCGCTGCTGCTGGTCGCCCGCTACCGCGAGGAGCTGCGCCGCCACAACGACCGGCACGAAGCCATGGCGGTCGCGCTGCACCGCGCCGGGCCGGCGATCATCGCCAGCGCCGGCACCGTGGTGCTGGGGATGTTGTGCCTGGTCGTCGCCGAGATGAACTCCACCCAGGGGCTGGGCCCTGTCGCCGCCATCGGCGTCGCGGTCGGACTCCTTGCCATGATCACCTTGCTGCCAGCATTGCTTGTCATCGCCGGTCGATGGATCTTCTGGCCGGTCCGCCCGCAGCACGGCAGTGCCGAGCCGACCGCATCCGGGCTGTGGGCCGGGGTCGGTGCCACGATCGCCCGCCGGCCACGATTCGTCTGGGTCGGCACCGTTCTCGTGCTGGCTGCGATGAGCCTGGGAATTTTCGGTCTCGACGCCAAGGGCCTGACCACGGCCGAGTCCTTCCGCGGCACCCCAGATTCGGTGACCGGTGAGCGGGTGCTGGCCGCGCACTTCGAGTCCGACGCCGGTAGCCCGGTGCAGATTGTCAGCACCGCCGAAAGCGCCGATGCAGTGTTGGCCGCCGCATCCGATGTCGAGGGCGTCGGTGATGTGCAGCAACCGCAGATTCAAGGCGATCTTGCCTTTGTCGAGCTCTCGCTGACCGACCCACCGATCAGCACCGCGGCCTACGACACCATCGACCGGATACGCGACGCCGTCCACGCGGTGCCCGAGTCGCAGGCTCTGGTCGGCGGCGCCACAGCGATCAACCTCGACGTGCAGGACGCCTCGCGCCGGGACAACAACCTGGTGATCCCGCTGGTTCTCGCGGTCGTCTTCTTGGTGTTGGCAGTGCTGTTGCGAGCCCTGGTCGCTCCGCTTCTGCTGATCGCCACCGTCGTGTTGTCCTTCGGTGCCGCCCTCGGTGTGAGCGCGCTGGTGTTCGAGTACCTCTTCGGAGTCAGCTCGGCCGACAGCTCGCTGCCGTTGTTCGTGTTCGTGTTCCTCGTCGCCCTCGGGATCGACTACAACATCTTCTTGATGACCCGCGTCCGAGAGGAGGCACTCCATCACGGCAGCCGGCGCGGCGCGCTTATCGGGCTCGCGGCAACGGGCGGTGTGATCACGTCAGCCGGTTTGGTGCTGGCGGGGACCTTCGCGGTGCTGGCCTCGCTGCCGCTGACGTTCCTGACGCAGATGGGCTTCGCGGTGGCGTTCGGGGTGCTGCTCGACACGATCGTGGTGCGCTCGGTGTTGGTGACCGCCCTCAACCTCGACCTCGGTCCCCGGATGTGGTGGCCGAGCCGGCTGAGCCGGATGACCGACGACGAGCTCGTGACTGCGTCGGAGACCAGCGGCTCACGGGCAGTCCTGGTGGACTGACCCGACCGGGGCACGGGTACCGTCGGGGGATGCCGATCCTTGTCGCTCGCGACTGCCGCGATGAGTGACCTGGACACGTTTGGCGCCCTGGTCCTCCTCGGTGCCGCGATCGGCTTGGTGGCGGTGCTCTCCAACCGGCTGATCGATCGAGTGCCGGTGCCCACCCCGCTGCTGTTTCTCGCGGCGGCCGCACTCGCCACCCATCTCAGCACCGACCTGCAAGACGTCCCGAACCGGTCGATCGAGCGCCTGGTGACGCTGGCGCTGGCCGTCATCCTCTTCGACGGCGGCATGCGTATCGGCTGGCCACGGTTGCGAACGGCGGCGGGTCCGGTGATGAGCGTTGGGGTCCTCGGAACATTCCTGACGACACTTGCCCTGGCGGCGCTCGCCCACGTCGCCCTCGGACTGGACTGGTGGGTCGCGTTGCTCGTCGGCACCGCGATCGCCCCGACCGACCCCGCGGTGGTGTTCTCGGTGCTCGGCCAGCGCGAGCCGGCCGGGCGTAGCGGGACCATCCTCGAGGGCGAGTCGGGCGCGAACGACCCCGTCGGCATCGCGCTCATGGCAGGGCTGCTGAGCGCGGGTGGGGTGAGCGCCAGCGCCCTCGCGGACGTGGGTGTCGACTTCGCATTGCAGATGGCGGTCGGAACGGCTGTGGGCGTGCTCGGCGGGCGCACCCTCCTGGCCTTCATGCGACGTGTCGCCCTGCCCGATGAGGGGCTCTACCCGCTCCGTACGCTCACCGGAGCGTTGGTGATCTTCGGCGCCGCTACCGTGCTCTCCGGCTCAGGCTTCCTGGCCGTCTTCGTTGCCGGCCTTCTGCTCGGGGACGCCAGAGCCCCCTACAAGGGCGAGATCGAACGGTTCCACTCCGCGCTGGCCAGCCTGAGCGAGATCGTGGCCTTCTTGGCGTTGGGCCTGACCATCGACCTGGGAAGCCTCACTCAGATCCAGGTATGGGCACCGGGACTGCTGATCGGTGCGGCGCTCGCATTCGTCGTGCGCCCTGTTCTCGTCGGCTTGTGCCTGTTGCCCTTCGACCTGTCCCGCCGCGAGCGTGGCTTTGTCCTCTGGGCCGGGCTGAAGGGAGCGGTGCCCTTGTTGCTCGGCAGCCTGCTGCTCGACAACGACGTCCCCGACGGGCAACGATGGTACGGCGTGGTGGTGATCGCCGTGGTCTTCTCCGTGCTGGTGCAGGGAAGCACCGTGTCCGCGGCCGCTCGACTGCTCGGCATCCGCATGCATGTTCGTGAGCTGGAACCGTGGGCGCTCAGCGTCCGGCTGCGAGACGAGCCAGACAGCGTTCACCGGTTCACGGTCGAGATGGGTTCGCCGGCCGATGGCGTGCCAGTCGCTGACCTGAGCGACGCCTCGGACGACGTCTGGGTCAGCTTCGTGATCCGGAAAGCACAGCTGCTGCGAGTCACCGGCAAGACAACGTTACGGGCCGGAGACGAAGTCGTGATCCTTGCCGGTCCCGACAGGCACCTGGGCCTGGCCGCCGCGTTCGGACGACGCGACGACCAGCCCCCAGGTGATGGAGATCAGCGGGACAAGGCGTGAGCGCTCAGGTGCCCATGCACCCGCTCCAGCCGGCGCTGCAGCCGACGCTCACGGGTGGCCAGTCGGACCGCGGTGGACAGAGCTGCCTCTTCCGCCTCGGCTCGCCTGGACACGCCAATCTCACGCGCCAAGTATTCGTAGGCGGTAGGCATGTCGTCCTCCAAAGATTCAGGACCAAGAGGTCCGAGTGTGACGTAAGACACACTAGCGCATCTTACCTATTACATGATAACTACCGAACGTAACATGTTCAAGTGGAATTTGTACGTTACGCCGAGCACGCCGCCGTCCTGGTCAACGCATCCCTGGCCGACCGGGAAGACGTCGAAGAGCTGCTGCACAACCGGGACTGGCTCATCCCACACATCGTCGATCGGGACCCCTCTGCGTTGCGTCGCATCCAGCGTGAGCTGCGGCCGGTGTTCGAGGCTTCCGCGCGAGGGGACGAGACCGATGTCGTCTCTCGGCTCAACGCGCTGCTCGACCGTCATCCGATCACGCCGTATATCGCCGGGCATGACGCCCTGTCGTGGCACCTGCACGTCAGCAACCGCTCATCGTCGGTGGCTGAACTCCTGATCGCTGAGGCCCTGATGGGGCTGGCCACGCTGATCTGCGACCTCGACGCACTGCGGCTGGGAGTCTGCCGGGCCAGCGGCTGCGCCGATGTTTTTGTCGACACCTCGCCCAATCATTCCCGCCGCTATTGCTCCGACCGATGCTCGTCGCGGGCGAATGTGGCCGCCTACCGCGCGCGGCGCAAGGCTGAGGCGCTCGAGGCTGCCGAGCGCAGCGCGTGAACGACGGACCCCTGATCGTCCAGTCGGACAAGACACTACTGCTCGAGGTCGACCACCCGGCCGCTGTCGAGTGCCGCCGCGCGATCGCCCCGTTCGCCGAGCTGGAACGCTCTCCGGAGCACGTCCACACGTACCGCCTGAGCTCGCTCGGCCTGTGGAACGCGCGGGCGGCCGGTCACGACGCCGAGCAGGTTGTGGACGCGTTGCTGCGGTACTCCCGCTATGCCGTTCCACACGCACTGCTGGTCGACGTCGCCGACACGATGGCGCGCTACGGCCGGCTCCGGCTCGAGAAGCACCCGACCCATCGCCTCGTGCTGGTCAGCACCGACCGGGCCGTGCTGGAAGAAGTTCTCCGGGCCAAGCGGATCGCGCCCATGCTGGGCAACCGCATCGACGATGACACCGTTGCTGTGCACCCGTCCGAGCGGGGGCATCTCAAGCAGTCCCTGCTGAAACTCGGCTGGCCGGCCGAGGATCTCGCCGGGTATGTCGACGGTGAGCACCACCCCATCGACCTTGTCGAGGACAGCTGGTCCTTGCGACCGTACCAACGCCAGGCGGCGGAGTCCTTTTGGCACGGCGGTTCCGGCGTCATCGTGCTCCCGTGCGGTGCCGGAAAGACCCTTGTCGGCGCCGCGGCGATGGCACAAGCCCGGTCGACGACACTGATCCTGGTCACGAGCACGGTGGCAGCCCGGCAATGGAAGGACGAGCTGGTGCGCCGTACGTCGCTCACCGGGGACGAGATCGGGGAGTACTCCGGTTCCCTCAAGGAGGTTCGGCCGGTCACGATCGCCACGTACCAGGTCATGACGACGCGGCGCAACGGTGTCTACCGACATCTCGAGCTGTTCGACGCGCATGACTGGGGTCTGGTGATCTACGACGAAGTGCACCTGCTGCCGGCGCCCATCTTCCGGATGACCGCTGACCTGCAGGCGCGGCGACGCCTGGGGCTGACCGCAACGTTGGTTCGGGAGGACGGCCGTGAAGGTGACGTCTTCAGCCTGATCGGACCGAAGCGCTTCGACGCTCCGTGGAAGGACATCGAGACCCAGGGCTGGATCGCCCCGGCAGAGTGCATCGAAATTCGTGTCACCCTGAGCGATCGTGAGCGGCTCGCGTACGCGACAGCCGAGCCAGCAGATCGCTACCGGTTGGCGGCATCGACGGATGCCAAGACACCGGTGATCGAGGCGCTCCTCGACCGCCATGTAGGTGAGCCCGCCTTGGTGATCGGCCAGTACATCGATCAGCTCGACGAGCTGGCCGCCCTCCTCGGGGCGCCGATCATCAAGGGTGGGACCGGGGTACGCGAACGGCAGCGGCTCTACGCCGGGTTCCGCGCGGGTGAGATTCCTCGCCTGGTCGTCAGCAAGGTCGCGAACTTCTCCGTCGACCTTCCCGAGGCCAGCGTCGCTATCCAGGTGTCCGGTGCCTTCGGTTCGCGGCAGGAGGAGGCGCAGCGACTCGGGCGGCTGTTGCGACCGAAAGTCGATGGCCGCCCGGCCCACTTCTACACCGTCGTCTCCCGCGACACCGTGGACGCCGACTTCGCCCAGCACCGTCAGCGGTTCCTCGCCGAGCAGGGCTACGCGTACTCGATTGTCGACGCCGCCGACCTGTAGCAAGTGTGCCCCGACCGGCTCGCTCCACCAGCGGTCCTCCTCGACCGGCAAGGCCGTGAAAGGGTTCCTGCATGCCCGAAGGAACTGACCCACAGCTCAGCCTGGAGCGCGACCACCTGAGCACCTCCCGCCGCCAGCTGGCCAGGATGCGCGCCAAGGTGGCGAGCCTGGAGGCGCACGGCGGCGACGCAATCTCGACCGAGTACCTCAAAGCCGCCTTGTGGCAGCGAATGCAGGCGCTCGAGGACGACCCGGAGATCCCCTTGTTCTTCGGCCGTCTCGACTACGGCGGGACCGCGGAGCGGCTGCACATCGGTCGCCGACATGTCACCGACGAGTCGGGCGACCCCATGGTCATCGACTGGCGGGCAGGCATCTCCCGCCCGTTCTACCGCGCCAGCAAGGCCGAGCCGATGGGAGTGGAGCTACGCCGCCGCTTCGGTTTCTCCCACGGCGCCCTGACCGCGTACGAAGATGAGCACCTGAGCGCCGGCGAGGAACAGGTCGTCAGCCCGATCCTCGAGTCCGAGATCGAGCGTCCGCGCGTGGGGCCGATGCGAGACATCGTTGCCACCATCCAGCCGGACCAGGACGACATCGTGCGGTCGGAGCTCGCCGAGTCGGTGTGCGTCCAAGGCGCTCCGGGCACCGGCAAGACCGCCGTGGGTCTGCATCGTGCCGCCTACCTGCTCTACGCGTACCGCGAGCAACTGCACCGTCAGGGCGTTCTGGTGATCGGCCCGAACGAGTCCTTCCTGCGCTACATCGCCGACGTACTGCCGGCCCTCGGCGAGATCGACGCCAGGCAGCTGACCGTCGAAGCGCTGGCGGCGACGGTACGAGTGCGCGGGACCGACGAGGCGGCGCTCGGCCGCCTCAAAGGGGACGCTCGGATGGCGGCCGTCATCCAGCGGGCCGTCTGGCAACGGCTACGGCCGCCGACCGAAGCCCTGGTCGTGCCGCGTGGGGTACGGCGCTGGCGCATCGCCGCGTACGAGGTCGAAGACATCGTGGTCGAGCTACGCGAGCGCGGTGTCCGGTACGGCACCGGCCGGGCGATGCTGGCGCAACGCCTGGCGCATTCGCTGCTGGTGAAGATGGAAACTGCTGGTGACTCACCCGACGACCGGGTGCAGGACGCGATCGCGAGGTCGCGACCGGTCAAAGCCTACGTCGACTCGGTGTGGCCTCGAGCAGTCCCGGCGCGCGTTGTGTTCGAGCTGCTCAGCGACCCTGCAACGCTGACCCGAGCGGCCGACGGACTTCTCAGCGAAGACGAGCAGCAACGACTGTGCCGGTCACGGCCGGCGACGTCGCCAGGCACCGCCCGCTGGTCGGTCGCCGACGCCGTCTTGATCGACGAGGCAGCCGACGTCATCGAACGGACGCCCAGCGCCGCACACGTCGTCCTCGACGAGGCGCAAGACCTCTCCGCAATGATGCTGCGAGCAGTCGGACGGCGGTGCACGACCGGGTCGATGACCGTCCTCGGCGACCTGGCGCAGACAACGACACCGTGGGGTGTCGGCTCGTGGCCGGTGGCACTGGCGCACCTGGGAAAGCCGGAGGCACACCTCGAGGAGCTGACTGTCGGTTTCCGTGTCCCCGCCGACGTCCTGGAGTTCGCCGCCGCGCTGTTGCCGGTCATCGCCCCTGACCTGGCACCGCCGAGCTCGGTACGACGCACTCGCGGGGACCTCGTGGTCATCGCTGCCGACGACACCTCCGTGGCCGGCGCCGATGCAGTCCGCCGCGCACTGAGTCGGGAAGGGTCCGTCGGCATCATCGTCGCCGATGCCGAAGCTGCCGAGCAGGCAACCGCCCTGGACGTTCTGGGTATCGAGCACGTCGTGCTCGGCGACGTCGGTGATGTCGAAGCGCGGGTCGATCTAGTACCGGCCAGCCTCGCCAAGGGCCTCGAGTTCGACCACGTCGTCGTGGCTGAACCGGCCCGCATCGTGGCCGGTGAGCCCGACGTAATGATCGGCCTGCGCCGCCTCTACGTCTGCCTGACCCGGGCAGTCACCTCGCTGACCGTGCTGCACTCTGCGCCGTTGCCAGCCCCTCTGGGAGACGAATCCGCCCCCCGACGGAACAGGCTCAACCGCCTCGGCGCCGACGCAACCCCGCCGCCGTGAGTCGGGCGACCAGGTCCCGGCTCGACGTCGGCACTGCCCCTGCGGCTACCAGGGCGTCATAGTGCTCGGCCGGTACGTCGTAATGGTCACGATCGAACCCCCGGAGCGGGACTCCGCACCGACCGGCGAAGTCGTGCAACTCCTCGAACGACGCGTCACTGACCAGGTGCGACCACAGCCGGCCACGGGCGGGCCAGGCCGGGAAATCGATCAGCACGGTCATGGCATGGGCATTATCCACAACCATTCTCGGCGGGCTCACTGTCGGGCAGGCAGCTGCTGCGGTGTCACAATCGCCTCCGTGACACCCGAAGCGCCGCTCCTATCGGCACGAGCGGCAGTACTGCACGACCTGACGGTACGTGGGCTCGCCGATGCCCGGGCTGTCTCGTTGCTCGAAGAGGCGCTCGCCTCGCGCCGGTGGTGGCTGAACCAGTGGGCCGAAGGCGCGGCTTACGTCCCCGGTCTGGTCGCCCAGGATGTCCAGGACGCGCTCTACGACGACTCCTGCCGGTGGCCCCGCTGCACCAGCTGCGACCGACCGGTCGAGCACTCGTTGCAGATCCAGCCGGAGCTGGGCGACGACCCACGCTGGATCTGCGACGAGTCCGGGCTGGTCGTGGCGCCGCTCGGCCAGCTCCCCTGAGCTCTCCGGCGTTCATCCCGACGCCTCCGCCACGTCGCCGAGCACCCGCAACACGTTGCGGCCGGCGAGCTTGGCGAGGTCGGCGTTGGACCATCCGCGTGCGGCCAGCGCGCTGAACAGCGCCGGGTACGCAGCGACATCAGCCAGGCCTTCAGTCACGAAGACAGTGCCGTCGAAGTCGCCACCGATCCCGATCGCACCGACTCCCGCCACCTCTCGGACATGCTCGATGTGGCGTACGACGTCGTCGATCGTCGCCCCGGGCGGGGGGTCGATCGCGGCCCGTTCGCGCATGACGAGATCAAGCTCGGCGAAGCGTCGAGGGTCCAGGCCAAGGTCCCTCGTCAGCTGTTGGCACTCCTCGTACCAGTGCGCGGTCGCGGCGGACACGAACATCGGCACGAACGTGATCATGGCGACTCCGCAGTTGCCCGCCAGTGTCTCCAGCACGTCGTCGGGAACGTTGCGAGGGACGTCGCATATCGCCCGAGCGCTGGAGTGGCTGAACATGACTGGAGCCTTGGTCACGCGTAAGGCGTGCCGCATCACGTCCGTGCTCACATGCGACAGGTCGACGATCATGCCGAGCCGGTTCATCTCGGCCACGACATCCTCGCCGAAGGCACTCAGGCCGCGCAGCACCGGTTCGTCGGTGGCGGAATCCGCCCAGGAAACGTTGTCGTTGTGCGTCAACGTCAGGTAGCGGACGCCCAAGTCATACATCGCCGCCAAGACACCCAACGACTCAGAGATGCAGTGGCCACCTTCCATGCCCAGCAGCGAGGCGATGCGGCCCGAGCCGGCGGCGCGGGCGACGTCGGCGGCGGAGCGCGCCAGCGCGAAGTCATCGGGGTACCGCCTGATCAGGGTCCGCACGAAGGCGATCTGCTCGAGGGTCGCCGTGACGGCCTCGCCCCCCGCCATCGACGCCGGAACGAACACCGACCAGAACTGCGCGCCGACGCATCCTGCTCGCAGCCGCGGCAGATCCGTCTGCAACGCGGGTTGCGGCAACGCGATGTCCACCGCGTCGAGGTCATAGCCGGCCAGCTCGCGGTGCGCCCAGGCGAGATCGTTGTGGCCATCCACCAGCGGCGCGGCGACCAGCAGCTCGCGAACCGAGCGCGAGGTCACCGGACGCGGCGCTGCTCGGATAGTGCTACCGGCGTGCCGTCGGGGTCGGCAACAAAGGCCAGCCACAGTTCGCCGTCGTCGTCTCGGTGCACGCAAGTGGGTCCGGCAAGCACGCGGGCGCCACGGCTCACGACCTGGTCGAACGCTGCCGCCACGTGGTCGACGGCAAAGTAGATGACCGGCCGGGAGCGGTACGCCTCGTCCTCCGGCACCCCCAGGTACAGGCGTACGCCACCGACATCGAAGAATGCCATCGGTTGCTCGGGGACCGTGAACAGGTGCCGCAGGCCGAGAACGTCGCGGTAGAACGCCACCGACGTCTCGATGTTGGTGACGCTGACGTGGATCTGACGAATGCCGGTGACCAGACTGATCACGGTGACCTCCGGGGGTTACCTTTCCACGATGCGGCACGTCGCGTACCACCGGTGGTCTGCGCGGCGGACTTCGCCCGGGGCTCGGTCGCTTCCTGTGGGGATGTCGCTATCCCAGGTCAACCTGGGATCAGTGCACTTCACCCGGCATGTACGCCAGGTGAAGCGCGGTCGTACCAGGTTCACCTGGTACGACGACGAACGCGCAACAGGGGCGGCCCCGGCGAACCGGGACCGCCCCTTGTGCGGTCTACCTGAGCGGACCCCTCAGAAGTCCATCCCACCCATGTCGGGCGCGCCACCCGGAGCGGGCGAGGCCTTCTCCGGCTTGTCGGCGATGACCGCCTCGGTGGTCAGGAACAGCGCCGCAATGGATGCGGCGTTCTGCAGGGCCGAGCGAGTGACCTTCGCCGGGTCGATGATGCCCTTGGCGATCATGTCGACGTAGTCACCGGTCGCAGCGTCGAGGCCCTGGCCCGCAGGCAGGCCACGCACCTTCTCCGCCACGACGCCACCCTCGTGGCCCGCGTTGATCGCGATCTGCTTCAGCGGCGCCTCGCACGCGGTCCGCACGATGGCGGCACCGGTGGCCTCGTCACCCTCGAGGTCGATCTTCTCGAAGGCGGCTGCGGTGGCCTGGACAAGTGCCACGCCACCACCGGCGACAATGCCCTCCTCGATGGCCGCCTTCGCGTTGCGGACGGCGTCCTCGATACGGTGCTTGCGCTCCTTGAGTTCCACCTCGGTGGCCGCTCCGACCTGGATCACCGCAACACCGCCGGCCAGCTTGGCCAGCCGCTCCTGCAGCTTCTCCTTGTCGTAGTCGGAGTCGCTCTTCTCGATCTCAGCCCGGATCTGGTTGACCCGGCCGGTGATCTGGTCGGCGTCGCCGGCACCCTCGACGATCGTGGTCTCGTCCTTGGTCACCACGACCTTGCGGGCGCGACCGAGCAGGTCGACTCCGGCGTTCTCGAGCTTGAGGCCAACCGTCTCGCTGATGACCTGACCACCGGTCAGGATCGCGATGTCGCCGAGCATTGCCTTGCG
>JACCYJ010000207.1 GCA_013696555.1 Nocardioidaceae bacterium | reverse complement strand
CGACTTGAGCATGCTGTTGCGGGCGGCCGACGTGGCAGCCGCAATGAGCATCGAGGCTCTGTTGGGGACCGACCGGGTGTTCGCCGCCGAGCTAATCGCCCTTCGACCGCACCCCGGCCAGGTGGCTTCGGCAGCGAACCTGCGGTCGTTGGTGGCGGGTTCGCCGATCATGGCTAGCCACCGGGGCCCCGACTGCACCCGGGTGCAGGACGCGTACTCCATGCGCTGCGCACCGCAGGTGCACGGGGCCGCCCGTGACACCGTGCAGTTCGCGACCACGGTCGCCGACTGCGAGCTGGCATCGACGATCGACAATCCGGTCGTGCTGCCTGACGGGCGAGTCGAGTCCAACGGCAACTTCCATGGGGCGCCGGTGGGGTACGCGCTCGACTTCTGCGCAATCCCGGTGGCCGACGTGGCGAGCATGTCCGAGCGGCGTACTGACCGGTTCCTCGACGTGGCCCGCAGCGCCGGACTGCCCGCATTCCTCGCCGCCGCCCCTGGGGTCGACTCCGGTCACATGATCGCGCAGTACACCAGTGCCAGCATCGTCGCGGAGCTCAGACGCCTGGCGATGCCGGCGAGCGTCGACTCGATCCCGTCGAGTGCGATGCAGGAGGACCACGTGTCGATGGGGTGGGCTGCGGGACGCAAGCTGCGCCGGGCCCTGGACGGGCTGACCGCCGTCCTCGCGATCGAGCTGCTGACGGCTGCCCGGGCGCTGGACCTGCGGACGCCGTTGCAACCCGCCGCCGCGACCGGGGCAGTGGTGGCGTTGCTCCGTGAGCACGTCGCCGGCCCCGGCCCCGACCGTCATCTCGCACCCGAGATCGAGGCGGTCACCGAGCTGGTGCGTACCGGTGCCGTGGTGGCGGCGGCCGAAGCCGTGACCGGGCCCCTTGCATGACGACGTTGTCCATGAATCGGCGCGCCCTGAGCGGCGTCTCTGTTGACAACGGGAGAGGGGGACATCGATGAGCCGTACGATCCGAGCCGCGACCGGGACCGCATTGACTGCCCGCAGCTGGCAGACCGAGGCGCCATTGCGCATGCTGATGAACAACCTCGACCCGGCGGTCGCCGAGCACCCGGAACAGCTGATCGTGTACGGCGGTTCCGGGAAGGCGGCTCGCGACTGGCCGTCGTACGACGCGCTCGTGCGCACCCTCACCGACCTGCGCGAGGACGAGACGCTGCTGGTGCAGTCGGGCCGACCGGTCGGTGTGATGCGCACGCATGAATGGGCACCTCGCGTGCTGATCGCGAACTCCAACCTGGTCGGCGACTGGGCAACCTGGCCGGAGTTTCGCCGGCTGGAAGCCGCCGGCCTGACGATGTACGGGCAGATGACCGCCGGATCGTGGATCTACATCGGCACGCAGGGGATTCTCCAGGGCACGTACGAGACGTTCGCTGCGGTGGCGGCGAAGCTGAGCGGCGCTGGCTCGCTCGCGGGGACGGTCACGCTGACAGCGGGACTGGGCGGCATGGGTGGCGCGCAGCCGCTTGCGGTGACGATGAACGACGGCGTCTGCATCTGCGTCGAGGTGGACGAGTCGCGGATCGTCCGGCGGATCGAGCACCGCTACCTCGACGTCCGGGCAGACGACATCGACGACGCGCTGCGGCTGGCTGCCGACGCCAAGGCCGCCCGGCGGCCACTGTCGATCGGCGTCCTGGGAAATGCCGCCGACGTGGTCCCGGACCTGCTGGCGCGGGGCGCCGAGATCGACGTGGTCACCGACCAGACCAGCGCCCACGACCCACTGATGTACCTGCCGAGCGGGGTGGCGATCGACGACTGGGTGGCGCTGCGCGAGAAGGATCCGGTGGCGTTCACTGAGCGGGCCCGGGAGTCGATGGCACGCCACTGCGAGGCAATGGTCGGCTTCGCCGACGCCGGTGCCGAGGTGTTCGACTACGGCAACTCGCTGCGCGCCGAGGCGCGAGAGGGTGGGTATGCGCGCGCGTTCGACTATCCGGGCTTCGTGCCGGCGTACATCCGGCCGCTGTTCTGCGAGGGGAAGGGGCCGTTCCGGTGGGCGGCGCTGTCCGGTGACCCGGCAGACATTGCGGCGACCGACCGAGCGGTGCTCGACCTGTTCCCCGACAACGAGCCGTTGCACCGCTGGCTCAGCAAGGCCGCGGATCGGGTCGCGTTCCAGGGCCTGCCGGCGCGGATCTGCTGGCTGGGGTACGGCGAACGCCACCTGGCGGGGATGCGGTTCAACGACATGGTCGCGTCCGGTGAGGTCGCCGCCCCGATCGTGATCGGGCGGGACCACCTCGACTGCGGCTCGGTCGCCTCGCCGTACCGGGAGACTGAGGCGATGCTCGACGGCTCCGACGCGATCGCCGACTGGCCGCTGCTCAACGCGATGGTCAACGTCAGCTCCGGAGCGACCTGGGTGTCGATCCACCACGGCGGCGGGGTGGGTATCGGCCGCTCGATCCACGCCGGGCAGGTGGTGTGTGTCGACGGCACCGAGCTGGCGGGGCGCAAGGCCGAGCGGGTGCTCACCAACGACCCAGGCATGGGAGTCGTACGTCACGTGGACGCTGGCTACGAGACTGCGGTCGAGGTGGCGGAGGCCCGTGGCATCCCGATCCCGATGCGCGACCAGGACGGGTTGTGACCGTACGGCTGAGCCCCCCGACCGGCGCACTTCCAATGGCTGACGGTCACTTCCAATGGGTTCGAACCCATTGGAAGTGACCCTCTACCACGTGAACATGGGATAGGGGCAGCGTCCTAGTTGATCGTGACGTACGTCCGCTCCCTGGCACCCACGTAGCGGACGAACCCGAAGTGCCTCTCACCCGGTGCCAGCCCAGCCCAGGTGGCCGTGTAGCTGAACCGCTCTCCGGCCTGTACCGCCACCGGGTCGGGTGCAACGGTGAGGTTGCCCTGGTCGGTGTTGGGGACAACCCACCCGGTGTAGGTGTAGGGGGATGTGGGGCCTCCCGACGCGGCAAACGCGTCGACATAGACGTCGTACGTCGCCGCCGGCGGATTGGTGAGCGTCACCTGCTCATCGGCCGCTCCCGTTGCCGACAAGGCCACCAACGTGTTCCCTACCGCGATGTAGAGGTCGAGGTCGTCGGCGTTGTCTTGTGAATCGAGGTCGAACCGTGCCACCGCGGTGCCGGCAGGAACGGTGTGCGACGCGATCGGCGCGGCGAAGGGGTTGGCACCCACTGTCGCAGTTCCCGCCTGTGGCACCGCACCCTCTAGCCCGGTCACCGCCAAGTTGAGCTGGCCGGTGAACCCGGCGATACCCCTGATGGTCTGTGAGCCGTTGGCACCCGAGCCTGAGACTTCGTCCGGAGCCACCACCTCCAGCGGTTGAACGACCATCGGACTGCGTACCACATGGCCCCGGTTACCAGTCAGTACCAGCTTCCCGGTGGCGTACTTCTTGTACTGGGAGTCATCCGTCGGGGTGAAGCTGACGGTGAAGCGCTTGGTCAAGCCAGGTGCGACAGTGAAGCGACGCGGTGAAACCTGGACGTCCATTCCCCGCATGCCCTTGACACTCGCGGTGTAACGCTCACTGACGGTGCTGACGTTGGTGACTTTCCGGAGCACCGATTCGGGACCGACCAGGTCGCCGATGGCGATGGAGGCCTGGTTGGTGTTGCTCGCTGAACGCTGTCCGGTGAGCAGGCGCCACCAGTCGTCGAAGCGGGCGTCGTACACCAGACCCGGGTCGAGGAACCTACGTGGCCGGACGTGTCCGGCTCCTTGCACGAACGGGCCCTTCTGACCAGCCAGATTGTACGCGGTGGTCATCATCGCCGACTTGACCATCGCCGGACTCCACCCGGGGCGCTGGCGTTGGATCAGTGCGCCGAGCCCGGCCACGTGCGGGGAGGACATCGAGGTGCCGGAGTAGGAGTTCCACCGGCGCCCCTCGTTGGTGGGGGGTGCGACGGCAGCGATGACATCGACACCGGGTGCGGACAAGTCCGGCTTCAAAATGTCGCCGACGGCACCAGGTAGCGGGCCGCGCGAGGAAAAGCCGGCGATCTGTGGCACCTTCGTCTTGTCCCGAGCGGACGGGTTCAAAGAGGCCCGCGCAGATCTGCCAGCGTTCCGGACGTACTTCTTCACCTTCGCGCCCCGGACGTTGTCCAAGTGGACGGTGGGGACCGAGTGGAAGTCGGCCACCTCACCCTCGTCGGGTGCGGGGTTGACCAGCACCATCCCCACGCCGCCCGCTCGCTCGACCGCCGCGCTCTTCTCGACCCGGTCGATGATGCCGCGGTCGCAGACAACGATCCGGCCGCGCACCTTGCTGCGGTCGAGGGTGCCCAGGTAACACAAGCTGGCTTCGCCCGGGTCGGCATCCGGCTTGGCGACGCGCGAGGACAGCACAATGCGGCTCTCGCTCACCGCGTCGTCCGAGATCATCGCGCCGACGTAGGACTTGCCGTTTCCCAGCACCACCGCACCTTGGAAGAGGCGGTGCGTACTAGCTGCCACGGTGGTGAGCCATGGGCTGGGGTGCGCCACGGTCGACCGGAACGGTCCGTTGTTGCCCGCGGACGCCGCCACGAAGACGCCGCCAGCGGCGGCGCCGAGGAAGGCGAGCTCCACTGGGTCGAGAAAGTCCTGAGTACCAGAAATCGAGTAGTTGAGCACGTCGACGCCGTCGCGCACAGCCCGGTTGATGGCCGCAATGCTGTCGCTGTCGGTGCAACCGTCATTATCCGGATCAGGCGCGGCCCAGCAGACCTTGTACGCGGCGATGCGGGCCGCCGGCGCCATACCGGAAGCTCTTCCGAAGGATTGGCCATCGATCGTGACCTTCACTCCGTGGTTGCCCGCCGCCGTGGACGCGGTGTGCGAGCCGTGACCATCACCGTCACGCGGAGAGACGTACTCGTGATTCGCGATGTTGTCCTCGCCGTACCCCTCGATGAAGTAGCGCGCGGACACAACCTTGCTGTTGCAGTCCGACCTCGTCCAGCGTTCTCCGATCTGGCACTTCCCGCGGAACCCGGGCACCCGGCCCACTGGACGGTCACCCGCGAAGGACGGGTTCTCCGGCCAGATGCCGGTGTCGATTACGCCGACGACGATGCCCTTGCCAGCCTTCCTCGGCCCTCCGTGCTGTGCCCACACACCGTTGCGTCCGCTCAGTCCGAGGAACTCGGGCGAGTCCACGGTGTCCGGTTTCGACACCCGGTCCCGATGAACGCTCAGCACGTTCGGCAGTTGGCGCAAAGTGCGCACCTGGTTCGG
>JACCYJ010000155.1 GCA_013696555.1 Nocardioidaceae bacterium | reverse complement strand
GGGTCGAGGAGCGGCCCCTCGTAGACGCCCTCCGCGGGCGTCTCATCGTTCGCGAACGCGATGTGGATCTTCCCGTCCGGTCCCGCTCCGACGGCGACCGTTCCGGCCAGCTGAACCGCTCCGCCGATGTCGCGCACCTCCTCGCCGTCCAGCAGCCGGAGGTTGAAGACCCACTCACCCACCTTGGTGACCGTCAAGAGGCCAAGCGGCGTGTCGGTGATCTGCACAAGGTGCGGGGTCTCACCGCCGGTGGGTTCAGTCACCGCGCTCGGCAGCACGTGCTCCTGCCCCTCGACGAAGACGGAGCTTCCGACGCCGTACGGGACCGTCAATGGCGCACCCAACGGGAGGTCGAGCCCGGGCAGTGTCTCCGTCCAGACGACCTGCCCGGTGACGGTTGTGCCGCTCCCCGGCGATGGCGTCGGCATGGCCGGCTCTTGTGGAATCCGCTGCTGCGCCTGGATGACCAGCGTCGACAGCACCGCGATGCAGGCGGCGAGCGCGACAGCCCGTCGCCGAACGCGTACCCGACCAGCAGCGTCCGCGGCCCGCCTGGCGAGCCCGACCGGGACCCGCACCTCCTCTGCCTGCTCGGCGAGCATGTCGCGCAGGTCGTCAAAGAGGTCTGTCCCACTCATGACGCGCCTCCCGAGCTCGCTGAACCAGCGCGTGTTCCGGCCGTCCCGAGCCGCATCCGCAGGGACCCGATCGCGCGGCTGGTGTGACTCTTGACGCTTCCGGCCGAGATTCCGAGCATGGCTGCGGTCTCCTCGACGGACAGGTCCTCATAGAACCTGAGCACGACGACGGCGCGCTGCTGGCGCGGCAACGCGTTCAGGTGCTGCCAGAGGTCGTCATTCCCGCCGTTGCGGGTCGGTATCTCCGCTTCGGAATCCGGGATGTCGGCGAGCGGCAGCTCACGCGAAGATCGTCGCCGCCACCACGACGTGTACGCCGTGACCAGCGACCGCCGCACATAGGCCTCGGCGGCACGTCGCTCGCGCAGACCGTTCCAGTGGAGGTACAGCGAGGTCAGGGCGGACTGCAGGAGATCCTCGGCCTGATGGTGGTCGCCGGTTAGCAAGTAGGCCGTTCTGAGCAGCGCCTTGGACCGCGCCTCGACGAAGTCGGCGAACTCAACGAAGCTGTCGCCCATCCCGACCTCACTTCCCGGCGCGCCGTACCGATGGTCGCACTCGGTGGGGGAAGTGGAGCGGTCGTTTCCTCGTCATCGCACCGACGCCCCGCCTATCTCGTGGATGCAGAGGAATGCGCTCAACCGATCACAGACCCCGAGCTTTGCGTAGATGTTCTCGAGGTGCTTCTCGACGGTACGCGGGGAGATGACTAGGCGGTGACCGATCGCGACCGCTGTCATGCCCTCGCACAGCAGCATGGTCACGTTCCGCTCCTGAGCGGTCAAGACGTCGGGGAGGCGCTGCGGGGCCAGCCCCCGGGCGGAATCAGGCACCACCACAGTCCGAGCTTGCGGCGCTGTGCGGTCTTCAAGGGAGGTCGTCTGCACCGCGTCACCTCGCCTACTACTGCCGCTCTACTGAGATGACGCCGCGACGGCCGCATCTCGTTGTCACGAGTTCGGATTGAGTCCGCTGCAACCGGGGCCTCACGACGCGAAGGGTCGTCTCGCAGCGGCGAACGCATGTGCAGAACGCCCACACGTGCGCTCCGCTGTTTCGGGGCTGTGGACGGCGCCGGCAGACGTCGGCTGCGTCGCGGCAAACTCGTGCGGTGTGGCGCGATCAGGCAGACGGGAGGCACGATGGCAGCTGTGACGACGCTCCCGCGCAACCGCCCGCTGACCAGGGCCGATCTCGACCAGATGCCCGATGACGGGCACCGGTACGAGATCGTCGACGGAATGCTGCTCGTGAGCCCGGCACCGTCGCGAGCGCACCAGCGAGCAGTTGGTCGCCTACACCTGCTGTTGCAGGGCGCCATTGCCGGCACCGATCTCGAGCTCCTGCTCGCCCCGTTCTCGGTCGTGCTTGCCGACGACACGGTGGTGGAGCCTGACCTCGTCCTCGCCCGGGCCGCCGCCTTCACCGAGCGAGACCTGCCCGGCCCACCGCTGCTCGCGATCGAGGTGCTGTCACCGAGCACCCGCCGCTACGACCGCTTCCTCAAGCACAGCCGGTACGCCGCGGCCGGCATCCCGTTCTACTGGATCATCGACCCGAGCGAGCCCGGCCTCACCGC
>JACCYJ010000137.1 GCA_013696555.1 Nocardioidaceae bacterium | reverse complement strand
CCGTGATCTTGCGGTAGTCAGGCGACAGAAAGAACGTGCACGGCGACGAACCGAAAGCCAACTGGTTCAGTTCCGCCACCCGTCGATAGTCGTCCGCTGACACGCTGCTCATCGAGAGTGTCGTGGCCGCCTTGGCGGAGTCACCGAGAATGGTGGCGTCGATGCGCTCAACCGGCACGTCGAAGGTGAACTCGTAGCGGTCGGGGTAGGCATGTCGCCCCGGATCGGTGTCGGGGTCCCAGTACTCGTTTCGGACCAGCGTCAGCGACTTCCCCGGCGTGTAGTCGGCGAACCGATACGGCCCGGTGGCCAGCGGGTGCCGCCGGTACGTTGCTGGGTCGCTGCCTCGTTCTGGGATGGGGCCGATGGCCGGCCACGCCGCCCAGTAGGGCATGTCCTGGAAGGGCTTCGCCATCTTCAGGGTGAGCGTGTTTCCCTCGATGACGATTCCCGGATAGGACGTACCGACGCGTAAGGACCCCGATACCTGTCGCCGTCGAGGAAGAACTCGTTGCTGTAGGCAGGACCGTTCGGGAATGCCCGTCGGTCGAACGACCGCTTGATTCCGTAGGCGACGTCGTCGACGGTGACCTCCTCGCCGTTCTCGTACCTCACCCCGTCGCGAATGGTGTATGTCCACTCTGTGAAGTCGGCGTTCGGGGTCCCGATATCCGTGGCCAGATCCGGCACCAGCACCATCGTTTCGAGGGTCGGATCGTAGACATACTGCGTCAACGACCGCGTCACCAGGCCGCTGAGGATGGAGACGGTTTCGGCGTGGTAGGCCACCGTCGGATCCATCTCCGCCAGCGGCTCCGCGTCCATGCCCGTGACAGTGCCGCCTGGGACGGCGCCCTCGATCGGCGCGGCTGGTGCCGCACGGTCCGGGTCAAACGCCTGCCCCTCCGCGCCATCCCCGCCCGGAGCGTTCTCAGTGACCGCCGATGTCTCCTCCCCCCACTGCATGCCCCCAACGCCAACGCGACAGCGGCGGCGACAACAGTCGACTTCGTAGTCCGCATCGACATTGACAACCCTTCGCCAAGAGCGCACGTCACTCTATGCGAGACAGGCGGTGCCTCTGGGCGCTCCCTGATACCGGGCACCATGCTGTTCCTCTAGAAGGTCGTAGCCTGCGAGCCGACAATGCACTCGGTCAGGTACCAAGCAGCCGCTATGCCGACGGCTAGGCTGCCGCCGCGTGAGGGTCCTTCTGGTCGGCTCCGGTGCTCGCGAGCACGCACTCGCCTTGTCGCTGGCGCGCGACGACACCGTCGACGAGGTCCATGCCGCACCGGGCAACCCCGGGATCGGCGAGGCCGCGACCCTGCATGTGGTGGACCCCGTTGACGGCTCGGCGGTGGCCGCCCTCGCCGCCAAGCTCGATGCCGACCTCGTGGTGATCGGACCCGAGGCACCGCTGGTGGCCGGTGTCGCCGATGCGGTACGAGCGACCGGAATCGCCTGCTTCGGACCCAGCCGTGAGGCCGCGATGCTCGAGGGTTCGAAGGCCGTCGCCAAGCAGGTGATGGCGGCGGCTGGCGTCCCCACCGCCATGGCCCAGGTGTGTGAGTCCCCGGAGGAGGCCGCCGCGGCACTGGACTTCTTCGGACCGCCGTACGTCGTCAAGAGCGACGGGCTTGCTGGCGGCAAGGGCGTCGTGGTGACCGATGACCGGGATGCCGCGCTCGCCCACGCCGCCGCCTGTGAGCGGGTGGTAATCGAGGAGTTCCTCGACGGACCAGAGGTGTCGCTGTTCGCGATCACCGACGGAGTGACGGTGCTGCCGCTGCAGCCGGCCCAGGACGCGAAGCGAGTCGGGGACGGGGACACCGGCGCGAACACTGGCGGCATGGGGGCCTACACGCCCCTGCCTTGGGCGCCCGACGACCTGGTCGAGACGGTGATGCAGCGGGTGCTGCAACCGACCGTGCAGGAGATGGGGCGTCGTGGCACCCCGTTCACCGGTCTGCTGTACGCCGGCCTGGCACTGACGGAGCGGGGGCTACGGGTGGTGGAGTTCAACGCCCGATTCGGTGACCCGGAGACCCAACCCCTGTTGGCGCTGATCGACTCGCCGTTGGCGAGGGTGTTGCACGGCGCGGCGACGCGTCGGCTGGACGAGATCGAGCCGTTGCGGTGGCGACCGGGCGCCGCGGTGGCGGTGGTCGTCGCGGCATTGGGGTATCCGGGCAGCCCGCGGAGGGGCGACCTGATCGAGGGCGTCGAGGTGGCGCTCGCGCTGGAAGGAGTCGAGGTCTTGCACGCCGGCACCGCCCGCGACGGTGCCGGGAGGCTGGTCACCGCTGGCGGCCGGGTGCTCGCGGTCACCGCTGTCGGTGCCGACCTGATGCAGGCTCGAGAGCGGGCGTACGCGGGCGTCGACTGCATCCGCATCGACGGCAGCCACCATCGCCTCGACATCGCGGCGGGGGCGGTGGCTGGCTCCTGGAGGCACGGCGGCGGCACACACTCCAACTTCACCTGGCATAGCGACACTTCACCTGGCATGCACGCCGGGTGAAGCGCACTGATACCAGGTTCGCCTGGGGAAAGACGGGCCGCGAGACGCCGCCGGGCGGATGATCCGCGACAATGGCCGGGTGATCGCGAACGTGCTCGCTCAGCGGTACGCCTCGGCGCCGCTGGCGGACCTGTGGTCGCCGGAGCACAAGGTCGTCCTCGAGCGACGGCTGTGGCTGGCGGTGCTTCGGGCGCAGCGTGATCTCGGGGTAGACGTGCCCGACGGGGTCGTCGATGCCTACGAGAAGGTGCTAGACGACGTCGACGTCGACTCGATCGCGGCCCGGGAGCGCATCACCCGCCACGACGTCAAGGCGCGCATCGAGGAGTACAACGCGCTGGCGGGGTACGAGCACATCCACAAGGGGATGACCTCGCGCGACTTGACCGAGAACGTCGAGCAGCTCCAGGTACGCACCTCCCTCGAGCTGCTGCGCGACAAGGCGGTGGCCACGGTGATCCGGATGGCCGAGCTCGCAGTGGAGCACCAAAGCGTCGTGATGGCGGGACGCAGCCACAACGTCCCCGCTCAGGCCACCACACTCGGCAAGAGGTTCGCCACCGTGGCCGCCGAGATGCTGCTGGCGATCGAGCGGCTCGAAGAGCTGATCGTGCGCTACCCGCTGCGGGGCATCAAGGGACCGGTGGGGACCGCGCAAGACCAGTTGGACCTGTTCGCCGGCGACGCGGGCAAGCTTGCGGACCTCGAGCGGCGGGTAGCGGATCACCTCGGCTTCGGTCGTGTCCTGCCCAGCGTCGGCCAGGTCTATCCCCGGTCGCTGGATGTTGACGCCGTCGCGGCATTGGTGCAGCTCGTCGGCGCCCCGGCCAATCTGGCCACCACGATCCGGTTGATGGCCGGCCACGAGCTCGTCACCGAGGGGTTCCGCCCTGGTCAGGTGGGTTCGTCGGCGATGCCGCACAAGATGAACACCCGCTCCTGCGAACGCATCAACGGCCTCGCGGTTGTCGTCCGCGGCTCGTTGGCCATGCTCGGCGAGCTGGCTGGCGACCAGTGGAACGAGGGAGACGTCTCGGACTCGGTCGTCCGCCGGGTCGCGCTCCCGGACGCGTTCTTCGCCGCCGACGGAGTGTTCGAGACCACGCTGACCGTGCTGGCGGAGTTCGGCGCCTTCCCGGCCGTCATCGCCGCCGAGCTCGACCGCTACCTGCCGTTCCTGGCCACCACGAAGATCCTGATCGCAGCGGTGGGACGCGGGGTCGGACGCGAGGTGGCACACGCAGCTATCGCCGAGCATTCGACGGGAGTCGCGCTGGCCATGCGCGAGGGCGGCGGTGCCCGCAACGACCTCTTCGAGCGTCTCGCGGCCGACGCGCGGCTCCACCTGTCGCGTGCTGACATCGATGCGGCGGTGGCGGACCCGTTGGCGTTCACCGGGACCGCCGCAGCACAGGTGCGCGCGGTGAGCGACGCAGTCGCTTCGTTGGCGGCACGGCACCCGCGGGCAGCGGGATACCGGCCGGGGGAGATCTTGTGATGTCCGTCGCCGCCGTGCCCGGCGCCCGGCACGTACATGCCGGCAAGGTCCGCGACTTGTACGAGCTGCCGGACGGCCGGCTGCTGCTCGTTGCCTCCGACCGGATCTCTGCCTACGACACCGCACTGGAGCCCGGCATTCCGGACAAGGGTGAGATCCTCACGCAGCTGTCGGTGTGGTGGTTCGACGGGGTGACCGACCTCGCGCCCCACCACGTGCTCTCGACCGATCTGCCTCCTCCACTGGCCGGCCGCGCGATGGTGTGCGAGCGCCTCGAGATGGTGCCGGTCGAGTGTGTGGCGCGGGGCTACCTGGCCGGCTCGGGCCTCATTGACTACCGCCGCACCGGCGCCGTGTGCGGCGTTCGGCTGCCACCCGGCCTCGAGGAGGGTTCAAGGCTGCCGGAGCCGATCTTCACCCCGACGACGAAGGCGCCGGTCGGCCAGCATGACGAGCCGATGACGTACGACGACGTGGTGACCTGCGTAGGACAGGAGCTGGCGGACCGGCTGCGCCGGCTGACACTGGCGATCTACCGTCGCGGCGAGGCCGTCGCCCGTGAGCGCGGCATCATCTTGGCCGATACCAAGATCGAGTTCGGTCGACGGCGCGACGGGACGGTTGTGCTCGCCGACGAGCTGCTCACCCCCGACTCGTCACGGTTCTGGCCGCAGGACGGCTGGCAGCCCGGGCGCCCGCAGCACTCGTACGACAAGCAGTTCGTCCGTGACTGGCTCACGTCGCCCGCGAGCGGGTGGGACCGGCGATCCGGTGCGCCCCCACCCCGACTGCCGGACGACATCGTCGCGATGACCCGGGCTCGCTACGTCGGGGCGTACGAGCGACTCACCGGCCAGCCGTTCCGCCCCCAATCGGCAGTGGTCACTGCGACACCAGGCCCTGACCTGGCAACGCAGTGACAACTCGGGGTGTGATGTAGACGATGCTCAACCTCGCGGTCGTGCTCGAGGACAGCGCCCGAACGGTTCCCGACCGGGACGCTGTCGTCATGGGCGACACTCGGCTCAGCTACGCCGACGTCGACGCGGCCGCCAACGCAGTAGCCAACCTGCTTGTGTCGCTTGGCGTCCACCCCGGTGACAAGGTCGCGTTGACCTGCCCGAACCTGCCGTACTTCCCGATCGTCTACTACGGCATCCTCAAGGCTGGCGCTGTGGTCGTGCCGCTCAACGTGCTGCTCAAGCGCTCGGAGATCGGCTACCACCTCTCCGATTCGGAGGCCAAGGCGTACCTCTGCTTCGAAGGCACCGAGGATTTGCCCATGGCCGTGGAGGGGTCGGCGGGGTTCGAGGCGACGCCGACGTGCGAGCACTTCATCGCGATAACGAGCGATCCGCGGACACCCTCTCCCGTCGCCGACACCATGACGTTGAGCCGCGCGCTGGGTGACCAGCCGACGTCGTTCGACACCGTCGCGACGGAGGCGACCGACACCGCGGTGATCCTGTACACGTCCGGCACCACCGGTCAGCCAAAGGGCGCCAAGCTCAGCCACGCCAACATCTTTCTCAACTGCTACGCCAACGAACGGCTCTTCGGCAGCCACCCCGACGGTCATGACGTCTACCTCGCCACGTTGCCGCTCTTCCACTCCTTCGGCCAGACGGTGGTCATGAACGCCGGCTTCAGCCTCGGCGGCACGCTGGTGATGCTGCCGCGGTTCGATCCCCGGCAGGCGCTGACGCTGATGCGGTCCGAGGGCGTGACGTTCTTCGCCGGTGTCCCGACGATGTACTGGGGACTCCTGGGTGCACTCGACGACAGCGTCGACGTCGACAGCCTGGCCAAACGCCTCCGGATGGCGATTTCCGGTGGGTCGGCGCTGCCGGTGGAGATCATCACCGAGTTCCAGCGGCGCTTCGGTGTTCAGATAAAGGAGGGGTACGGGCTGTCCGAAACGTCACCGGTCGCGACGTTCAACCCAACCGACCGCGACCCGAAGCCGGGCTCGATCGGGACCCCCATCTGGGGCGTGGAGTGCCAGCTGATCGACCCGGAGTGGCACGAGGTGGCCGAGCCCGGCGGGGTCGGTGAGATCGCGATCCGCGGGCACAACGTCATGGCGGGCTATTACAACCGCCCGGAGGCCACGCAGGCGGTGATGCGCGGCGGCTGGTTCCGCACTGGTGACCTGGCCCGCCGCGACGAGGACGGCTACTACTACATCGTCGACCGGGCCAAGGACCTGATCATCCGCGGTGGCCTCAACGTCTATCCGCGCGAGGTAGAGGAGGTGCTGATGGCGCATCCTGGGGTGTCCCTGGTCGCGGTCATCGGCACCGCCCATGAGTCCCTCGGCGAGGAGGTCAAGGCGATCGTCATCAAGAACACCGGCGACCTGACGACCGCCGATGAGCTGATCGCCTGGGCGCGCGAGCGGTTGGCGTCGTACAAGTGTCCCCGATCAGTCGAGTTCCGTGACACGCTGCCCATGACGGCCACCGGCAAAATTCTCAAGCGTGAGCTGGGCTGAGCCGGTGAACTGCAAAGGAGTTCCGTGGCTCGCGTCGTGGTAGACGTCATGCTCAAACCCGAGATCCTGGACCCGCAGGGCAAGGCGGTCCACGACGCGCTGCCCCGGCTGGGTTTCGACGGTATCGCTTCCGTCCGCCAGGGCAAGAGGTTCGAGCTCGACGTCGAGGGCGAGGTTTCGCAGCAGCGTCTCGAACAGCTATGCGAGCTGGCCAGGACCCTACTGTCCAACCCGGTCATCGAGGACTTCACCGTCCACGTCGCCCCGGACACCGCGCGATGAGGATCGGTGTCGTCACCTTCCCTGGCTCGCTCGATGACGTCGATGCGCTCCGTGCGGTGCGGCTCGCCGCGGGGGAGGCGGTGTCGCTCTGGCACGGCGACGCCGACCTGCATGCGGTCGACGCGGTCGTGCTACCGGGGGGCTTCTCGTACGGCGACTACCTGCGCTGTGGTGCCATTGCCCGCTTCGCGCCGGTAATGGGCGAGGTCGTCGTCGCCGCTGAGCAAGGGCTACCCGTCTTGGGCATCTGCAACGGCTTCCAGATCCTGTGTGAGTCGCACCTGCTGCCGGGAGCGCTGATCCGCAACGACCATCGAAAGTTCTCGTGCCGAGACCAGCGGTTGCGAGTCGAACGCAGCACGACCGCGTGGACCGCGGCGTACGAGCCAGGACAGCAGATCGTGATCCCGCTCAAGAACGGTGAGGGCGGTTATGTCGCAGACGGTACGACTCTTGCGATGCTGGAGGCAGAGGGCAGGGTTGTGCTGCGCTACGTCGGCGGCAACCCCAACGGCTCCGTGGCTGCGATTGCCGGCATCAGCAATGCCCGCGGCAACGTGGTCGGTGTGATGCCGCATCCCGAGCATGCTGTCGAAGAGTTGTGCGGCCCGAGCACAGATGGGCTCGGCTTCTTCACGTCCGTGCTGGCACGGGCTTTGGCGGGCTGACGCAGCTACGCGCAATCTTGTTCGAGAGCGTGCGCTGCGCGGCGGTCGTACGTGGCGAGTTGGTCGGCCCCGGTCTGCCAGCTCTCGAGCCACATGCTGGTGGCCTGCTGCGCCGTGATCTTGCCGGCGCGGAACAGGTCCATGTCGCGGATGTGGTGCTCCCAGGACGTCATCGCAATCCGGGCCGCAGCCAGCGATTTGGCGAAGGCATTCGTCGCGGTCACGCACTTGTCGACCGGGCCGCTGGCGCTCTCCGACCCGGTCTCGGTGTTGGCACACCGCTGCGTCGATTCGCCCAGGTCGGCGTCCAGGGCGCGGAAGGCTTCGGCTCTGGCATGGGCTCCCCTCCGCGTGTCGTTCCAGTACTGCGTCGCCTGCTCCAGCGTGATCTCGCCGGCAACCAGCTGGTTCATCGCGTCGATGTGCAGCCGCCACTGGTCCAGGGAAGCATCGCCAGCTAACTCAACCTTCACCTGGCTGGCCCACAGTGAACGACACTCCTCGAGCTCGGTCGTCGTCGGGGTGGTCCCGGGCGACGTCACGGAGGGCGACGTCCCGGCGGACGGCATCACGTCGTCAGCCGACGTCCCGGAGGGGACACCTGATCCGGCGGGCAGGTCAGCCGGTTGCTCGGCTGCCTTGTCGGCGGCGATATTCCACCCGATCGCCCCGGCGGCGGCGGTCATCCCGCCCACCAAGAGCGCGAGCAGGATGGCGGGCAGCCAGCGATGGTCGTTCCGGCTGTGACGGCCGTGTGTGCTCATGGTGGCCAGTCTTTCGACGTTCGAATCAAGCCTCTGACGGCGGTCGACCGACCGCTGCCCTCGACGGTCAGCGTATCCCTGGAAGGGTCGACTCAGCACCACCGAAGCACCCGCTGCAGCCGCCTTTTCCTCCGGCAGGATCCCTCAGCCGAGGGCGACCAGGACGACCGCCGCCAGCGCCAGCGCCAGCCCCGTTCCTTGGATCCTGGCGATGTGTTCGCGGAGCACCACCACCGCCAGGATCACGGTGACGGCGGGGTAGAGCGACGACAACACACTCGCGACACTCAGCAGGCCGACGCGGGTGGCGGCGAGGAACAGCGTTGTTGCGAGCGCACCCAGCCCCCCGATGAGGATCGCGCGGGAGGCGTACCGGTCACGCGGTATCCATGCCTGCCGCACTAGCGCGGCCAATGCGATGATGGCGAGCACTGAAGTTGCCTGTGTCAGCGCCAGCGGCCACAACCCAGCATCCTCCGAAACCTGCCCGAGCGCCGAGAACAGCAGGCCGAAACCAAGGCCGGCCAGCAGCCCGTCGACCACGCCGGTGCTGCCTCCGGCCGAAGCCCCGGGCATGTCAGCGGCGCGGGAGACCAGCCAGATCGCGGGGAAGGCGCACGCCACCCCCAGCCAGGTGAGAGCCGTCGGTCGTTCCCCGGTTGCCACCCCGACGACCACCGGCACCAGCGCTGCGCCAACGGCCGACAACGGCGCCACCACGCTCATCCGGCCGTGGGAGAGTCCGCGGTACAAGAACACGCCGCCGACGCCGTTGCCGAGCCCGGCGGCGACGCCCCAGGCGAGGTCTGGGGGAGCGGCCGCGATGCCCGTGATCAGGGCCACCGTGCCGACGCAGACGGTGGCGGCGGCTTGCGCCACGACTGCGACCGTCCAGGGACTCACCCGGCGCGCCAGCAACCCCCCGAAGAAGTCCGACAGGCCGTACGCGATTGCTGACCCGAGCGCTAACAGGACGACCACCTCGGCGAGCCTAGGTGAGTGACTTCCAATGGTTGCGGGACGCTTCCCATGGGTTCGAACCCCATGGAAGTGCTCCTTTACCACGTTCACGTGGGGTAGGGACGACGATGGCGCCCACCGACCGGCGCGCGACCCGCAGGCTCCTGCTGCGGGGATGGACCGACGCCGATCGGGAACCATTCGCCACGATGAATGCCGACCCGGTGGTGATGGAGTTCTTCCCGGCGCCGCTGAAACGCGCGGAGTCGGACGCATTCGTCGACCGGATCGAGGCGATGTTCGACGCTCACGGATTCGGGTTGTGGGTGGTGGAGCGCCGGGCCGACCGGGCGTTCCTCGGCTTCACCGGGTTGGCACCGGTGCGCGACGACATCCTGCCCGCCGGTGCGATCGAGGTCGGGTGGCGGCTGGCCCGTTCCGCCTGGGGGCAGGGGTACGCGACCGAGGCTGCCGGCGAGGCGCTCCGGGTGGGGTTCGGGACGGCTGGCCTGGCGGAGATCGTCTCTTTCACCGCGGCAGTGAATCACCCATCTCGGCGGGTGATGGAGCGCCTCGGCATGCGCCATGACCCCGTCGATGACTTCGACCACCCAGCCGTACCTCCTGGCAGTGCAATCCGGCCGCACGTGCTGTATCGGCTCCGCCGCCAAGACTGGAGCGCCGACGCCTAGCAAGAGCGCCGGTCCTTGTCTCCCTCGTCGTCCGCCGCCTTCCGATGCGATTGCTCGGCGTGTCGGTAGCCGCTTGGCGCCAAGCGATGTCCACGTGGGCATCGGCAGTCCGGGTAGCGTGACCCGACGTGACCGCCGACACCGTTGCCCGGGCAGCCGCCACGCCCGACCAGCCGCAGCCGTGGGCGGAGCTCGGTCTCTCGCACGATGAGTACGAACGCATCCGCACCCTGCTCGGTCGCCGCCCCACCAGTTGCGAGCTCGCGATGTACTCGGTGATGTGGAGCGAGCACTGCTCGTACAAATCAAGCCGGGTCCATCTGCGTCGGTTCGCCGACCTCCCAGCCGAGACACCCGTCGGGAAGCTGCTCGCCGGGATCGGGGAGAACGCCGGTGTTGTCGACATCGGCCAGGGGTACGCGATCACGTTCAAGATCGAATCGCACAACCATCCGAGCTACGTCGAGCCGTACCAGGGGGCGGCGACCGGTGTCGGTGGCATCGTGCGGGACATCTTGGCGATGGGAGCCCGCCCGGTCGCGATCATGGATTCGCTGCGGTTCGGCCCACTGGATGCCCCGGACACCGCTCGGGTGCTGCCCGGCGTCGTGGCCGGCGTCGGGGGCTACGGAAACTGCCTCGGGTTGCCCAACATCGGCGGTGAGGTGGTCTTCGACGTCAGCTACGCAGGAAACCCGCTGGTCAACGCCCTGTGCATCGGTGTCATGCGTCATGAGCAGCTGCACCTTGCCAAGGCGTCCGGCGAGGGGAACCGCGTGATTCTCTACGGTGCCCGTACCGGCGGTGACGGGATCGGTGGGGTCTCGGTGCTCGCCTCGGAGACGTTCCACGACGAGGGCGGTCCGACCAAACGCCCCAGTGTCCAGGTCGGCGACCCGTTCCTGGAGAAGCTGCTCATCGAGTGCACACTCGAGCTGTTCGCCGAGGGCCTGGTCACCGGTATCCAGGACCTCGGCGGCGCCGGACTGTCCTGTGCGACCTCCGAGCTCGCGGGCGCCGGGGACGGCGGCATGCGCATCGATCTCGACGCGGTGCCGCTGCGCGACTCCTCGCTGGTGCCAGAGGAGATACTGATGAGCGAGTCGCAGGAACGCATGATGGCGGTGGTGGAGCCGGTCGGCGTCGAGCGGTTCCTGCAGATCTGCGGAAAGTGGGCAGTCGACGCCGCCGTGATCGGCGAGGTAACCGGCACGGGGCGACTCGTCGTGAGCTGGTACGGGCAGCGGGTTGTCGACGTGCTGCCGCGAACGGTCGCCTCCGAGGGACCGATCTACGAGCGGCCGTACGCACGACCGGCGGCCCAGGACGCGCTAGGGGCTGACCGGGCGGAAGACCTGCCTCGCCCGACCAGCGGGCCTGAGCTGCGAGCGTCGCTGCTGCGCCTCGTCGGGTCGCCTCAGTTGGCGGACAGATCATGGGTTACCGACCAGTACGACCGCTACGTGCGCGGCAACACCGTCTTGGCCCAACCGGAAAACGCTGGTGTCCTGCGCGTCGACGAGGACACCGGCCTGGGCATCGCCGTGGCCACCGACGGCAATGCGGGTTTCACGGCCCTGGATCCGTACGCGGGGACCCAGCTCGCACTGGCCGAGGCGTACCGCAATGTGGCCGTCGTCGGCGCCCGGCCGGTTGCCGTGACCAACTGTCTCAACTTCGGCTCCCCGCAAGATCCGGGGGTGATGTGGCAGTTCGAGCGAGCAACCGCCGGTCTCGCCGACGGCTGTCGGGCGCTCGGGATCCCGGTGACCGGCGGCAATGTGTCGTTCTACAACCAGACCGCGCAGACGCCGATCCTTCCGACTCCGGTGGTGGGCGTGCTCGGCGTGCTGGACGATGTCACCGCTCGTGTCCCGTCGGGGTTCGCCGTTGCCGGGCAGCTGATTCACCTGCTGGGGAACACGCACGAGGAGCTGTCCGGGTCGGTGTGGGCCGCCGTCATTCACGACCACCTTGGCGGATCGCCACCTCGGGTCGACCTGAGCGGTGAGCAAGCGTTGGCCGAGCTGCTGCGTCACGCCGGACGGGACGGTCTGATCGCCGCGGCGCACGATCTGTCCGACGGCGGACTGGCACAGGCGCTCGTCGAGTCGTGCGTGCGGTACGGTCTCGGGGCGCAGATCCGGTTGCCCGAAGAGCTGGACCCGTTCATCGCGCTGTTCAGCGAGTCCGCGGGACGCGTCATCGTGGCGGTGCCACCAGGCGCCGAGGTCCGATTCACCGACCTGTGCACCGCGCGCGGCCTGGCCCACCAGGTGATCGGAGCCGTCGACGTCGCCGGCCCGGACGCCGCCTTGGACATCCTCGGACAGTTCACTGTCCCCGTGCAGGAGTTGCGCCGAGTCTGGACAGCCACGCTACCCGCGGCTCTGATGTAGGGTCAGCCGCCGACTACGGTGGCCGTCATGCCGGCACGGCTGCGACCCCTTCCCGATGCCGAGTTCGCAGCGGTGCGTGCCCGCCTCGAGCGGGGCGAGGTAGCTCACAACGACCTCCGATCGGCCACCAAGCACCTGCTCGCTTTGTTGGTCGAGCGGGCACCCGGGAGCAGTGTGGAAGTCCGAGTGCCACCCGTCGCAGCCGTGCAGTGCGTCGCCGGGGCGCGGCACAGCCGCGGTAAGCCGCCCGCGGTCGTCGAGATGGATCCGAGCACCTGGTTCGACCTCGGCATCGGGCGGCTCGACTGGTCGACGGCGGTGGCCAATGGTCGGGTGCGCGCGTCAGGAGAGCGGTCGGACCTCTCGGCCCAGCTGCCACTTGTCGACTGACGGCGCACGCGCAGCGGTGCCGGTCTGGCCACGATGGAGGCGGGACCAGATGTCGGCGTCCGCGACTTCGGTGCGGGCCAGGCCGTGTGCCCGCTCGTAGGTGGCTACTGCGTGCGCCGTGGTGGCGTCGAAGACGCCGGTTACCGGGACCGGTTCGCGTATCGCCGCCGTCAGTGCCCGCTGGAGCCGCCACACAGCTTGGCTCGCCGAGCCGAGCTTCGCCACCCCGCGGCTGCCGGCGCTGAGCAGCGCCACCCAGGTGCGGCGGGTGAGAGTGCCCGTGTCCGGGAGCCAGGCCAGCTGTTGGTAGCGGTGAACTGCCTGCACCGTCGGTCGGCCGAAGACGCCGCTGATGTCCTGGTCGAACGTCCCGTGCTGCCGCAGCAGACACTGCGCGGCTGAGACCAGCCGACCCCGATCTCCGCGCTCCCGCGCCGGGTAGCTGGTGAAGCCGAGTTGCCGACCACAGGTGCGACGCGGTGTGGGCGCCACCGACCCCTGTCCGACGTCGAGCCAGTTCCGGTCGATGCGCAGGGTCACACCCCCGTAGGCGGCGTACGTGTCGAGGACGTACTGGTGGATTCGTCGATGGGGCATCCAGCCCTCATCGGACAGGTACGGCTCGCCCTCGACGTCGGCTCTGCCGTTGCTCCACCCCACCCACAGCTGGTCGGGCAGGTTGTACCGCGCCGGCGTCTCGATCCGCGCCTGGTCGAGCGCGCGGATGGCGGCCGATGCGCTGGAGTAGACCCCGGACCGGTACCGGAGCCGGTGCAGCCGTTGGGTCCATCCGGAGACGAAGCTGAGCACGGCGGCATTGCAGCCCCGCCGGGTGATGTCGTACCACTCGATGTCGAGGTACAAGACGCTGCCCGGGCGCAGGCCTAGGACGTCGGCCCTGGCGACGGCGGTCTTGGCGGCGTCCACTCCTTGTGCGCGCGCCCGCCCGGGGTCACGGGCAATGCGGGGTTGCCGATCGATGCACGGCGCCTGCCTGCCTAGATGGAGGGGAAGGAACCGCCAACCGTCGTCGGCCTGCGTCCTCACCCACTCCGGTGTGAGTTCCGGTTGGGCGCACGAGCGTGATGCACCACTGATGTAGATGCCGACGGCGCTGAACGGCGAGTTGCGCCACCACGCGTCCATGACCGCCTGGCTGGGAGCCGTGCACGTGTCGAAGCCGTAGCCGGTGAAGGAGCCAGGCGCCCTGGGAGCGTCGGCGCTCACCGAAGTTGCCGGAGCCGCCACTGAGACCACGCAGAGCACGATCACCGATGCCGCAGCGAGCGGACGCCGCTTCATGGCTGACCCCCGAATCGTGATCGATTTGCACTCCGCTGCGAGGCGAGTTTCGCAGACCTTGTCGCCTCACTTGTCTATCATGGCCAATTCGGGACGACGACCGAGATCGTGGGCATCGCTACCAGACAGTGGCGGGTGGCCCCGGAGAGACAAGGTAATTGGTGCGCAGACGATACGTCATGGCGTTGCTCGTCATGGCAACGGCTGTCTTGAGCGCGGGTTCGACGTTGGCTGCCGAGGAAACGACGGAGAACCGGGCACGCCTTGCCGTCGAAGGTAAAAACATCGTCTTCTTCCTCTTGGACGACGCCACCGCCGAAGACGTCGAGT
>JACCYJ010000127.1 GCA_013696555.1 Nocardioidaceae bacterium | reverse complement strand
AGGTCGAGTCGCTGCGGCATGTTGCACCGACCTTCCACGGTGACACCATCTATGGCCAGACGACCGTCCTCGACAAGTGGGAGAGCACGTCGAAGGACGACCGCGGCGTGGTCCACGTGGAGACGCGAGGCTGCAACCAGGACGGCACGCTGGTGTGTGTCTTCCGCCGCAAGGTGATGGTGCCTAAGCAGAGTTATCTCGATGCCCGAGGTGGCGAGCAGCCGGGGCGGCCGAGTATTCGCGACGCTGGCGAGCCGCAGCCGTGAGCGGCGTGGAATTGTGGTTGGTTCGCCACGGCGAAACCGAGTGGAGCCGTGACGGCCGACACACCAGCCATACCGACCTGCCGCTGACTCCACGGGGCGAGGATGTTGCCCGGACCCTCGCGGACCGCCTCGGCCCGGAGTCCTTCGAGCTGGTCCTCTCCAGTCCGCTGGCCCGGGCCCGCGAGACCGCCCGGTTGGCCGGCTTCCCCGAAGCGCGTAACGAGCCGGACCTCATGGAGTGGGACTACGGCGAGTACGAGGGCATCACCACGCCGCAGATCCGGGAATCGGTACCCGACTGGACGGTGTGGTCACATTCCAGCCCTGGCGGCGAGAGCGCCGAGCAGGTGACTCGCCGCCTCGACCGCGTGATCACAACGGCGCGGGCCGTATCTGGTGGCGTACTGGTCTTCGGGCACGGGCACAGCCTGCGCGCCCTGACGGCCCGTTGGCTGGATCAACCTGTGGCCGAGGGCCGCCACTACAAGCTCGACACCGGCACGGTGTGTGTCCTCGGCTTCGAGCGCGAAACCTCGGTCATCGCCCGCTGGAACAGCTGAACCGGCGCATCCCACACCTCGCCCCCGTCGATTGGCGCGAAGCGGTTGTCGACACGCCGGAACTTTTCGCCGGAACGCACCGAACGATGCCGGTGGGGGAGGTCGCCCTCAGCCCAGCGCGCTCCACTCCTCGAGGGTCTCGATGAGCCGTGGTGTGCAGGCAAGCGACCCCAGCTCGGCAATGCTCACCCACCGGGCTTCCGTGGCGTCGCCACCCGGGCGGAGCTCGCCGCCCACCAGCTGGCACCTGAAGTCGTCGACGAGGTACGTCGAACCGTCCGGACCGGCGATCTGGGTCCGACCGAGCAGCATCGCGGTATCGACGACCAGTCCGGTTTCCTCGCGTATCTCTCGTACCGCTGCTTCGGCGGCGCTCTCACCCGGCTCCACGCGGCCGCCGGGCAGCGACCAGCACCCCTCGTCGGGTGGTCGCGCGCGCCGGATCATGAGCAGTCGTCCGGAGGCGTCCCGGACGACCCCGCCCGCGCAGAGCACGTACGGCTGAGAGATGGACACCACCCGAAGGCTAGGCGCCAACGCTTGACCACGGTGTTGCCGCACGTCACCGTCTCTGCATGCACACCGGATGGCGGTGCCCGCGCTGCGGCGCCCCGGTACGCCAGCTGTCGGATGAGCGGTTTTGGTGCTGGGCCGACGGTGCGGTCGCGGCGGTCGCCGAGATCGAGGAACCGACGGTCTCCGTGTTGCTGCGCCACGTGGCCGATACGGCCTTCCCGACCTGGCTGCCGTGGCCGCTGCCGGCGCAGTGGTCGGTGTCCGGAGTCGCCAGGGCGGGGTATCCGCAGGTGCAGGCCACGGTGTTGGCCTGCACGGCACCGGATCCACTCGGAGGCCTGGCGGACGTGCTCATCGTGTGCGAGGAGGCCGGCGTCGGTCTCGGAGCGCGGTACGCCGGCGCGCGAGGGCTCGACGTGGGACGGGAGATCAGCGGTTCGCCGGCGACGACGACGGTCCCGGTGGATGGGCACAAGACGCCGCTGTGGTGGATCAGCGGCGGTGCCGATAGAGACGTGTATGTGGGCGAGGCATCCGGCTGCTGGCTGTGGGTGGTGGCGTGGCCGGCCAGCGCTGGGGCGCTGATCAGCCAGGACCTGACCCTGGTCGACCTGCACAATCTCCTCGGCCAGCTCGAGATCGTCCCGCTGGGGGGGCTCTCTGCACGTCTCACCGACTGAGCCGGCCGCCGGTTCTGTGGATATCCGGCCACCATCGGAGACTGCTGAAGGGTCCCGGTGTACTTCCCATGGCGGAGGGTCACTTCCAGTGGGTTCGACCCCTATGGAAGCGACCCGATACCACGTGAACGTGGGATAGGGGCAGCGACGGCCTAGCCTGAGCGCCGTGCGAATCGACCTGCACACCCATTCCTCTCGCTCGGATGGCACCGACAACCCGCAGGAGTTGGTCCGCCGTGCTCGGGCCGCCGCCATCGACGTGGTGGCGCTGACCGACCACGACACGACGGCAGGTTGGGACGAGGCCCAGGCGGCCGCGGGCGACGGCGGAATCACGCTGGTACTTGGCCTCGAGATCTCGTGCCGGTTCGCAGCCACCGGAGTGCATCTACTCGCCTACGAGCCGGACCCCTCGTACCCGGCGCTCGACGCCGAGCTCGAACGTGTCCTAGCCGGTCGCAACGCGCGGCTGCCGACGACACTGCACCGGCTCCGTGGGCTCAACATCGACATCAGCGTGGCCGACGTGCGTGCGGTGTCAGCGGACGCGGCTGCCACGGGTCGACCGCACGTGGCGGATGCGCTCGTCCGGCTCGGCGCAGTACGCGACCGTGACGAGGCATTCGACCGTTACCTGTCACCCGGCCGTCCGGCGTACGTGGACCGCTACGGAGCTGACCTGGTCACAATGATCGGGTTGGTCCGGGATGCGGGTGGGGTGAGCGTGGTTGCCCACCCGTGGGGACGCAGCAGCCGTCGCGTTCTGACCGAAGCCGCTTTCGAGCAGCTGCGTGACGCCGGCCTCGCCGGAATCGAGGTCGACCACAACGACCACTCGGCTCGGGATCGGGCCGAGCTGGCTGCCATCGCTGACGAGCTTGGGCTGCTTCGCACCGGCGCCAGCGACTACCACGGCGTCGGGAAGCTCGGGCACCCACTCGGGTGCAACCGCACTGCCCCGCAGCAGTACGAAGCACTGCGCCAGCGGGTACGAGAAGCCACCCGGGCCGCGGGATCGTTGTGAGCGAGATCGTCAACGCCACCTTGTTGGCCGAGGTGTTCATCACCCTGTTCGTCATCGTCGACCCTCCTGGCACCATCCCGCTCTTCTTGGCGCTCACCCGCGGCCAAGCGAAGGCCGAGCGCAGGCGCGCCGCCTGGCAGGCCGTGACCGTGTCCTTCGCCGTCATCGTGTTATTCGCACTCTTCGGCCGGCAGCTGTTGCAGTACCTGCACATCTCGTTACCCGCCCTGCAGGGAGCGGGTGGGTTGTTGTTGCTGCTGGTGGCGCTCGAGCTGTTGACCGGCCGGGATGGGGAGCCGCGCGAGACCCGAGACGTCAATGTCGCGCTGGTGCCGCTCGGTACGCCGTTGCTCGCGGGGCCGGGTGCCATCGTGGCCACGATGGTCTTCGTCGAGCGGATCGACGACGCTCCCACGTTGGTGGCCGTCGCGGCCGGCATCGTCGGCGTGCATGCGGTGCTGTGGTTGACGATGCGATACTCGGTGGCGATTCTCGCGCTGATCAGGAACTCCGGGGTGACCCTGGTGACGCGGATCAGTGGCCTGCTGCTCTCAGCGATCGCTGTCCAGCTGATCGCGGACTCGGTACGCGCGTTCGTCGAGGGCAAGGGCTGACTCTTCGGTTGCGGTGAGGAATGTGATGAGCCGGCGTGCCATTTCGGGAGGGTTCTCGACCGCGGGGGAGTGAGCCGAGTCGGGCACGACGCCGACGCTGGTGCCCAGTCGTGCCGCCATTTCGCCTTGCACGGCATGGCTCCAGGCGTCGTCGTCGGCGCCTCGGACTACCGCGACCGGCAGGCCGAGCGCCGCCACCTCGACCACTCGGTCGGGTGCGTCGATGAGCAGCTGAGCCATGGCGCGAAGGCATTCCGGCGCATTCGCGCTGAATCGAGCTCGCTGGAAGGCCGCGGCCTCCGGCGCTGGCGCGCGTCGGCCCCGCCGGCGGTCGTCGGACAGTCTCGCTTCGTACACCGCCTCGAGCGGCGCGACCCCCACGAGCTCGGCGAACGATCGAAGGGAGTTAGCCTCGGGTCGGGTGCGGAACCCGCCGGGACCCGAGCACACCAGCGTCACTGACTGCCATGTCTGCGGCGCCTGCAACGCGGCCGCCTGCGCCACCAACCCCCCGAAGGAGTGGCCGACGAGGTGACGCCCCTTGGTCGGGGCCACCGCATCGGCGATCGAGAGCGCGTCGGATGCCAGCGCTTCCAGGGTGTACGAGGCGGCGTACCCGCCGGGAGTCTGGTACTGGCCCCGCTGGTCGTACGCCACGGCCTGCCAGCCGGCGGCCGCCAGCAGAGGCAGAATCGGTTCGAAATCCTCCTTGCTCCCGGTGAATCCGGGAATCAGCAGCACCCAGCCTCGGACGGTTGTGAGCGGCGCGGCGCTCATCGTGGCGAACCGGCCCCGCTCGGTGACGACGTCGATGGTGCTCACCTGTGCGGCCCCGGTCATGGGTCCAGTGTCCCGCGTGCCGAACGCGGCGCGGAGACGTCCCCGATGGCTGGTGACTTCGGGTTTACGATGCATCGATGAGGTCGCGGGTCGCTCTGCGCTATGGGCGTGTCGCGCTGTTGGTGTGCTCGGTTTCGTTGACCGTGGGCGCGGCGGTCGCGGCGGATCAGCTGCCGGAAGCCGGGCGGTCCGAGGTGCGGGCGCCCGCGGTAGCACGGATCGAGACGTTGCCGGCCACCGGGCACTCGCCGCGCGGTGACGAGACCGCGCGCGGTGAGGACAGCGCCCGGCGACGTGAAGCCGCGCCGGTTGACCGACGGGTGGCCCCAGCCGTTCCGGCGCAGTCAGGCAACGGGCGCCGGGTGGTCTTCGACATGTCGGCTCAGCGGGTGTGGCTGGTGGGCCGAGGTGGGCATCCGCTGGACAGCTACCTGGTGTCCGGCAGTCGCTCGGACAACCTCGCGGCGGGCGAGTACGAGGTCTACTCGCGCTCGCGGCATGCGACCAGCTTCGATCTGCGCAGCACGATGGGCTACATGGTCCGCTTCGCGCACGGGGAGCGTGCGGCCATCGGCTTTCATGACATCCCGGTCGACTCGCGTGGCCAGCCGCTGCAGCGACTGAGGGATCTGGGCGCTCCTCAGTCCCATGGGTGCATCCGCCAGCGACGCGCGGATGCCCGGCGCATGTGGGAGTTTGCCGACCTCGGCACGCCGGTCGTCGTAACCGCCTGACGGCTCAGCCGGTGTTGTCGCGCGTACTCCCTCGCTCGCTGCTCTCTCCCCCCGCGGTACGGCGACGACGACGCCGCCGACGTGGCGCGTCGGAGGACGCTGAGGCATCCGGAGGCGTACCAGCCGCGTCCGACGCCGCATCACCGACAGCAGCTGTCACCGGACGACCACCGCGGGTGCGGGTGCGTTGCCGATCCCTACCTCGCACCGGACGCTCCTTCGGGCGAGAGGACGCGCCGTCGGATACCGGCGACGGCGGCCGGATCCGACCCGTCGCGCTGGCCGGGATTCCGAGGTCGTGGCGAAGGTTCTCCGATGTGGAGTACGTCTCTGCCGGCTCCGGGAACGGTAGGTCCAGCGCCTTGTTGATCATCTTCCAGCGCGCTAGATCCGGCCAGTCGACGAACGTCACCGCGATCCCCGAGGCCCCGGCTCGGCCGGTCCGCCCCGTGCGGTGCAGGTAGGTCTTCTCGTCCTCCGGACAGTTGTAGTTGATGACATGGGTCACGGCTTCGACGTCGATACCGCGGGCGGCAACGTCGGTGGCCACGAGGATCTCGATCGTCCCGTCGCGGAAGCGCTTCATCGCGCGCTCGCGGGCAACCTGCGCCATGTCCCCGTGCAACGGAGAGCTCGGGAAGCCTCGGTCCTCCAGATCGTCGGCGACTCGCTGTGCCTGCCGCTTTGTCCGCGTGAAGACGATCGTGCGGCCGCGGTTCTCCGCCTGCAGGATGCGCGCGACGACCTCCGGCTTGTCGAGGTCGTGGGCGCGGTAGATGAACTGCGCCGTCGCCGGGACCGTCTGCTGGTCCGACGACGACTCGGCGCGGATGTTGACCGGATGGCGCATGTGGGCCCGGGCGAGCCCGACGATCTGGCTCGGCATGGTGGCCGAGAACAGCATCGTCTGGCGCAGCTCCGGGGTCTTGGCGAGCAGCCGCTCGACGTCGGGCAGGAAGCCCAGGTCCAGCATCTCGTCCGCCTCGTCGAGGACCAGCACCTTGACGTGCGAGAGGTCGAGCGCCCGCCGGTTCGCGAGGTCGAGCAGGCGTCCCGGCGTGCCGACGACGATGTCGACGCCGGTCTTCAACGTGTCGAGCTGCAGCTCGTACGGGACGCCGCCGTAGATCGTCATGGTGCGGGTGCCGCGCCGCTTGCCTGCGGTGACGAGATCTGCGGTCACCTGCAACGCGAGCTCCCGGGTCGGCGCGATCACCAAGGCCTGCGGCTTGCCGGGCGCGGCCAGCTGGTCGTAGTCGGGATCGTGCGGGGCGACGATCCGCTGGATGATCGGAATGACGAACGCGAGCGTCTTGCCGGTGCCGGTCCGCGCCTGGCCGATCATGTCGGTGCCGATCAACGCGATCGGAAGCGTCATTTCCTGGATCGGGAAGGCGTCGGTGATGCCGACATCGCTCAGGGCGTGGGCGATCTCGGGCATGACACCGAGGTCGGGAAAGCTGGTCAGGGTCTTCTCACTTCAGGTGGGGGATGAGCGAAGTGTAACGGGGCGTCGCCGACCGGCGCGCGCCACACGCGTCGCTAGGCTGCGCTGCCATGGCCGAGGAGACCGTGGGCACCGGGCTCGAGGAGCCGGCGTACCTCACCGGTGTGGTCGACCTGCTGGGCGCCCTCGCCCATGGCGAGCTCAGCGCCTTCGAGCGCCTCGCGGAGGATGCCGTCAGCGCGCCGACACTGCGCGACAAGGCCGAGCTGGCGGCCATGGCGGCAGCCGAGTTCGGCCACTTCGCCAGGCTGCGCGACCACCTCGGCAGCCTGGGGGTCGACCCGTACGCCGCGATGGAGCCCTTCCACGCCACGTTCGACAACTTCCATGCCCACACCGCGCCTGCCGACTGGCCGGAGAGCCTCGTCAAGGCCTACGTCGGTGACGGACTGGCCGCGGACTTCTACCGCGAGGTGGCCGCCTACCTCGACCCCGGCACCCGCGAGCTCATCCTCGCGACGCTGGCTGACACCGGGCACTCGGAGTTCGTCGTGTCGCGGGTCCGGGAGATCATCGCCGAGCAGCCGGCGGTGGGCGGTCGGCTGGCGCTGTGGGGTCGCCGTCTCGTCGGTGAGGCGCTGAGTCAGGCGCAGGTCGTGGTGGCCGAGCGCGACGCCTTGAGCTCGCTGTTGGCCGGGGGGGTCGACCGGCCGGGGATGGACCTGGCGTCGATCGGGCGGATGTTCGCCCGCTTGACCGAGAACCACGCCGGACGCATGGCGCGGCTCGGTCTGTCGCCCTGACATGCGAACGAGGGCCCCGGCAGGTGCGCCGGAGCCCTCGTCGATGCGGTCGTTCGGGTC
>JACCYJ010000124.1 GCA_013696555.1 Nocardioidaceae bacterium | reverse complement strand
CTATGTCGATGTGCATCCCGCCGAGCTCGCCGTCTTCGCCGCATGCTCGGCGGGAGGGTATGTCGTCGAGGGGATCGTGGCCGGCGTCTACCTGCGCCGCGTTGCGCAACCCGCCCGCTCCTGGCTCGCCGGCGAGCGCGGCCACGAGCCCACGTTGCAGGCCTGGTCGGCTGCGGCACGGCTTCCCCTGGAGCTCCTGCGACGCCCGAGCCTCTACGCGATCGGCGCTGCCGGAGCAGCGGCAGTGGCCATCATGCTGGCCGCGGTGCTCGGCCTCCCCGCGTACCACGCGGCGCTGTTGTTCCCCACGTCCTACCTGCTGTACCTGTACTCGGCCGTGCTCCGCTACATAGCGCTCGAGCTCGGCATGCGGCCCGTGCTCGAGACGGTTGGCGAGCGCTTGCCACAGGCGTCGCCTCCTGCGTTCGCGCGAGTGTCGCTGCACCGGCGCCTGCTCGCGACCGTGCCGATGGTCAGCTGGGGCACGGGCATCCTCGTGGCCGGCCTGCTGACCGACGACACGCGGGCGCTCGACACGATCGGGCTTGCCAGCGTCGTCGCCATCGCCGTCACCGCGGTCGTCTCGATCTGGCTCAGCCTCGTGCTCGCCGATGCGGTGTCGGCGCCGATCATCGACCTTCGCGACGCGACCCGCAGGCTCGGCGCCGGCGATCTCGCCGTGCGCGTACCGGTCGTGACCACCGATGAGACCGGCGAGCTTGCCGCGTCGTTCAACGCGATGGTGGTCGGGCTGGCCGAGCGCGAGCGGCTGCGCGAGGCGTTCGGCGCCTTCGTCGATCCGGCGCTGACCGAGCGCGTCCTCGCGGAGGGAACCGACCTGCGGGGGGAGATGATCGATGCCTCGACCCTGTTCCTCGACGTGCGCGGGTTCACGACGTTCGCCGAGAGCGCGGACGCGCAGGAGGTCGTCGCACGCCTCAACGCGCTCTACGAGGCGGTCGTCCCGGTGATCCTCAGTCACGGCGGACACGCGAACAAGTTCATCGGTGACGGGCTGCTGGCCGTATTCGGAGCCCCTGAGCGACACGCCGACCACGCGGCCCGCGCCGTCGCGGCCGCCCTTGAGATCGCGCGACTCGTGCGCCAGGGCGTCGCCGGCGACCTGCAGATCGGCGTCGGCGTGAACTCGGGCCGTGTCGTGGCCGGCACGATCGGCGGGGGTGGGCGGCGCGATTTCACGGTCATCGGGGATCCGGTGAACACAGCCGCCCGCGTGGAAGCCGCGACGCGACTGACCGGCGACGACATCCTCATCACCGAGACCACACTGCGCGCCCTCGGCGCGCACGGCAACGGCTTCGAGGAGCGGCCATCCGTACCGCTCAAGGGAAAGACCGCGACCGTCCGCCTGTACGCCCCTCGCCCCGACGGCGAACCTCGAACGCGGCGGCAAGGAACACCGTCGTGACGGGCTGCGCCGCGGCCGAACTCCGCACAGCGCCCCCTGCCGGTGACGGTTGCAGGCCAACCGGCTGGGTGATATGCGGTTCACGCGATGGATCGTCGCTTCGCGTATCTCGACCATCCAGTTCGCCCTCTTCCCGCAGTACGCGATCCTGTTCGGGCTCGGCTGTGCGGCCGGGCGGCGCGGCTGGCTCGAGACGCTCACACCGGAGGTGCGCCGCGGCTGCGGGGAGCACTGGACCCGCCAGGGGCCGTGGCTGCGGCGGATGGCGGCGGCCGCCTACGGCGCCTTCGTCATCCACCCGCCGCTGATCGTCGGCCTGGCGCTGGCGCTGCACCGGGTGATGATCGCGGCGGAGCTCAAGTTCGTGCTCGGGGTCGCCGGCGCGGTCGCCGGAGCGTTCGGCATCACGTCGCTGGCCGTTCGGAGTGTGGCGGTCAGCCGGGTGTTCGGCTCTGGGGCTACGGCGGCGCAGGCCCGAACCGGGCGGCCATCCGTGCGCCGATGACGTCGGCGATGCGCTGCAGCGATTCCAGGGGGCGGAAGAAGACGGTCAGCTCGGTGATCGCGCCGGCTGGGTCGAGCGTCATGACGTTGAGGCCCTGGGCGGTGTGTTCGCCGATGCTGGTCTCGAACAGGACGACGGCCTTGTGGTCTTCCATGATCTCGTCCGTGACGTGCATGGGCCCGAGCTCCTCGGCGAGCACACCGAAGAGGAAGCGGGCGATGTCCTTGCCCGGCATGGCTCCGTCGTGGACGGCGACGTGGATGACGACGTCCTCACTGAGGGCGTCGACGATCCCGTCGCGGTCCCAGCGCTCGAGCGCTGACGTGTAGGTCAGGCGCCGTGGGTTCATGTGGGCCTCCACTTGGTGGTGGGTCACGGTTCGAGGCAGGCGGCGAGGAGCAGTGCGAAGCCGCCGGTGTCGAGCAGGATCCTGAGCGTGTGGATGCGGTCCCAGCGGCGGCGCAGCTGCTGCCAGCGCGCGGGGTCGCCGGGCTCCTCCCAGCGCAGGATGGCCACGTTGATGGGCATGTTGCCGGCGAAGGTGAGGACGAGCATCCCCGCGAAGCAGCCGGTGGCGACGGCGGCGAACGTGCGCGCGGAGCCCTCCGAGGCGGCGGCGGTCACGCCCGCAAGAGTGATTGTGAAGGCCATCTGCGGGGCCTGGATCTGGGCGAAGCGGCGATAAAGGGCCTTCTCGGCGTGGACCTGCTCGATGTGACTCAGGCGTGCCACCGCGGGGTGCACGACGGCCCAGGAGGCGAGCTCCATGCCGGCCAGCGAGCCGGCCAGCAGGGTGCTGGAGAACCGGAGGGCGTCGTGCACGGGGTGGCCTTTCATGCGCTGATCTCGATCGTCTGCCTGAAGAAGCGGCGCTGATCGAGCTCGCGCACGATCAGCTCGGCCACGTCGGCGCGCGTGACGTGGGCGCGGGTCGTGAATCGCAACACGGGTCCGGCGCGGTAGCGGCCGGTGCCGGGCGCACGATCGTCCAGTCGAGCTCGCTCGCGCGGATGAGCCGCTCCTGCTCGGCCTTGTCGGCGAGCTCGTCGCCGAGCAGCAGCGGGAAGATGACGCGGCGGAACAGCAGCGGCGATCGCCCGTAGCTGTCGCCGACGCCCCACGAGGATTGGCAGATCAGCCGCAGCGCGCCGGTGCGGCGCATCGCATCCACGA
>JACCYJ010000083.1 GCA_013696555.1 Nocardioidaceae bacterium | reverse complement strand
GGGTAGGTGTCGAGCGGGTAGAAGGTGCCGGAGAACAAGAACATCGGCATGATCGCGAGCTGGATGTACTCGAAGTCCTGCCAGGACTTCATCCACGTCGTCATCGCCATGCCCGCGCCGCCGAATGCGTACCCGATCAGCATCGCCGCGGGCAGCGCCAGCACCGTCCACCACGAGGCCGCCAAGTCCATGATCGTCATCACCAGCACGAACATCGCGGAGTACGCCGCCCCCCGCAGCAGCGCCCAGGTGAGCTCCCCGGTTGCGATGTCCCATGGCCGCAACGGCGTGGCCAGGATGGCGTCGTAGAGCTTCTGGTACTTCATTCGGAAAAACAGCCCGTACGTCGAGTCGAACAGCGAGCCGTTCATCGCCGATGCCGCGAGCAGAGCCGGAGCGACGAACTCGGTGTAGCCGATGACCTGACCGTCGGGCAGGCGGAACTCTTCGACCAGGCCGGCGACGCCGATGCCGATCGAGAGCAGGTACAGCACCGGCTCGAGGAAGCCGGTCAAGAACACCGGCCAGGCCCGCTTGTAGACCAGGAAGTTGCGCTCGACCAGCCGCCAGCCGGTGCCACGGATCGGCAGCGGCAGCACCCGCGCGGTCAGCGTCGCCATCAGGAGCTGGCCTCGACGAGCCGGCGCTGGAAGGCGGTCCGCGCCCAAAGCCAGCCGACGGCTATCCACACCAGCAGGTAGCCGACATGGCCGACACCGGGCCAGAGCTCGGCGCTCCCGAGCGTGAACCCGCGGCATAGCTCGACGCCGTGCCAGACCGGTGTCAGGTACGCCAGCCACTCGATGGTGTCGGGCATCTGGTCGACCGGGAAGAACGCGCCACTGAACAAGAACATCGGGATCAATCCGAGCCGGAACAACACGGCGAACGCGGCGTCGGTCTTGATCCACGCCGAGTAGCCGAACACCGGTGTCGTGCACGCCATCCCGACCAGCACCGCCGAGAGCAGCGCCCCGAGCGCTCCGGCGATCGATCCCGCGACACCGAAGGCCGCGAGCACAATCAGGAACACCGCACAGGTCGTCGCCAGCCGGAACCCGACGTACAACAGGTTGCCGTTGAGAATGTCGACGACACGCAGGGGCGTGGCGGTCATGGAGGAGTAGACCTTGTTCCACTTGAACTTGCCGTACACCGCGAAAGACGACTCGGAGACCGCGGTCTGCAGCGCCGTGGTGGCCAGCAAACCCGGGGCGAGGAACGCAAGGTACGAGACGCCGCCGAGCGACTGCGGTCCGGAACTGTCGTCGACGTACCCACCAAGCCCCACCCCCATGGCGCTCAGGAACAGCAGCGGGTTCACGAACGAGCTGATGATGCTGCCCTTCCAGGTGCGTCGATACGTCGTAGCCCAATAGTCGAACTGGCGCCGCACGAGCTCCATAGCGGTCTCAGTCCACCAAGGTCCGGCCGGTGAGGCGCAAGAACACGTCCTCCAGGGTTGAGCGGCGCACCAGAACCGCAATCGGGCGAAGCCCGCGCTCGTGCACCGCGATGGCGGCCGCCTCGCCCTCGTCGGTGTAGAGCAACAGCCGGTCAGGCAGCACCTCCACCCGCTCGGCGAGGTCGGAAACCTTGCTGGCCACGGCCTCGTGCTCCCCCGCCCCGAACCGCAGCTCGGTCACCTCTTTGGTGGAGTACGCGGCGATCAGCTCCTGCGGTGAGCCCGCTGCCACGATCACCCCGTTGTCCATGACAACGAGCCGGTCGCACAGCTGCTCGGCCTCGTCCATGTAGTGCGTCGTCAGCACCAATGTCACGCCCTGCTGCTTCAGTCGGAACAACCGCTCCCAGACGAGGTGCCGGGCCTGCGGGTCCAGCCCGGTCGTCGGCTCGTCGAGCAGCAGCAGCTCCGGCCGGTTGATAAGCGACCGCGCGATCGTCAGTCGCCGCTTCATCCCCCCGGACAGCTCCTCCACGCTGTCGCCGGCCTTGTCGGCCAGCTGGACGAAGTCGAGCAGCTCATCAGCTCGCTCGCGGCACTCCGCCCGGGACAGCCCGAAGTAGCGGCCGTACACGGTGAGGTTCTCCCGCACCGTGATCTCCATGTCGAGCGAGTCCTCTTGCGGGCACACCCCGATCCGGGCCCGGATCGCCGGTCCGTCGGTCGCCGGGTCGAGGTCGAGGATCCGCAGCTCACCCGCCGAGACCGGTGAGACCGCGGCGATCATCCGCATGGCCGACGACTTGCCGGCGCCATTGGGGCCGAGGAAGCCGAACGTCTCACCGGGCCGGACGTCGACGTCGATCCCCCGGACCGCCTCGACGTGGCCGTAGCTCTTGGTCAACCCACGGGCGCGCACCAACGGATCGATGTCGGTCGTCTGCTGCACAAGGCGGCACTCTATGCGCGCCGGCCGACAAACCCGGCACGACTTTCGCTCCCACCGTCCGCTGGTGTCCCTTTCCCACGTTCACGTGGTATCGGGGCACTTCCAATGGGGTCGAACCCGTTGGAAGTGCCCCTTAGCCATTGGAAGTACGCCCCGGCGCATAAGACCGTGTCCCAGCGGTGACCGAACCGTGATCGTGTCGTGCTGGACGCGAGTCGCCGCTCAGGCAACCATCAAGATCGCTCGAGCGTCTGGGGGACGTGAGTGATGGCCATCGCGCCTGTAGGGCCGGCCGGTGAGTGCGACCGTTTCCGCGGTGCCACTAGCGGCCATGACGGCGGTTGTCGCCGTGCCCGCTAACGGGGTCGAAACCAGGGCCGGTAACGAGTATCCGGACTTCGACGCGTTCGTCCGCGCCCGGCTGCCGGATCTGCTGCGCTTCGGCCGCGCGCTCACCGGGAGTGAGGACGCTGCCGCCGACCTGGTCCAGGACGCGCTCGAACGAACGCTGCTGCAATGGACCCGGCTTGACTCACGGGATCGGCCCGAGGGATACGTCCGACGCATCATGGTCAACCGCAACATCAGCATCTGGCGGCGGCTACGGCGGGAACGGCTGACCGACGAGCCTCCCGATCGCGGCTGGCGCGATCGCCATCACAACTGCGATCTGTGGCGTGCGATCGGCGAGCTGCCACCTCGGCAACGGGCCGTGATCGCCTTGCGCTACTACGAAGACCTCACCGAGGCCGAGGTAGCGCTGGTGATGGACTGCTCGGTCGGAACCGTGAAGAGCCAGGCCGCCAAGGCGCTGGCCAAGCTGCGGGACCGGAGCGAGTCGTTCAGCGACGTACCGCTGGTCGCCCCGGAGCACGCCCGGTGACGTCGGGCGGTCCCCCGGACGACGGCATCGAAGCCGAGCTGCGTTCGACCCTGCGCGGCGACGATGACGGCTCGGATCGCACCGGAGTCGAGCGTGACCTGCTTCTAGCCGTGCACCGCAACGCCAGCCGCCGCCGGCGACGCCGCCGGCTGGCGGCAGGCACCATCGCCGTAGCAGGCGTCTCGGTGACCGCGGGGGTGGTGGCGACCCAGCTGCCCCAGCCAGCCCCGGCACCGTCCGCTGGCGGATCCGAGGTGCAGACCACGCCGCTTGCGGAGTCGTCGACCGGCCCGTCGCCCAACCGGTCGACCGCCGAATCGTCGCAACCCTCGGCGCGACCCACTCAGTCGGCCCGGATCGACAGCGCCATGGAACCGGGCGAGCCGGTACAGCCGTCGAACGTCGAGGTGGAGTCGGTCACCGCGGTGCAGAGCAATCAGTTCTGGGTGCTCGGCAGCGCTCAGTGTCAACAGACCTCGTGCCAGGTCATCGCGCACACCACCGACGCCGGGAAATCGTTCAGCTTCCGTACCGGGCCCACACCAACCGAGGGGGATGCGCCACCTCCAGTTGCCCCCTTGACCTCAACGCCGACGCCATCGCTGCCCGTCGACGCCGGAGCAGGCCCGGACCTCCGGTACGCGGTGACCGGTACGGACGGCTGGGGTTACGCCGGCGAGGTGTGGTCGACGCACGACGCGGGAGTCAGCTGGGCTCCGGTCGAGATGCCGGTGCCCGCTGAGATCTTCAGCGTCCAGTCCGAGGAGACGACGGTGTGGGCCTTCGGCACCGCGCGAGGTAACGGTGCCCCCGTGGTGTTCTCCGCACCGGTCGGTGCGGACACCTGGTCGGCAACCGAGCCGGGGCTGGCGGTCACCGACCGGATGGACGTCCCGATCGTCGCCGAGGGGATCACCGGCGCGCTGGTCACCTCCGCCGACGGCAAGCATGCCTATCTCCGCACGCTCGACGGTGGCACCAGCTGGGAGCTGGCGCCCCTGAGACTGAACTGCGAGACGCCCTTGTCGACCAGCGGCGTCACCGGCGCACTGTGGCTCTACTGCACCTCTCCTGAGGGCGGAACGGTCGCGGTGAGCACCGACTCCGGGAGCACCTGGCAGGAGCAGCGACTGCCACCACCCAGCTCGCCGTTGACCACCATGACCGGGATCGATGCCACGCATGCCTTGCTGACCGACGGCAGCACGGTCTCCATCGTCACCATGGCCAGCGGGATCGAGCCGGTCGCGGCCCCTTACGACGAGGACGACCAGGTGTGGAACGACGTCGGCTACACGTTCGCCGGCTTCACCGACTCGCGGACCGGGTACCTGATCACCTCCGGGGGCGAGCTGGCCCGAAGCGACGACGGCGGCCGGGACTGGTCGGCCGTCGAGCTGCCCTGACGGCACGCCGGGTGGGGCAAGACGGTTGATGAGGACCGGTCGATCACGACCGTCTTGCGCCACTCGGCAAGCGTGATCAGCGGTTATGCGCCACTCGCCAACTGCCTGCCGGGCCGTCGAGGAGGCGAGTGTCGGTGCGATCGGTGACAATGCGTCGATGGCCTCCGCCACGCAGGACCCCGACTCGGCCGAGCTGGTGCTGGACCGTTTCTCTACGGCGACCCGGGCCTGGTTCACCGGGTCGTTCCCGGCGCCGACACCCGCGCAGCTCGGTGCCTGGGAGGCCATCGCGGGAGGTTCGCACGCGCTGGTCGTGGCACCCACCGGCTCCGGCAAGACGCTGGCCGCGTTCCTCTGGGCGCTCGACCGGCTCACGACCTCGACGGCCCCGGTGGACCCGGCCCGCCGGTGCCGCGTGCTCTACATCTCACCACTCAAGGCGCTGGCGGTCGACGTCGAGCGCAACCTCCGCGCGCCCCTGGTCGGCATCCGACAGACCGCCAAGCGGCTGGGGCTCGTTTCCGGTGACGTGGCCGTCGGCGTGCGCTCCGGTGACACGCCGGCAGTCGAGCGCCGTCGGCTCAGCGTCCACCCGCCCGACATTCTGATCACGACCCCTGAGTCCCTGTTCCTGCTGCTCACCTCGGCTGCCCGCGAGTCGCTCAAAGGTGTCGACACCGTCATCGTCGACGAGGTGCATGCCGTCGCTGACAGCAAGCGGGGCGCTCACCTGGCACTGTCGCTGGAGCGGCTCGACACCCTGCTCGACGCGCCCGCGCAACGGATCGGCCTGTCGGCGACCGTGCGCCCGATCGACGAGGTCGCCCGCTTCCTCGGCGGATCCGCGGCAGTCCAGGTGGTCGCACCCGCTTCACCCAAGCGGTGGGACCTCTCGGTGGTGGTGCCGGTCGAGGACATGTCAGAGATCGGTGCAACCGGCGGATCCGAACAGCTCAGTAGTATCGACGGCCGGACCGGCTCGATCTGGCCGCACGTCGAGGAACGGATCGTCGACCTGGTCGAGCGGCACCGGTCGACGATTGTCTTCGCGAACTCCCGTCGGCTTGCCGAGCGGCTGACCGCCCGGTTCAACGAGCTGGCCAGCGAGCGAGCCGAACAGGCGCTCCCGGATCCGTCCGTGCCCGCGCAAGCCATGGCTGCGAGTGGCGCGTCCCGGGGCGCCGATGTCGTGATCGCCCGGGCACATCACGGCTCGGTGTCAAAGGAGCAGCGAGCGCTGATCGAGGACGACCTGAAAACTGGTCGGTTGGCCTGCGTCGTAGCCACCAGCAGTCTGGAGCTCGGCATCGACATGGGCGCGGTCGATCTCGTCGTCCAGGTCGAGGCGCCGCCTTCAGTGGCCAGCGGCCTCCAGCGGGTGGGGCGCGCCGGCCACTCGGTCGGGGAGGTCTCCCGCGGAGTCGTGTTCCCCAAGCACCGCGCTGACCTGGTCAACGCCGCCGTGACAGTCGAACGCATGCGCAGTGGCGCCATCGAGTCGTTGTCGATCCCCGCGAACCCGCTCGACGTTCTAGCCCAGCAGACGGTCGCCGCCGCCGCGGTCGACCCACTAGACGTCGAAGCCTGGTACGCGCTCGTCCGCCGGTCGGCGCCGTTCGCGAACCTGCCCCGCTCGGCGTACGACGCGACGCTCGACCTGCTCGCGGGGCGCTACCCCTCCGACGAGTTCGCCGAGCTGCGCCCACGGGTGGTGTGGGACCGGGTATCCGGGACGCTCACCGGCAGGCCCGGCGCTCAGCGGCTGGCGGTCACCTCCGGAGGCACGATCCCCGATCGAGGCCTTTTCGGCGTGTTCCTGGTCGGCGCCGACACCGCTCGCGGCGCCGCCCGAGTGGGTGAGCTCGACGAGGAGATGGTCTACGAGTCGCGCGTCGGCGACGTCTTCGCACTCGGGGCGACCAGCTGGCGGATCGAGGACATCACTCATGATCGCGTGCTGGTCAGCCCGGCACCTGGGCAGCCGGGGCGGCTGCCGTTCTGGAAGGGCGATTCGCTCGGCCGGCCGGCCGAGCTCGGGGCGGCGGTGGGGGCGTTCGTCCGCGAGCTGTCCACGGCGTCGGCCGGCCGCGCTCGGTTGCGTTGTGAGCAGGCGGGGTTGGACGAGTGGGCAGCAGCCAACCTGCTGAGTTTCCTGACCGAGCAGCGAGCGCACACCGGTCACGTGCCGCACGACCGGGCGCTGCTGGTCGAGCGAGTACGTGACGAGCTCGGCGACTGGCGGGTGCTGTTGCATTCGCCCTACGGGCTGAAGGTTCACGGGCCGTGGGCGTTGGCGGTGGCGGCTCGGCTGCGGGAGCGAACCGGTGTCGACGCGCAGGCCATGGCCAGTGACGACGGCATCGTCGTCCGGCTGCCGGAGACCGACGCCGACCCACCGGGCGCGGAGCTGTTCGACTTCGAACCCGATGAGATTGCCGAGCTGGTGACCACCGAGGTGGGTGGGTCGGCCTTGTTCGCGTCGCGGTTTCGCGAGTGCGCCGCGCGGGCGTTGCTGCTGCCGCGCCGAGATCCCGGCCGCCGGAGCCCGTTGTGGCAGCAGCGGCAACGCTCCGCACAGCTGCTGGAGGTCGCGCGCAAGTACCCCAGCTTCCCGATCGTGCTCGAGGCCGTCCGCGAGTGCTTGCAAGACGTCTACGACGTCCCCGCGTTGCAGCAGCTGATGCGCGACATGTCCGCCCGCCGCGTCACCATGGTCGAGGTCGCCACAACCACGCCGTCGCCATTCGCCCGGTCGCTGCTCTTCGGGTACGTCGCGGCGTTCCTCTACGAGGGCGACAGCCCCCTTGCCGAGCGGCGCGCGGCAGCGCTGGCACTCGACTCCACGCTGCTCGCCGAGCTGCTCGGGCGGGCCGAGCTGCGCGACCTTCTCGACCTCGACGTGATCGACGAGGTCGAGGCCGAGCTGCAGCGACTGACCCCCGACCGGCAGGCCCGCGACGCCGAGGGAGTGGCGGACCTGCTCCGGCTCCTCGGTCCGCTCACTCCTGCCGAGGTACGCGCCCGCTGCGTCGATGACGGTCGAAACGCCGTCACGTGGTTGGCGGCCCTCGCCCGGGCCCGACGGGTCATCGACGTGTCGTACGCCGGGGCCGGGTGGCAGGTCGCGGTCGAAGACGCCGGACGCCTGCGCGACGCGCTCGGGGTCCCGGTCCCGATGGGAGTGCCCGATGCGTTCCTGACCCCGGTCGACGACCCGCTGGGCGACCTGGTGGCTCGCTACGCCCGCACGCACGCACCTTTCAGCGTTGCGGCGGTCGGACAACGCCTCGGGCTGGGTCCGGCGGTGGTCTTGGACACCCTGCGCCGGCTGGGTGCGGCGGGACGAGTCGTCGAGGGCGAGTTCCGCCCGGGCGGTCAGGGGTCGGAGTGGTGTGACGCCGAGGTGCTGCGGCGCCTGCGTCGCCGGTCGTTGGCCGTATTGCGCTCCGAGGTCGAGCCAGTGGAGCCAGCGACACTGGGCCGGTTCCTGCCGGCTTGGCAGCAGGTCGGCGGCAGTCTTCGCGGGATCGACGGCGTGCTCAGCGTCGTCGAGCAGCTGGCCGGATGCGCCGTGCCCGCCTCGGCCTTGGAGCCGCTGGTGCTCGGCTCGCGGGTGATCGACTACAACCCGGCTCTGCTGGATGAGCTGACCGCGTCCGGTGAGGTGCTGTGGGCCGGGAATGGGTCTTTGGCAGGCACCGATGGCTGGGTTTCGCTGCACCCCGCCGACGGTGCGCCGCTGACACTGCCGGACCCGGGCGACCTGGAGCCCTCCGACATACAGGATTCGGTGCTGGCCGCCTTGAGTTCCGGCGGGGCATATTTCTTCCGCTCGCTCTCCGACATGGTCGGGTCGACCGACGACGACACCCTGCACGCGGCGCTGTGGGATCTGGTGTGGGCCGGGCTGGTGACCAACGACACGCTCGCTCCGCTCCGTGCCCTCAGCCGCTCGGGACGGGCGGCGCACCGGCCCCGACGCTCTGCTCCCCGCAGCCGGGTCCGTCGGAGCGGCCCGATCAATGGCCGAGCGTCGCTGCCGCGGCGTACCGGGCCGCCGACAGCAGCCGGGCGCTGGGCGGCACTCCCGGCCCGGGAACCGGATGCCACTCGGCGGGCGTACGCCACCGCGGAGACCCTGCTCGACCGCTACGGGGTCGTGACCCGGGGGGCGGTCGTTGGCGAGCGCGTCAGCGGTGGCTTCGCTGCCGTCTACAAGGTGCTGCGTGGCTTCGAGGAGTCCGGGCGCGCCCGCAGGGGCTACTTCGTCGGTTCGCTAGGCGCCGCGCAGTTCGCCACTTCCGGGGCAGTAGACCGGCTTCGTTCCTTCAGCGGCGAGCCGGGCGCCGCCTCCGTTCGGGCTGTGACGCTGGCCGCCACGGATCCCGCGAATCCCTACGGCGCGGCCTTGCCCTGGCCGGACCGGGCGACCGCCGAGAGCGCTGCCCCAGGTCACCGTCCCGGACGCAAGGCCGGCGCGTTGGTCGTGCTGGTCGACGGGGCGCTGACTCTCTACGTCGAACGAGGCGGTCGGACGTTACTCACGTTCCGCGACGATCCAGCGACGGTGCAGCCGGCCGTGGACGCGCTGGCGCTCGCGGTCCGCGACGGCGCCCTCGGCAAGATCACGGTCGAGCGTGCCGACGGGGAGCACATCTTGGGCTCGCCGTTGGCGGCGGCGCTGGAGACCGCCGGCTTCCACGCCACTCCGCGGGGACTGCGGTTGCGGGCCTGACCCCGCTCCCCCCGCGTCACCGGTGTCCCTATCCCACGTTCACGTGGTATCGGGTCACTTGCAATGGGTTCGAACCCATTGCAAGTGACCCTGAGCCATTGGAAGCAAGCCCGAGTCTGTCTTTCCGGACGCCTGAGGCCGCTCAGGCAGCGACGACCTCGGTGATCGCGGCGCGGGGCACGGTGGCGACTTCGCTGTCAGCGGGCCGTTCTTGCTCGACCATCCGGTCGCTGACCTCACGCAGAATCGCCGACAACGGCACTTCCAACGCGGTGCAGATAGCCGCCAGCAACTCCGAGCTGGCCTCCTTCTGCCCCCGTTCGACCTCCGAGATGTAACCCAGGCTCACCCGGGCGTCTGCCGACACCTGCCGCAGCGTGCGCCCCTGGCGCATCCGTTGGGAGCGGAGCACGTCACCGATGAGTTGTCGAAGCACGATCACGTTCGCCCCTCCTCCCGTATCGAGCCGTCCGATCTTCGGGCAATGTCCCAGCGTACCCGTCGTGGCCGGAACTCGGCTGACATCGACGCCATGCCGCCAGAGCACGATGCCTCAGGCGGCGGCGCACAACACCTCGAGCAACAGCTGCAACGCGGCTACCGTCGCGCCCCGACGGACCTCCGGCCGATCGCCAGGCAGCTCCAGCCGGCGTACGCACGCTCCGCCGCGATCGGCGACCGCCACGAAGACCAGCCCAACGGGTTTGCCCTCGACCGGGTCGGGACCGGCCACACCCGTCGTCGCCAGCCCGTAGTCGGCGGCGAGTCGGTACCGGACGCCGATTGCCATGGCCCGCGTGGTATCGGGGTCGACCGTGCCAGCTCGGGCGACGAGGTCGGCCGGCACGTCGAGCATCGACACCTTGACCTCCGCCGCGTAGGCGACGACGCCACCACGAACGACAGCCGACGCGCCGGGCACCGCCACCAAGGTCGAGCACAGCAGGCCTCCCGTGAGCGACTCCGCCGTGGCGACCGTCGCGTCGCAGGCGCGCAATGCGGCGATGACACTCTGCGCTTCGGCGCTCACAACTGGGCGGGCTCGGCCGTACGCCGCAACGCGAGCGCCCTGACGACGTAATCGGCTCCGGTGACCACGGTCGCCACCACCGCCATCCCCATCACGACCACCGCAACCCAGGTCAGCGACTGGGGCAGCGGGAGGATGTACAAGGCCAACGCAAACGACTGCAGCACCGTCTTGAGCTTCCCGCCGTGGCTGGCGGCGATGACGCCGTGCCGGAGCACCCAGAAGCGCAACAACGTAATTCCCGCCTCGCGTACGAGCACCACGATCGTGACCCACCACGGCAGCTGTCCCAGCACCGACAGGCCCACGAACGCGGTACCAGTGAGGGCCTTGTCGGCGATGGGGTCGGCGAGCTTGCCGACGTCGGTGACCAACCCGCGGCGGCGGGCGAGATCCCCGTCGAACCGGTCCGTCGCGGCGGCGAGGATGAAGACCGCGCAGGCGCCGATGCTCAGGGTCGACGAGGTGCCGTCGCTGGCCAGCAGCAGCCAGCCGAAGATCGGGACGAGCAGCAGCCGGAATCCGGTCAGCGCGTTGGCGATGTTCCAGTTGCTCGGCGGCGGTACGTCGGTCCTGCTGGTGCTCATGCCGCACCTCGGGTGCCAGTCTCAGCGGTCGCCCCTACGACATCAGCCACCAGGTCGACACCTCGCGATTCACCGACAACCACGCTCAGGAGATCGCCGACGCGCGTGCCGGGTGGCAGGTTGCGCAGCCGAGTGCTGCCATCCACTTCCGGCCCTTGGTGTGCGGCTCGACCTTCCCCTTGCGTGCCGTGGACCTCTTCCACCAGCACGCTCAGCTGCTCGCCATGGCGGCGGGCGGCGCGTTGATCGACCAGTTCTTCGACCAGGGAGCTGACCTCGGCAACGCGGGCGGTGATCTCGTCCTCGTCGAGCTTTCCGGACATGGCCGCAGCCTCGGTGCCCTCCTCGTCGGAGTACCCGAACACCCCCACCGCGTCCAGCTCGGCAGCGGCCAGGAAGTCGGTGAGCACCACCAGGTCGGCCTCGGTCTCACCGGGGAAGCCCACGATGACGTTGCTGCGGACCCCCGCCTGCGGCGCGAGCCCGCGGATCGAGTCGAGGAGCCCCAAGAAGCGGTCGGCATCACCGAAGCGGCGCATCCGGCGCAGCACCTCGGCAGCGGCATGTTGGAAGGACAGATCGAAGTACGCGGCGACACCCGGTGTCTGTGCGATCGCAGCGACCAGGCCAGGGCGCATCTCGGCCGGTTGGAGGTAGGAGACCCGGACCCGCTCGATGCCCTCCAAAGCTGCCAACTGCGGCAGCAGGGTCTCGAGCAAACGCAGGTCACCGAGGTCCTTGCCGTACGAGGTGGAGTTCTCGCTCACGCACAGCAGTTCGCGGACTCCCTGGCCAGCCAGCCACCGGGCGTCGGCCACCACGTCGGCTGGGGATCGGGAGACGAAGGACCCGCGGAAGGCTGGGATGGCGCAGAAGGTGCATCGCCGGTCGCAGCCGGACGCCAGCTTCAGCGGCGCCACCGGACCGTTGTCGAGGCGCCGGCGTACCGGCCGGGGACCCGAGGCGGGGGGGAGCCCCGCTGGCAGGTCCGGGTCGGCGACGCGGTGCCCGGGCACGACGACCGCAGCGGACTGTCGTGCCACCGGCGTGATCGGTAGCAGCCTCCGCCGGTCCCGCGCAGTGTGGGTCCGATGTGCCAATCCCGCCAGCGCAGCGTGCACCCGGTCGGCGATCTCGGGGTAGTCGTCGAAACTGAGAACGGCGTCGGCCTCCGGAAGCGCCGCGGCCAGATCGGTGCCATAACGCTCGGCGAGACAGCCCACGGCCACGACGGCCCGCGTGGCGCCCCTGCGCTTGAGATCGGCCGCCGCCAGCAGCGTGTCGACCGAGTCCTTCTTGGCGGCCGCCACGAAACCGCAGGTGTTCACCAGCACCGCGCTCGCCCGACTCGGGTCGGCCACGACCGAGAACCCGTCGGCTGCCAACCGGGCGGCCAGTTCCTCGGAGTCGACCTCGTTGCGCGCGCAACCGAGGGTCACCAGCGCGACAGTGGGCGAGGGGGGCGGCGGTTTCATCGTTGCCCTAGTATGGCCGACCCTCGACGGAGGGGCGCGGACCGATGCTCAGCGGCGCTCCGCACCCCCGAGCACCCGACGTGCCGGAGTGCCGAGCGCGCCAAGAAGTCCTCGACCCCGACCGTTGACGCTCACCGTGACGACGCCCCCATCGCGAGCCAACACCGTCAGCGGCCCGCTAGCGCGTACCGTCCGGCTCTCACCGGCGCTCAACACCCCTCGCCAGATCAGGTTTCGATCACTGTCACGTACCGTGACAATGCTGTCCCCGCCGTCGGCCAGAAGCCGGACGCGATTGACCTCCGGTGGCTTGCCGAGCTGAGCGAAGCGATCCGGGTCCGGGGTGGTGGCCGAGGGCTCAGCGCCGATCCCGGCTCGTTGGCCCGCTGGTGAGTTCGCCTCGGAGGTGTCTCGGGTGAGCATGGTGGCTACCCCCCAGACGATCGCGAGGACAACGACCATCCCCAGCAGCCCCACCCAGTTCGGTCCGCCGCTGCTCAGCCGGATCATCGGCTGCGTCCCAGTCGCCAGCTCGGCCTCGAACACCCGCCGCGCATCGATCGGCGCTGAGGCGTACAGCTCCTCGAACGCCCCGAGCAACGGGCCGGAGTCGACGCCAAGGACTCGCGCGAGCGATCGAATGTGACCTCGGGCGTAGAAGTCTCCACCGCAGGGTTCGAAGTCATCCACCTCGATCGACTCGATGACGTGCGGGCGGATGCGGGTACGGTCCGCGAGCGAGTCGACGCTCAACCCGAACCGCTGCCGAGCCCCGGCAAGCTCGGGGCCGATCACCGGCGAAGCCGCCGGCCGAGTCGGGTAGGGATCGACAGGTGCCGCGTCAACCGCGGTCTCCGGAAGACCGGCGAGTACGGGCGGTGTCGGCGATGCGGTGGTTTCCAGCACCAGCCCGACCCGACCCTGGGTCCCCCGCAGCTCCTTCGCCTCCGGCAGTGACGCCGGATCAGGTTGCCGCAGGGCCAGCATGCTCACCGACTCGGGCACGCCGCGCCGTACGTCCGCGCGTACTGCTCGCCGGGGGGAGGCCGCCGGCACCGGTGTGAGCGATGCCCGTCGCTGCGGGCTCGCCGGCGGTGCCTCCTCCTCGGCCACGTCCACCGAGGTCGGAGCCGGCAGTGCTACCGGGGGGGCCAACGGAGCGCCCAGTGCGCGCAAGGCCTCCGCCACGTCGGCTGCGCCCCGTGGCGGCAGGTCGAACCGCACCATCGGCTTCTCGTCGCCGGACCGGATCACCAGCTGACCACCACGCAATCGCCCTCGGTCCGGGGTGACGTCGATGGTGCTCAGCTGTTCCCACGGTGTCCCGGCCCACGTACCGCCACGCCGAAACCGAATCCCTTGGGCATCGGCAACCAGTCGCGGCGTACGAGCGTCCTGCCAGCCCCACAGGTGAACCGCGGTGACGACGGCGAGCACTCCTGCGATCGCCCAGGACAGCCAGCTGCCGCCGTGGGTGGCGCGCCACCCGTAGGCCAGCACGCCGGCACCCGCAACGGCGGCAACCAACCCGAACAGGACGTACCGGCCCCGTAACTCCACGGCGTCGCGCGGGCTCCTCGCGACGTGACTTCCCCTGGCCACCCGCTCATTCCCCCCGCATGGTCTCGAGCACCTCATCGAGGTCGTCCGGCTTGAGCAGTACGTCGCGGGCCTTGGACCCCTCGCTCGGTCCGACGACGCCGCGCGACTCCATGATGTCCATGAGTCGACCGGCCTTGGCGAAGCCAACTCGCAGCTTGCGTTGCAACATCGAGGTGGAGCCGAACTGTGTGGTCACCACAAGCTCGATCGCTTGCAAGACAAGGTCGAGGTCGTCACCGATGTCGTCGTCGACCTCGCGCCTGGACTGCTGCGGGGCTGTGACGTCGTCGCGGTAGGTGGGCTGCAGCTGCTTCCGGCAGTGCCGGACCACGGCGTGGATCTCCGGTTCGGTAATCCACGCCCCCTGCATGCGCATCGGTTTGCTGGAGCCCATCGGCAGGAACAGCCCGTCGCCTTGACCGACGAGCTTCTCGGCACCTGGCTGGTCGAGGATCACCCGGCTGTCGGCCAGGGATGAGGTGGCGAAGGACAACCGGGCCGGCACATTGGCCTTGATCAGCCCGGTGACCACGTCGACACTTGGCCGCTGGGTGGCCAGGACGAGGTGGATCCCCGCCGCTCGGGCGAGCTGGGTGATGCGTACGACAGCGTCCTCGACGTCGCGCGGCGCGACCATCATCAGGTCGGCCAGCTCGTCCACGATGACCAGCAAGTAGGGGTAGGGCGCGATCACGCGTTCGCTGCCCGGCGGTGCGTGGACCCTGCCGGCACGGACCGCCTTGTTGAAGTCGTCGAGGTGGCGGAACCCGAACTGCGCCAGGTCGTCGTAGCGCATGTCCATCTCGCGCACGACCCACTGCAGGGCCTCCGAAGCCTTCTTCGGGCTGGTGATGATAGGTGAGATCAGATGCGGGATGCCTTCGTACGCGGTCAGCTCGACCCGTTTGGGGTCAACGAGGATCATCCGTACCTCGTCGGGCGTCGAGCGCATCAGCACCGAGGCGATCACGGAGTTGATGAAGCTCGACTTGCCGGAGCCGGTGGCGCCGGCGACCAGAAGGTGCGGCATCTTTGCCAGGTTGGCCACGACGAAGCCGCCCTCGACGTCTTTGCCGAGCCCGACCACCATGGGGTGGTGGTCGCCGCGCGACTGGGCTGAGCGCATCACATCTCCGAGCGAGACCATCTCCTTGTCGACGTTGGGGATCTCGATCCCGATGGCGGACTTGCCAGGAATCGGCGACAGGATGCGCACGTCGGCGCTGGCGACGGCGTAGGCGATGTTGCGTCCCAGCGTGGTGATCTTCTCGACCTTGACGGCGGTGCCGAGCTCGACCTCGTACCGGGTCACGGTGGGGCCGCGGGTATAGCCGGTGACCTGGGCGTCGATGTCGAACTGCTGGAGGACCTCGGTCAGCGACTCGACGACGGCGTCGGAGGCCCTCGACCTGGCCCGGTGCGGGCTGCCCGGCTTGAGCAGCTCGTGCGGCGGCAGGGTGTAGACGATGTCGCCGGACAATGCCAACTGCTCGGTGCGAGCCCGCATGGGCGTGTGCGGCGGCGGCTCCCGCCCCCGGTCGTCGGCGTCCGGTTGAACCGATGCGTCCAGGCGGGTCGATCCACCTGCTACCAGTGGGGTGTCGTACGGCTCGTCTCCTTCCGGGACGTGGGTCATGGAACCGACCCGGCGTCGCGGCCTGGACCGCCGCAGCGGCGAGGGGGTCTCGTCGCTCCCGTCGTCTTGGACCGATGAGCGTCGCAGCGTCGCGTCGCGGAACTCGCGAGCCCGGTCGGGGATGGCGTGCAATGGTGTGGAGGTCACCACCAGCAGGCCGAACACGCTCAGCAGCACGAGCAGCGGGATCGCCACCAGAGCGGTGCGGAACAAGTCCACGAGCAGGGCTGAGGTGACGTACCCAATGGCGCCTCCGGCGTCGTCCATCGCGGCGCTGCCGCCGCGTTGACTCGGGCGCGGGAGCCCGTGTGCGATGTGCACAAGGCCAGCGACGCCGAACGCCAGCGCGGACCAGCCGATGACCTGCCGACCAGGTGGCCCGTTGCGGTCCGGGTGCCGCAACATCCGCCAAGCGTTGACCAACAGCAGCAGCGGCAAGGCCCACCCGACCACGCCGATCGAGCCGGTGACGACGGCGCTGATCGGGTCGCCGACCGGACCCGAAAGCTGCCACCACATCGACGCCGCCACGATGATCGCAAGCCCGATGAACCCGAGGCCGATCCCGTCCCTCCGCTGCTCTGGCGGCAAGCCGCGAGCCGTCGAGCCGATGCTGCGCGCGATGGCCCCGAGGAGGTGAGCGATGCCCAACCACACCGCCCGGATGCCGTGCCCGATCGCCGCACCGACGCGTGACAGCAGGCCAGGCCCGCTTCGGCGTCGCACGGCGGTCGAGCCGCTGCGTGACGACCTTCTCCGGCGGGTCTGGCTTCCGGACGACCGCGGCTTCTTACTGCGCGACCGCGGCGGGGAAGACGTACGGGTCGCCATGGTCGTCAGGCTACGTGGTCACCCCAACAGTCCCACGTGTCACACGCCGGACTCGTCAGCCGCGGATGATCAGCGGCGTCAGGCTTCCAGGACGACGGGGATGATCATGGGGCGGCGCCGGTGGCTGCCCGACACCCAGCGGCCGATGGTGCGCCGGATCACCTGCTGCAGCTGATGGACGTCGGTGACGCCGTCGCGCACGGCGACATTCAACGCCTCGGCCAGCGCCGGCCGCACCGCATCGAAGACGTCGTCGTCACCGAATCCTCGGGCGTGGATCTCCGGACCGGTGATGATCTTCCCAGTCACCGAATCGATCACGACGACGACCGAGATGAACCCCTCGTCCCTAAGGATCCGCCGGTCCTTCAGCTCCGACTCGGTGATGTCACCCACCGACGAGCCGTCGACGAAGACATAACCGCACTCGACCTTGCCGACCACCCGGGCGACCCCTTCGTGCAGGTCGACGACGACGCCGTCCTCGGCGACGACCACCCGGTCGGCGGGGACACCGGTGGCCCGAGCCAGGTCGGCATTGGCGTACAGGTGCCGGACCTCCCCGTGCACCGGCATCACGTTGCGCGGGCGCACGATGTTGTAGCAGAACAGCAGCTCACCAGCGCTGGCGTGGCCGGAAACATGCACGAGCGAATTGCCTTTGTGCACAACGTTCGCACCGCACCGCACCAGGCCGTTGATGACGCGGTAGACGGCGTTCTCGTTACCCGGGATCAGTGACGACGCCAGCACCACCGTGTCGCCGGGCACGATTTGCACCCGGTCGTGGTCGCGTGCGGCGATGCGCGACAGGGCTGACATCGGCTCGCCCTGTGAGCCGGTGGAGATCAAGACGATCTCCTCGGGACGGAACTTCTCGATCTCCCGGCCGTCGACGAGCACGCCTGGCGGCACCCGCAGGTAGCCGAGGTCCCTGGCAACCGCCATGTTGCGCACCATCGAACGGCCGATATAGGCCACCTTGCGGCCGTGGGCCACCGCGACGTCCATGACCTGCTGCACCCGGTGCACGTGCGACGCGAAGCAGGCGACGATCACCCGCTGCTCGCTGGCCGCGAACACCCGGTCCAGCACCGGCGCGATGTCGCGCTCGGGGGTGGTGAAGCCCGGCACCTCGGCGTTGGTGGAGTCGACCAGGAACAGGTCGACACCGGCCTCACCGAGTCGGGCGAACGCCCGCAGATCAGTGATCCGCCCGTCGAGCGGCAGCTGGTCCATCTTGAAGTCGCCGGTATGCAACACCATGCCGGCACCGGTACGGATCGCCACCGCGAGCGCGTCCGGGATCGAGTGGTTGACCGCGATGAACTCGCAGTCGAACGGCCCGTACGACTGGCGATCGCCTTCAGCGACGACGTACCGGGCGGTCTCCTTCAGCCGGTGCTCGCGCAGCTTCGCCTCGAGCAGTGCCAGCGTGAGGGACGAACCGACGAGCGGGATGTCGCCGCGCTCCCGCAGCAGGTACGGGACGGCGCCGATGTGATCCTCGTGGCCGTGGGTCAAGACAATCGCGACGATGTCGTCGAGCCGAGCTCGAAGAGGTTCGAAGTCAGGCAGGATCAGGTCGACCCCGGGATGGTGGTCCTCGGGGAACAGTACGCCGCAGTCGACCACCAGCAGCTTGCCGGCGTACTCGAACACCGTCATGTTGCGGCCGATCTCACCCAGGCCGCCAAGCGGGGTGACCCGCAATGCGCCCGTCGGCAACGGCGGTGCCGGGCCAAGCTCTGGATGCGGGTGGCTCATGCTGTGGTGCCGTTGAGCAGTCCGGCCGCTGCCAGGTCCACGCGCAGCTCCGCGACTTCGTCGTCGGTGGCCTCGATGAGCGGGGAACGCATCGTGCGATGCTCGAGCACACCGAGCACCTGCAACCCGGCCTTGGCCATGATCGCCCCCTGCGTGCGCGTCATCACGGCTCGCACGGCCGGCAGCAGCGTCTCGTGGATCTCCCGGGCGGCGACGAGATCACCGCCGTCGACGGCCTTGACCAGCTGCACATACTGCCTCGGCGCGACGTGGCCAACCACAGACACGAGCCCGACTGCGCCGCACGCAAGCCACGCCAGGTTGAGGGCATCATCACCGGAGTAGTACGCGAGCCCCGTCTCGGCCATCACCTGTGAACCGGCGAACAAGTCGCCGGTCGCGTCCTTGACCGCGACGACGCGGGGGTGCTCGGCCAACCGCAGGAGGGTGTCGTGGGTCAGCGCCAGCCCGGTGCGGCCGGGGATGTCGTAGACCATGGTGGGAAGGTGTGCCGCCTCGGCCACTGCCGTCATGTGCCCGATCACACCTGTCTGAGGTGGTTTCGAGTAGTACGGCGTCACCACGATCACGCCGTCGGCGCGGAGCCGTCTGGCCTGTTGAGCGAGGCGTACCGAGTGCGCGGTGTCGTTGGTGCCCACGCCGGCGACGATGCTCGCCCGGTCGCCCACCGCATCGACGACCGCGGCAAGTAGCCGACCCGCTTCCTCGTCGCTGACGGTAGGACTCTCGCCAGTGGTGCCCGTGATCACCAGACCGTCGTTGCCGTTGTCGACCAGGTACGTCGCCACCCGAGCCGCTGCCTCGCAGTCGAGCGAGCCGTCCCGGCCGAACGGTGTCACCATCGCAGTCAGCACTCGACCGAACGGCGCCGTAGTAGCTGCCATGCCTCCACGCTAGCGCCAAGGACGTGCCTGGCGGGCCTGTCGGGACAGTGTCGGACGGCAACTGCGAGCCGATCCGCGTCGCTACGTTGCTGGCGCGATGGTCCGCAAGCCGGCGAGGCGGGCGGCGGCCGATTGGCGCTCGTCATAGCTGACAAATGCATCGATCGGTTCGACAGCGACGGCAGCCACGACGTGGATTGCGTCGAGGGCACGCAGCGACGGCTCGGCGACCACTCCGGCGGCGGTGAGCAGTCCGCGATCGAGCGGGAGCAGCGCGACGGCGTCCAGCAGCTCGCCGGTGCGAGCGACGAGCAGGTCGAGGTGGAGGTCGGTGTCGCGCGCTGCGGCTCGTCGAACGGCACGAGGGACTTCGGTGAGCACAATCTCGCAAGTAACGAGGTCGGCGTCGTGGAGGAACGCGCGCAGGGACGCGCTCTCGGGTTCGTCGCGCACCAGCTTCACCAGCGCCGAGGCATCGGCGTAATACAGCGGCACGTCAGCCTTGGCTGCGGATTTCGTCGAGCGCCCGACTCAGCGCATACGGATCACCTGTGAGCTCCAGCGGCTCAGGGAGGCCCCGGCGCACCGGACGCGACACCCGTCCCTCGGCGATGAGCCGGTCGAGGGCTGCACCGCTGGTCGGCGGCGGACCCAGCTCGGCGACGGGACGGTTGCGATCGGTGACCAGTAGCCGTTCGCCCCGCTGGACGCGGCGGAGGTAGCGGCTCAGGTTCTGCCGCAACTCTGCGATTCCCACCGTATCGCTCATGTACATCAAGGTAGCGGTTTGTGGACGGGGGGTGTCGGATGCCCCGGCATCGAACGCACCCTCCTGAGCGGGGGCGGATCAACGCAGCTGAACGGCACCGCAGCGGTACGTCAGGCGTGCTCGTACTCGACTATCGCGTATCTCTCCTCGGGCTGGCGATGGACCTCGCGCCACTGTGCCCAGTCAACGTCGGGAAAGAACGTGTCACCCTCCGGACAGCCGTCGACATGGGTCAGGACCATGCGGTCAGCCACGGGTAGGGCGACCCGGAAGATCTCCTCGCCGCCGACCACATACACCTCGTCGTCGACACCCTGCGCACGCAGCAACGCATCGTCGAGACTGCTAGCCGTCAGGACCTCTGGCACCGACCAATCGGCCTGCCGCGTCACTACCACCGTCGTGCGCCCGGGCAACGCGCCGATTGCCTCGTACGTGCGTCGCCCCATGACGAGGACGTGCCCCATGGTCAGACGCTTGAAGTGCCGCAGGTCGCCGGGCAGGTGCCACGGCATGCCGCCGTCCCGGCCGATGACACCGTTCGCAGCCACGGCCGCGACCAGCGTCACCGTCATATCGCGATCGGCGCCTTGATCGCGGGGTACGGGTCGTAGCCGCTGACCTTGACCGACTCCATGTCGAAACCGTCGATGTCGACAACCGCGGGGTCGAGCCACAGCTCCGGCAGCGGGCGCGGGCTCCGCTGCAGCTGTTCGCGGGCTTGCTCGAGGTGGTTGACGTAGAGGTGCGCGTCGCCGAACGTGTGGACGAAGTCACCGGGCTCGAGCCCCGTTGTCGCTGCCACCATGTGCGTCAGCAGCGCGTACGACGCAATGTTGAAGGGCACGCCGAGGAACACGTCGGCCGAGCGCTGGTAGAGCTGGCACGACAGCCGTCCGTCGGCAACGTAGAACTGGAACAGCGCGTGGCAGGGTGCCAAAGCCATGCGCGGGATGTCTGCGACGTTCCAGGCGCTGACCACGAGCCGGCGCGAGTCGGGATCGCGGCGGATCGTGTCGACGACGCCGCGGAGCTGGTCGATGGAACCGCCGCCTGGCTCCGGCCAGGATCGCCATTGCCGGCCGTACACCGGGCCGAGCTCCCCCGCCTCGTCGGCCCACTCGTCCCAGATCGTGACCCCCTGCTCGCGCAGCCAGGCGACATTCGTGCTGCCCTGCAAGAACCACAGCAACTCGGCGACCACCGACCGAACGTGCACCTTCTTGGTCGTGACCAGCGGGAAGCCGCGGCCCAGGTCGAAGCGCATCTGGTGCCCGAACACGCTGAGCGTGCCGGTGCCAGTCCGGTCAGCCTTAGCGACACCCTCGTCGAGAACCCGTGAGACGAGGTCGAGGTACTCACGCATTTCGCGACAGTAACACCGGCTCCCGACACCTCAACCGTTGTCGCGCGTGATGTCGAGCAGCTTGTACGTCGGCGCCAGACTCAGGTGCTTGGCCCGGCAGCTGAGTGGCTCCGGCTCGGTCTTGCCGATGCGCACACGGACCCGCCACCGGGCGCTGTCGGCCACGGCAAACACCGCCTCCGGACGCTCCCCACGGGTGCCGTCGGACACCAGCCGTACGTCGTCGAGACCGGTCACACCCAGTTCCGTCCGCAACAGCCACTCGGCCGCCTGGGCGGGGAAACTCTGGGTCACCCGGCCGCGCAGGTGGCCCAGGTCGAGCTGTCCCCGCAGGTGTCCGGCGGCGATGCGCGGGCCGCTCTGTTCGTCCACACGCCCGTAGTAGAGCCCGTCGGGCAGGATCACCAGGTTGCCGGCGAAGCGGTCTCCGCCGATGTGGGAGCACTCCCACGTCAGGGTGGGATGAGTGAGCGAGAGGGCCGACGCAAGTGGGCGACCTCGCTCGGCGCAGCATGCGTCGTGGCGACCGTGGGTGCAGACGAGGAACAGCGACTCCTTGTGCCGGTCGAGACCGAGGCTTCGTGCTTCGCCGAGTGCCGCGAGGTCGAGGTTCAGGACGTCGTGGATGTCGTCGAGGAGCGTCGCCTCTACCCAGCGGTTGTCGACGCTGGCACAGACCGCGAAGCAGCGCAGCGGACCGGGCCGCGAGCGCCCGTGCCTTCGGATCAGCACCACCCGGACTCGGCTTCGTCGCGCCCGCGCCATCAGCTGCTCCTTGACCTCAACCGGCATGCGCGCGTCACGCAACGCGTCCACTCCCCAGGGACCGGGATCCTCGAGCAACAGGAACCGGGTCACCGTGGACGCCGTACCGATGAGTGACTCGCCTCGGGCTTGGGCAGCGACGGCGCAGCGGGGGATCAACGAACGACCTCGAGCAGGCCCTCTCTGACCAGTCGCCGGCACAAGACCAGCCGGGAGTCCGAATCCAGCCAGCCAGCGAGATCGGCCGGGGTGAGCTGGTGGTGCTGGTCGACGTGCCTGAGCGCCGGTGCGAGGTGCCCGGGAACTTGTAGCTCACGATCGTCCAGGAGCAGTCGGAGATGGTTCCGGTCGGCGACCGTGGTCAAGCGGGCGCCCGGGCGCCGTCGCAGGCCGGTGCTGTCGCCGATGGCTGCCAGGTCGACCCGGTCCAGCAAGGCACCGCGCAGTGTCGCCGTACGCGAGCTCAAGAAGTACGCGGTCTCCGCGGTCGCCAGCTCATTCGGGTCAGCGTCCGACAACAGGTTGCGAAGCTGCATCAGCTGTATGTGCAGCGATGCCGCGAAGGCACGCGGCTCTTGGTGGTACCCGGCCGGCAGCGGCTCATCGAGCTCCGGGTCGGTGAGCAGGCGGCCGACCGCACGAACCAGCACGCTGCGCCAGGTCACCCGGTT
>JACCYJ010000082.1 GCA_013696555.1 Nocardioidaceae bacterium | reverse complement strand
TGGACGAGGCCCGGGCGGTGGCACCCGACATCATCCGCGCCTTCGGCACCAACATCTCGTTGTTCCTCGTGGCCGAGGTCTGCATCCTCGTCGTCGCGCTCGTCGTGGCCCTCCTCCGTGTCGTTCCGGTGCCCGGGCTGGCTCCGCTGAAGCTGCTCGCGGTCGTCTACACCGATGTCGCCCGCGGCACCCCGACGATTCTGGTGATCTACCTCGTCGGATTCGGCATCCCGGCGCTGCGCCTCCAGGGCGTGCCCACCAGCGCCTTCTGGCTGGGGGTGATGGCACTCACGTTCTCCTACGGTGGCTATGTCGCGGAGGTCCTGCGTGCCGGGATCGCATCGATCCATCCCAGCCAGTGGGCCAGTGGACGCTCGCTCGGCCTTTCGTACGGTCAGACGCTGCGCCATGTCGTCCTGCCCCAGGCCACCCGCCGGGTGATGCCGCCGCTGATCAACGACTTCGTGTCGCTGCAGAAGGACACCGCGCTGGTGGTAGTGATCGGCGTGGTGGTGGAAGCATTGCGTACCGCGCAGGTCGCCTCCAGCCGGAACTTCGACTACACGCCCTACGTGGTCGCCGCCCTCGGCTTCATCGCGCTGACCGTGCCGCTTGCCCGACTCACCGACCACCTCGCCCTTCGGGCGGTTCGCCGGGAGCAGGGCACAACACCATGACCCTGCTCCGGCTGGAGTCGGTCCGTAAGCAGTTCGGCGACAACATCGTGCTGCGCGACCTCGAGCTGTCGGTCGACACCCACGAAGTCGTGGCGCTCATCGGCTCCAGCGGGTCTGGGAAGTCGACTCTGCTGCGCTGCGTGAACCTGCTCGAGACCGTCGACGACGGTGCGGTGTGGTTCGACGGCCGCGACATCAGCGATCCCCGGGTTGATGTCAACCAGGTACGCCGCGACATCGGCATGGTGTTCCAGGCGTACAACCTGTTCCCACATCTGTCGGTCGTCGACAACGTCACGTTGGCGCCGCGGCGACTCCTCGGCCTGCCGCGTGCGGAGGCGGTTGCCATGGCACACGAGTTGTTGGCGCGCTTCGGCCTGGCTGACAAGGCAGACGTTCATCCGGACAAGCTGTCGGGCGGCCAGCAGCAGCGAGTGGCGCTGGTCCGGGCAGTGGCGATGCGGCCGCGGCTCCTGATGCTCGACGAGATCACCTCGGCGCTCGACCCGGAGCTCGTCGGTGAGGTGCTGAGCGCCATCGCGGATCTGAAGGAGCAGGGGATGACGCTTCTGATGGCGACGCACGAGATGGCGTTCGCGCGGGACGTGGCGGATCGGTTGGCGTTCCTGCACGCCGGCTCGGTTCTTGAGGAAGGGCCGCCGGCTGCCTTGCTGGACGCCCCTCGACACGAGCGCACCGCCGCGTTCCTCCGCCGCTTCCGGTCCAGCTGAGCCTGCGTCGCTCCCCGCACTCTTTTCCCAGGTGAACCTGGTATCCGTGCACTTCACCTGGCGTGCACGCCGGGTGAAGCGCGGCTACGCCAGGTGAAGTTTTCTGCAGCGGCCGAGACCAAACTGTTGCGAAACCGCGCCAATCCACAGGCTGTGCCGGGCCGAATACTCACTGTGATGGGACGAAAGTGGCTCACCCGGCTGTTTGCCGCGGCATCGGGCATCTTGGCCGCCGCTGCCGCCGTCGCGGTAGCGACCGCTCTCGCCGGCGCCTTGACCGGGGTCCCGTCCCCGCTGATCTCGGTCGGAAACCGCACCATCGACATGGCCCCGCCTGCACTCAAGGACTTCGCCATCAAGCAGTTCGGGACGGCGGACAAGCCGATCCTCCTGGCCAGTGTGGCCGTCGTCATCGTGCTCGTGGCCGCCGTCGCAGGCGTCATTGGTATCCGGCGCCCAGCCGCCGCGCTGGGAATCACGGCGTTGCTCGGGTTGGTCGCCCTTGGCGCGGCTGTCACCGATCGGACAGCCACCGCCAGTACCGGGCTCGTGGTCTTGCCGTCGCTCGTCGCCATCGCCGTCAGCATGGGCGCGCTGGCGTGGCTGCTCACGACGCTGAATCGCAGGTCCGGAGACAGCGGGCGCTGGCTCGCGCCGCATCCAGAGGACGACCTGCCGAGCGGCTTCGAGCGGCGCCGGTTCCTGGTCGCCGCGATGGCAACCGGCACTGTGGTCGTCGCCGGGGGAGCCGTCACCAGATTGGTGTCGGGATCCGCCGCCGCCGCCTCGCGGGCCGATATCCGCTTCCCGCGCCCTGCAAGTCCGTCCGGTCCGGTCCCGAGGGGCACCAAAGTCGGGCTCCGCGGTGTCTCACCGTACCTCACCGCGAATGCCGACTTCTACCGCATCGACACCAACCTTCAAGTCCCCGACGTGCCGGCAGACACATGGACCCTGCGGATCCACGGGAGGGTCGACTCGGAGCTTGAGCTCAGTTACGAGGACCTGCTCAACGAGAGGCTGATCGAGCGCCGGATCACGCTGACCTGCGTGTCCAACGAGGTCGGCGGCGAGCTGGCCGGTAACGCCACGTGGATCGGCGTGCCGCTGAAGGACTTGCTCGACCGGGCCGGGATCCAGCCCGGTGCCGACGCCCTGAGGTCAGTCAGCGTCGACGACTTCACGATCGGGACCCCGGTCGAGGCAGTCATGGACGGGCGCGACGCGATGATCGCGATCGCGATGAACGGTGAGCCGCTCCCACTCGAGCACGGCTTCCCGGCCCGGATGGTCGTGCCCGGCCTGTACGGGTACGTCTCCGCGACCAAGTGGCTGACCGAGATCGAGGTCACGCGCTTCGCCGACTTCACCGCGTACTGGACCGAACGTGACTGGGCGGCCGAGGCTCCGATCAAGACGGCTTCGCGGATCGACGTACCACGCTCGTTCCAGACGCTGTCGGCGGACGCCGTGCGCGCCGGTGGCGTCGCTTGGGCGCAGACCACCGGTGTCGAGAAGGTGGAGGTCCGGGTCGACGAGGGCCAGTGGCAACAGGTCACCCTCGGGACCCAGGACACGCTCGACACTTGGCGGCAGTGGTCATGGCAGTGGGATGACGCCACTCCCGGCCTCCACACCCTGACAGTGCGGGCGACCGACAAGTCGGGACAAACACAGACTTCCGAACGGGTCACACCCCGGCCCGACGGAGCCACGGGATGGCACAGCGTGCAGTTCACCGTGGAATGACCCATCCGGGGAGCACAACCACTCAAGCAAGCACAAGGAAGGGAACGACGATGCGAAGCACCTACCGGAAGAGCCTCGCTGTGACCGCGGTCGCCTCGCTGGCGATGTTCTCGGCGGCATGCGGCTCAGACGACGACACCGACGCCGCTGCTGCGGGCAGTGGCGGTGACGCCGCCGACACTCCGACCGAAAGCTCAGAGCCCAGTGACGAGATGGATCCGATGGCCAACTTGGTCGGCGCCGGCTGTGCCACGTACGCGAAGGCGGTGCCGGATGGCGCCGGCTCCGTCGAGGGCATGTCACAAGACCCGGTTGCCACGGCAGCCAGCAACAACCCGTTGCTGACGACCCTTGTGGCCACCGTATCCGGGCAGTTCAACCCGAAGGTGAATCTGGTTGACACGCTCAACGGCGACGAGTTCACCGTCTTCGCGCCTGTGGACGACGCGTTCGGCAAGCTTCCGGCGAGTGCACTGAAAGACTTGGCCAAGCCGAAGAACGCCGACACGCTGTCCACGATCCTCACCTACCACGTCATTCCGGGTCAGCTGAGTCCGGACCAGGTCGTGGGAACCCAGACATCAGTCCAGGGTGAGGACGTCAAGGTCACCGGCTCGGGCGACAATCTCAAGGTCGACGACGCCAGCGTGATCTGTGGTGGTGTCGTGACCGCCAACGCGACGGTCTATCTTATTGACTCGGTGCTGATGCCGCCGTCCATGGTGTGAGTTAAGCCGCCACTTCCAATGGCTGCGGGTCACTTCCAATGGGTTCGAACCCATTGGAAG
>JACCYJ010000073.1 GCA_013696555.1 Nocardioidaceae bacterium | reverse complement strand
GCGATGAACATCTCGAAGTAGCGGTCGGGGTACGCCTCGCGGAAGTCCTCCGAGTGGGTCGAGTTGGAGACCTCGCCGTCGAGCGCCACCACAGTGCCGTCGATGGCGCCGAGCGCGGTCAAGGCCTCGCCGTAGGCCTTGCGCGTGGCGACCTCCTCGCCGAGGTCCCAGCTGGGCATGTCGCCGCCGGAGCCGTCGAACGTCGAGGGCTCGCCGGCCTCGGGCTTCGAGACCTCGACGATCAGGTCGCGCTCGCCGCCCAGCTCCTCGATCGCGGCCTCAGGATCGTCGAGCGGCTTGCCGTGCCTCCCGGGCTGGTCCTCGACCGCCTTGACGCCCTTGCCCTTCATCGTGCGGGCGATGACCACGGTCGGCTTGCCCTTGGTCTGGGCCGCCTCGCTGTAGGCGGCGTCGATCTGGTCGACGTCGTGGCCGTCGATCTCGATCGTGTGCCAGCCGAAGGCGCGGCAGCGGTTCGCGTAGCCCTCGGTGTCCCAGCCGAGCATGGTCTCGCGCGTCTGGCCCAGGCGGTTGACGTCGATGATCGCGACGAGGTTGTCGAGGCCCTCCCAGCCCGCGTGCTGGAAGGCCTCCCACATCGAGCCCTCGGCCATCTCGGAGTCGCCGCACAGGCACCAGACCCGGTAGGGCAGCTTGTCGAGGCTGCGCGCGGCCATCGCGATGCCGACGCAGATCGGCAGGCCCTGGCCGAGCGAGCCCGTCGCCACGTCGGTCGGCGGGATGCGAGGGGTGGGGTGGCCCTCCAGGCGCGAGTCGAGCCGCCGGAAGGTCAGCAGCTCCTCGTCGTCGATCGCGCCCGCCGCCTTGAGGATCGAGTAGTACAGCGGCGAGGCGTGGCCCTTGGAGAAGACCAGGTGGTCGTTGGCCGGGTTGGCGTAGTCGAGCCGCAGGTGGCCGTCCAGCAGCACGGCCATCAGGTCGGCGGCCGACATCGAGGACGTCGGGTGCCCGGAGCCCGCGGCGGCGCTGGTGCGGACCGAGTCGACCCGCAGCTGCTGGCCCAGCTCGCGCTGGAAGTCGCTTCCCTTGCCGGCCATCAGGCGGCCACCAGCTGATCGCGCTTGGACTCGATGTCGCTGAAGAGGTCCTTGAAGGAGTCGGCGAACTTCTGCACGCCCTCCTTCTCCAGCGTGTCGACGACGTCGTCGTAGTCGATGCCGGCGGCCTTCAGGTCCTCGAGCACCTTGTGGGCGCCCTCGACGTCGCGGGTCAGGGTCACCTCGATCTTCCCGTGGTCGAGCACGGCTTCGACCGTCGCGCGCGGCATCGTGTTCACCGTCTCGGGGCCGACGAGCTCCTCGACGTAGATCACGTCGCGGTACTCGGGGTTCTTGGTCGAGGTCGAGGCCCACAGGCAGCGCTGGGGGGTGGCGCCCTTGGACGCCAGCTCCTCCCACCGCGAGCCGGAGAAGACCTCCTCGTACTGCTCGTAGGCGAGCTTGGCGTTGGCGATGGCGAGCTTGCCCTTGAGGTCGTCGTGGCCACCGATCTCGTCCAGGCGCTTGTCGCCCTCGGTGTCGACGCGCGAGACGAAGAACGACGCCACGGAGGCGACCTTCGACGGGTCGCCGCCGCTCTCGACGAGCCGTGCGAGCCCGCGGAGGTAGGCATCGGCCACCGCGCGGTGGCGCTCGAGCGAGAAGATCAGCGTCACGTTGACGGGGATCCCCGAGGCGATCGTCTCCTCGATCGCGGGCAGGCCCTCCTGGGTGGCGGGGATCTTGATGAAGAGGTTGGGACGCTCGATCATCGCGTGCAGGCGCTTGGCCTCCTCGGCGGTGGCCTTGGTGTCGCGGGCGAGGTTCGGGTCGACCTCGAGCGAGACGTAGCCGTCCTTGCCGTCGCCCTCGTCGTAGACGTTGCGCAGGATGTCGCAGGCGCCCCGGATGTCCTCGCATGCGAGCCTGAGGAAGATCTCCTTGGGCTCGGACTCGCCCGACCCGACGATCTCGCGGATCTGGTCGTCGTAGGCGTCGCCCTCGGCGATCGCGGCCTGGAAGATGGTGGGGTTGGAGGTCACGCCCACAACGCCCTGCTCGACGAGGCCGGCCAGGTCGCCGTCTCCGACGAAGGGTCGCGACAGGTAGTCGATCCACACGCTCTGGCCGTGGTCGGCCAGCTCCTGGAGCGGGGTCTTGGCCATGGGTGCTCCTCTGCTGGTTAGGAAGTCTGCTTGGTTGTACTACCGACCGTGCCCGCGTGCAGCGCGGTGAAAACGGCACGGGCCGCGAGTTAACCGGAGCGTCAGCGGCCGCGGCCGGAGAGCTCGCGCAGCCAGGCCGAGACGGCCTGCTGGTTGGCCAGCGTCTCGCGACGGCGGGCGGCGCGCGCCTGGCTGGCGCGGATGGTGTTCTGCGGCTGTGCACGGCCGGTCACCGCGGAACGTGTGGCCGTGGGGGTCGGGGGGGTCGGGCGGCCCGGGATGCCGAGCTGCCGCTGAGCGTCATAGCCGAGCGCCATGGTGCCGGAACCTAACCGACGCAAACGGCTTTGTCTACTCCGGATGGGTGCGCGAGCGGGGCCGCACTGGCCTAAGCGGCCAGGCAGGCGATCGGGACTATCGCGTACTCCAGGAAGAACAGCTGCCACACGCGGAAGTAGAAGCCGGTGAACTGCTCGCGGTCCGTGGGATCGACGCCGCGGGCGGCCAGCCACAGCA
>JACCYJ010000068.1 GCA_013696555.1 Nocardioidaceae bacterium | reverse complement strand
ACATACGAGGAGGGACACTCGGCGCGGACCGCCCACTCGCCGGCCGCCTTGGTCCGTCCGTAAGCGTTGATCGGAGACAGTGGCGCGCTGACCGGGTAAGGCTCGGATCCGTCTCCGGCGAACACATAGTCGGTGGAGACGTGCAGCATCACCGCAGATGCGGCAGCACAGGCTCTGGCCAGGTTGGCCGCACCGACCGCATTGACCGCGAAGGCAGCCGCCTCGTGGGTCTCCGCTCCGTCGACATCGGTCCAAGCCGCCGCGTTGATGACCGCGTCCACGTCCTGCACCGCGGACAAACAGGCAGCGGGGTCCCGTACGTCCAGATCCCCCCTCCCCAGCGCCACGACCTCGTCCCCTGCGGCGAGGAGGACGTCGACGACGTCTCGGCCGAGCATCCCTCCTGCGCCGGTGACTGCCCACCTCACCTGGCCAGCGCCGCCCGCTGCCTCAGCGGTTCCCACCACGACCGGTTGTCGCGATACCAGTCGACGGTCGCAGCGAGACCCTCGTCGAACGGCACCGTCGGGAAGTAGCCAAGCTCCGTGGAGATCTTGCCGATGTCGACGGAGTAGCGACGGTCGTGACCCTTGCGGTCCACGACGTGATCTACCGAGTCCCAGCTGGCGCCACAGGCCCGGACCAGCAGGTCGGTGAGCTCCTTGTTCGTCAGCTCGGTGCCACCACCGATGTTGTAGACCTCGCCGGATCGCCCGTTATCGAGAACCAGCTGAACACCACGGACGTGGTCGTCGACATGCAGCCAGTCGCGGACGTTCAGCCCGTCCCCGTACAACGGCACGCGGCCGCCATCGAGCAGATTGGTCGCGAACAGCGGGATGACCTTCTCCGGGAACTGGTACGGGCCGTAGTTGTTGGAACACCGCGTGACGGAGACGTCGAGGCCATGAGTACGGCTGTACGCGAGCGCGAGCAGGTCGCTGCAGGCCTTGGACGCCGAGTACGGGGAGTTCGGTTGCACCGGTTGGTCCTCGGTCCACGACCCGTCCTCGATGGAGCCGTAGACCTCGTCGGTGGAGACGTGGACGAACTTGCCGATCCGGTGCCGTAGCGCCGCGTCGAGCAAGGTCTGGGTTCCTACGACGTTCGTCATGACGAAGTCAGCGGCGCCAAGGATCGAGCGGTCGACATGGGACTCCGCCGCGAAGTGCACCACGGCGTCCACGTCGGCCATGAGCTCGTCGACCAACCGAACGTCGAGGATGTCGCCCTCGATGAACTTCAGCTGAGGCGACTGCGAAACGGAAGCCAGATTGGCGGGATTTCCCGCGTAGGTCAACTTGTCGAGGACCACGACATCGGGAGGTGAGTCTCCCGACAACGTCGTGCGGACGTAGTGGGATCCGATGAAGCCGGCACCGCCGGTGACAAGAAGTCTCACTCGAGCGAGGGTAGCCTGCGGGTCCATGCGCGGGATCATTCTGGCCGGTGGTTCCGGCACGCGGCTGTACCCCATCACCCGCGGCATCAGCAAGCAGATCATGCCGGTCTATGACAAGCCAATGATCTACTACCCACTCTCCACGCTGATGATGGCCGGGGTCCGCGAGGTGCTCGTCATCACCACCCCTGAGGACCGGGCCCAGTTCGAGAACCTGCTGGGAAATGGAACTGACCTGGGGATAGAGATCGGCTATGCCGAGCAACCGCGCCCCGAAGGGCTCGCCCAAGCGTTCATCATCGGGGCGGACTTCATCGGCAAGGACGCCGTGGCACTCGTGCTCGGTGACAACATCTTCTACGGCGCCGGCCTCGGCCGGTCACTGAAGGAGAACCGCGATGTCTCCGGAGGTCGGGTGTTTGCCTACCGCGTCGCGGACCCGACGGCGTACGGCGTGGTCGAGTTCGCCCCCGACGGCACCGTGGTCTCCATCGAGGAGAAGCCTTTGATTCCCCGCAGCAGGTACGCCGTCCCCGGGCTCTACTTCTACGACAACGACGTGGTCGAGATCGCCCGGGGCCTCACTCCCAGCGCTCGGGGTGAGTTGGAGATCACCGCCGTGAACGCTGAGTACCTGCGGCGCGGGTCGCTGCAGGTGACGGTGCTCGACCGGGGCACGGCTTGGCTGGACACCGGCACCTTCGAGTCGTTGATGCACGCGGCGGCATTCGTCCAAGCGGTCGAGGAGCGACAAGGCATCAAGATCGGTTGCATCGAGGAGGTCGCTTTCCGGGAAGGTCTGGTGGACGCCGCCCGCCTCCGAGAGTTGGCCGAGCCACTGCGCAAGAGCGGCTACGGCGAATACCTGCTCGACGTCCTCGCCGAGCACGAAGGGGTATGAGGTGCGGGTCCGAGCGCTCAAGATGGCCGACGCATTCGAGTTCACCCCTCGCCAGCACGCCGATCGCCGGGGCGTCTTCCTCGAATGCTTCAGGAACGGATCGCTCGAGGAAGCGGTTGGTCATCGGCTCAGGCTCGAACAGGCAAACTGTTCCGTCAGCAGCAAGGGAACCCTGCGGGGGATTCACTTTGCCGACGTACCCCCTGGACAGGCCAAGTACGTCACCTGTGTCGCTGGTGCGGGTCTCGATGTGGTGGTGGACATCCGCGTCGGTTCACCGACGTTCGGCGACTGGGACGCAGTCCTCCTCGATGACGTGGACCGGCGAGCGGTCTATGTCGCCGAAGGCGTGGGGCACGCCTTCCTCGCGCTCAGCGACAACGCGACGCTGATGTATCTCTGTTCTGAGGGCTTCGCTCCGGGACGCGAGCACGGAGTGCATCCGCTCGACCCGACGGTCGGAATCGAGTGGCCGGTGGAGGTGGAGCCGCTGCTATCCCCTAAGGACTACGTCGCTCCGAGCCTAGTAGAGGCTCAGGAGACCGGCCTCCTGCCTACCTACGAAGACTGCAAAATCTTCTATGCTCGGCTCCGGAGCTA
>JACCYJ010000027.1 GCA_013696555.1 Nocardioidaceae bacterium | reverse complement strand
GAGGACGGGTACCGGGCGGTCCACAACGTGGGGAACCTCGAGCCCGACCATCGGGTCCACCTCGAGCTCGCCTTCGGCAACGAGCCAACGGCAGAAACGCCTCAGCCCCTTGTAGCGGGTGCGGACGGTCGACGGCTCGAGGACGTCGGCGAGTTCGGACAGCCAGTTGCGTATCCCGGCGCGACTCAACTCGTCCAACGTGGCGGTGCGCCCTTGTGCGACTAACCACGCGCTATGGAAGCGGATGGCTTGCCCGTAGACGGTGGCGGTCCGTTCGGAGCGTCCCTCGGCCCGCACGTGTCGGCGGAAGGATGCCGCGAGGTCTGCGATGTGTTCGGCCATGGGTGCCTAGGTTATTCGGGGAGTGAGCGCTGTGCTCTCGACAAAGTACAACACCTTACACGGAAACGCGCAGGTCAGGGCCGTGCTTTGCTCGGCTGGACTCTCTTAGGCTCGCCCGGCATCTTCGGGTACTCCGGCGGATACGGCATGTCACCCAGCCCTCGGTGCTGGTCGCGCTCGTACCACTCGAGCAGCGTCTCGAGCGAAAACGCGCGGTCGTCCATTCCCGCCATGAGGTTGCCGACCTCCTGCAGCCGAGCGGGAACCGTGTGCAGCGTGAGGTCGCGGGGGTCGGCCGCGTCGACCTCGTCCCATCGCAACGGCGTCGAAACCGGTGCACCGGGGCGCGGACGCAGGCTGTACGCACTGGCGATCGTGCGGTCGCGAGCATTCTGGTTGTAATCGACGAAAACAGTCTCGCCGCGCTGCTCCTTCCACCAGGCGGTCGTCACATCCCCGGGCATCCTGCGTTCGAGCTCCCGACCGAAGGCGATCGCGGCGTGCCGTACGTCGGTGAATGTCCACCTCGGCTCGATCCGGACGTAGATATGCAGCCCGCGACCCCCGGACGTCTTGGGGTAACCGGTGATCGCGAGCTCTTCCAGCAGTTCCCGCGCCACTGCGGCGACCCTGACCGCGTCGGCGAAGTCGGTCCCTGGCTGCGGATCGAGATCAATGCGCAGCTCGTCGGGGTGATCGACGTCGCGGCGACGCACCGGCCAGGGGTGGAACGTGATCGTGCCCATATGCGCTGCCCACGCCATGACCGCTGGCTCCGTCGGGCAAACCTCGTCGGCCGACCGTCCGGACGGAAACTGGATCCGGGCCGTTTCTACCCACGGTGGCGCACCTTGCGGGATGCGCTTTTGATAGAAGGCGTCGCCTCGGTTGTCCTGCCGGGTCGCGATGACCGCGCCCTCGAAGACGCCCTTGGGCCACCGCTCCAGCGTCGTCGGCCGCTCGCGCAACGCGACCATCATGGCGTCACCGACCGCGGCGTAATACTCGACGACCTCCAGCTTGGTCACTGCCGCTGCGTCCTCGGTCGCCGGGAAGATGATGCGGCCGGGGTTGCTGACACGCACCTCGCGCCCGGAGACCTCGAGCTCGACGGCTTCGGCTGCCATGACCTCACGCTATCGCCGGGCGTCACGTACGTTGGATGCATGGCCTATCCCGATTCACGCACCGACGCCGAGTGGCGCGAACAGCTGAGCTCCGAGGAGTATGCCGTCCTGCGCAAGGCGGGCACCGAACGCCCCTGGTCCGGCGCGTACGTCGACACCAAGACCGTCGGTGTCTACCGGTGCCGGGCCTGCGCGACGGAACTCTTCCGCTCGGACACCAAATTCGACTCACACTGCGGCTGGCCATCGTTCTACGCCCCGCTGGCCGAGGACCGGGTCGAGTACATCGAGGACCGGGCGATGGGTATGAAGCGCGTCGAGGTCCGCTGCGCGAACTGCGGTTCGCACCTCGGTCACGTATTCGAGGGTGAGGGGTACGCCAACCCGACCGACCAGCGCTACTGCATCAACTCCGTCAGCCTGACCCTGGAACCCGACGAGGGCTGACCGTCAGGGCAGGTCGGCCAACAGGTCAGCCAGGTCACGGCGCCGGCCGGTGTAGAACGGAATCTCCTCCCGGACGTGCCGCCGGGCCTGACTGGCCCGCAGGTCGCGCATCAGGTCGACGATGCGATGCAGTTCGTCGGCCTCGAAGGCCAAGATCCACTCGTAGTCACCCAGGGCGAATGACGAGACGGTGTTCGCCCGCACATCGGGATAGCTGCGCGCCAGCCGCCCGTGCTCGGCCAGCATCGACCGGCGCTCCTCGTCCGGCAGCAGGTACCACTCGTAGGAGCGGATGAACGGGTACACGCACACGTACCTGCGCGGGGGCTCCTGCGCCATGAACGCCGGCACATGACTCTTGTTGAATTCTGCTGGGCGGTGCAGGGCAAGCTGCGACCACACCGGCTGCAGGTGAGCGCCCAACGACGTCGCACGCAGCCGGTTGTACGCCTCCTGCAGCGACTCGGCTGTCTCGGCGTGCCACCACACCAGCAGGTCGGCGTCGGCCCGGAGCCCGCTGACGTCATAGCTGCCACGCACCACAACGTCCTTGGCGGCCAGCTGACCAAACAGGGCATCGACTTCAGCTGCCAGCGCGGCCCGGTCCCCGCCCCCCAGCGGCTCGCTGAGCTGGAACACCGACCACATCGTGTACCGGATGGTCGCGTTGATCTCGCGTGCGGACGTCATGTCTTCATTGTCCCGGGTGTCCCCAGAGAGGCCAGCAGCCGGTCCGCGGCACCTTGGCCGTCCGCCACGCAGGCCGCCACACCGATTCCGTCGTACGCCGCGCCGCAGACCTCCAGCGATGGTAGGAGCGCCACTGCGGAACGGATGCGAGTCACGCGTTCTCGGTGGCCCACGGTGTACTGCGGCAGCCCGCCGTCCCACCGGGTGACCACGGCGTCGAGCGGCGGACCGGCCAGCCCCACCGCGGCGGCCAGGTCCGAAACGGCCAGTGCCACCAGCTCGGCATCTTCGCGCTGCACCTTCTCC
>JACCYJ010000232.1 GCA_013696555.1 Nocardioidaceae bacterium | reverse complement strand
GCTTTGTGGCGTGTGCGGAGTTCGGGTCGTACGCGTTCGTGCATCCGGTGATCCGCCGGCTGCCGTCGACGGCACATCTGCAGGTAGAGCAGGGTCTGCTGCGGACCTTCGGCCGGGTGATGCCGGTCGGGATGACGCTGTGCGTCGTTCTCACCATCTCGTCGGCGAGTGGCGGTGACGGCGCCCCGCAGCTCTGGCGCTGGCTGGCAGTCGCCGCCTTCGTACTTGCGCTGGCCTCGACGCTCGTGTTCAACGTGCCGATCAACTTGGCCACCGGCAGGTGGGACGCCGAGAGCCCTCCACCAGACTGGAAGGAAACCCGCAACCGGTGGGAATTCTTTCAGGGGCTCCGCTCCTGGCTCCTACTCATCGGCTTCGTCCTGGTGTGCGTCGGTGCCACAGTGGGGTAGCTGTGACGATCCGCACCTCATTGCAAGGCGGTTGGAACCGGGCTCCACGCCGTACCTCTCACAAGCGTCGCTATGAGCTTGCGCCGGCAGACGCCGAGCCGTGGACGGCTCGCTGGCATCGCGCGCATCGCCAATGCTTGCCCGCGGCAAGCCAAACAGCGCTCGTAATCGGCATGCCGCGGCACGTTGGCCGCACACATCAGGTGCAACGCGCGCGTCGTTACGCGGATCGAGCAAGAGGGCTGTACGGCTCTGAAACGCGTTCTAAAAGGGTGACACCATCAAGAGTGGCGAGGGGGCGTTCGACGTCGCTCTCGGTAAATTCCATTGCCATTCAGCACGGGAGGCTTCGTTACCGGTCGAACGAGGGGCGATTCATGATGTTGTCACACCTTAGGAAGTCGTCAGTGGCGGTTGCCGCCGGAGCGCTAGTCCTCAGTGTCGGCGGAACGGCGACCGCTGCGGCACTTCTCGGAAGCAGAGACATCAAGAACGACTCGCTGCGCTCGGTTGATGTGCGGAACGAGACGCTGCGCGGAGTTGACGTCAGAAACCATTCACTTCGGCTTCGTGAACTTACGCGCTCCGCTCATCAACAACTGCAGGGCGAGGACGGCGCAACGGGTCCTGCAGGACCACAGGGACCGGCGGGCCCGGAAGGCCCGCAGGGACCGGCGGGCCCGGAAGGCCCACAAGGACCGGCGGGACCGGAAGGGCCACAAGGACCGACGGGTCCGGAAGGTCCAGCTGGTCCGCAAGGCGTCGTCGCCAACACCACGATTGTCACCGGGACGGCGGCGTTAACGACAGTCGCTCCGTTGGTCGGGGAAACCTCAGGCGTATCGACAGCAACTTGCCCGGCCGGGACACGATTGCTGGGCGGCGGCGCCAATGTGGCGCAGGGTCCAGCCGCTGGCGTCCGTGCCGCCGTGTCGGCTTCGTATCCGAGCAGCGCGACCACTTGGTCCGCGACGGCGGTCGTCACGCTGACCGGCAGCGGAGCAGCAAGCATCACCGCCTACGCGGTCTGCGGTTCATGAGACATGTCCGCCCGCTCGCGACCAGATGTCGAGAGTTAGGAGAGCACGGAATGGTGGTGGTGGGAGGGGGAGTCTGGAATGGCCCGCTCGCGGCGGCCGGCATCCACCACCCTGGTTTGGCTGGCAGTCCCGGCAGTCGTGATACCAACGTATGCAACCTTCCACATTTGCCAATACTGTGAGTCCGGGTGGGGTGACGGACTGGAAGGTTGTCGTACGTGATCAGTGTCGGCCACGCTTTCGTGTTCGTGTTCGTGTTCGTGGTAGCGGCAGCGAGCGGGACATTACTGTGGTGGCGTCGCCGAGCGCACCCTGACGGCCGTCCATGGAGGCCGCCACTCGCGTATCGAGTTCAACAGGTGGCCCCGGTGTCCGGTTCCGTGCGTCCGATACGCAGGGCCGCGCTAAACGCAAGAGTTAAGCGAGACCCCGGGGGGTTCCTTGTCGGGTAACGTCACGAGACGCATAGGCGGAGGTGAAAAGGGGTGCGCCCGGCAGGATTCGAACCGGCGACCCGCGGATTAGAAGTCAGACCTCAACCGTCCGGCACTCACCGGCAAGAGCCGTCAACAGTCCGCCTACCTGGGGAAACGTCGAGGCGCATCCGTCGAGTGTCCGGCTCCGTCCGGCATAGACGGTCTTCGTTCCCTGGCGAAACCCTGGCAAAGCCTCGCGCACGCGTAGGAGGCGGCCATTGGCGGACAACGGCGGACAACCTGTCCTCATCGGTGTCCGAGGGTGTGGCCGTACCAGGCACGCAGGAAGCGGCCGTAGCAGGGTGGCGGGGGGCCGAGGGGCGCGACAGGGTCGAACGGCCTCCACATGGTCGGCTTGCGGTCGGCGCGGTGCCCGCCGAGGAGGTGCCGCATCGCGACTTGTTCCCATCCCGCTGCGACGGGGTAACCGTCGCGGTGGTTGTCGCGGGGGCAGTGCAACCCCCAACCGTTGGCCTGCTGCTCGTCCTCGGCGGGGGTTGAGGGGCGCAACTCCACCCCTTGTGCCGTCCGATCAGGTCGATGAGGTGGTTGAGAATTTCGATGTGGTCAGCCCCGCTCATCTGAGGGCAAGGTGAAGCGGGCGAGGCGTCGGGCTCTGTCTCGCGAGGTGGCCACCGGACTCACCCGGCCCGGGCGTGGGCGACCGGCGGGACATGAACAACTCCCAAGCGAGAAATCCGTAACGAGATCCGGACGCTGAGTTGGAGACACTTGGGCATGGCGGCCACCGACAGCTCGTCCCACTGCTTACCACGTGGAAGGAGGAAGCCGAATTGTCACGTGAGCCCGCGCCGCAAGGGTGTGGCTCCCACGACCGCTCGGTCTCACCTCGCCTGCGTCCGGTCGCGCCGTGCCTAGCGCTGAGGTTCACCGGAACCTTGCCGCGTTTGACTCCCTCGGGCGCGGGATCCGCGCCCCGTGGACGGATGAGACGCAGGCTGGCCGAGGGGCGCGACTCGCTCGCCCCGCTGTGATGGCCCCGATTCGCAGCGAGCTGAGGGCTGACCTGGGACGCCTCCGGCGGCTACCCCACGGAGGAGGCCAGTGAGCCTCCGCGTGGTCGCAACGGTCCTGTCCCTGACGTACGTTGCGCTGTTCGCGGCGACGGTCGCCTTCTGGGTGCTCGGTGCCAGCCCTACGCCTCCCCCAGGCTGGGGCACGGACGGCATTCAGGTAATCCTGCAGTTGCCAGAGCTCGCCTTCGCAGCCGTTGGGGCCCTCCTGGCGCTTCGGCAGCCCGCCAACAAGATTGGGTGGGTCTGCCTCGGGATCGCCGTGGTTTCCGTGCTCGGAGGCCTCGCAGGGACCTACGGCTCCTACGGGCGCCTGACCGGTTCGGCACCGCTGCCTGGCGCCGAATCCTTCACCTGGCTCGCCAACTGGAGCTGGCTGCCCGCTGTGGGCAGCGAGGGGACGTTCCTGCTCCTGCTCTTCCCGGACGGGCGACTGCCGTCCTCCCGCTGGCGCGTCGTCGCGTACGTGTGCGCGGCCGTCATTCTCGTCGTGACTCTCTCGGAGGCGTTCCGACCAGGAGCACTTAACACTGCGCCAGACGTCGCAAACCCTTTCGCCGTCGAAGCCGCCCAGCACATGCCGGGGCGGCTTCCCGGTGGAGCGAACGTGCTGCTCGCGCCGTGCTTCATTGCGGCCGCCGCCTCCCTGGTGCTGCGGTTCCGGCGTGCCCAGGGGCGAGAGCGCCTTCAAGTCAAGTGGTTCGCGTACGCCGCCACTCTGGTGGCCCTCCTCTTCGCAGTCGCCGTGGCCGGAAACCTCCTGTCCGGAGTCCTCGACGCCGGGCGCCCGCTATTGCTGCGGGTGAGCGAGGACGCGGTCTCAGCGTCGGTGGTGGGGTTACCGCTCGCGATCGGTGTCGCGGTACTGAGGCGGGACCTGTACGAGATCGACGTGGTCATCAACCGCACGTTGGTGTACGGCGCGCTGACCGCCTCCCTCGCGGCCGCCTATCTCTGCCTGGTCCTGCTCTTCCAGCTCGTGCTGAGCCCCCTGACGAGCCAGTCCGATCTCGCGATCGCAGTCTCCACACTCGCGGTGGCCGCCCTCGCTCGCCCGGTTCGGGGAAACATCCAGGAGTGGGTCGACCGCCGTTTCTACCGTCGCAAGTACGACGCGCAGCTTACGCTTGAGCGCTTTGGTGCGCGCATGCAGGACGCGCTTGATCCGGACGCGTTGCGGGCGGAGCTGCCCCGCGTGGTGGCTGAGACAATGCAGCCAGCGCACGTGTCGCTATGGCTAAGGACGGCGCCAGCCCATGAGCGCCAGGAGAGATCGCCGCATCAAGCCCCAGCGTGACGAACGAGCGGCGAGGGACCTAGCTTAGATGAGCTCGACCTCGACGGCATTTCGCTGGCCGACGCACGCCACTCGTCAGGCGTGTCCGACGACCTCGCGTACTTCCACGTCGTCGAGCGTCACGGTGTCGGGAACCGTTGCCGGGATCATCTCGCTCGCCCGGGTCGCGGCATCCTCGGAGTCGAACACGAGCATCGACATCCCCGTGTTGTCCTTGCTGGTCCAGTATCCGGCCACGAACCCCGGGGCCTGCGACACCTGCGGGATGACCTTGTCGTGCAGCTCTGCTTTGGCTGCCTCTCGATCGTGGATGGTTATCTTGACAACCACTGCGTGCATGTGCGCCCCTGTCTCTGGTTGGCCAGGGACCCTCTCATGCGAAGCCGGGTCAGCGCAAGCGCGGATGGCAGGTAGGAGTGCTGTCAGCCGCCACGCTGTCGGCGCAACAGGCGGCAGACCGGCTTAGGGCGGGCGCGGCGTGACGAGGGAAGCGGCCTTGTCGTCGTTGACGCTCTCGGGCGCGGCATCCACCAGGAATGGCTCGAACACACGCTCGCGGGGGTACTGCTCGACGACCGATGACCGTGACGGCGCCGGACGACACGCCGCCTAGG
>JACCYJ010000286.1 GCA_013696555.1 Nocardioidaceae bacterium | reverse complement strand
GCTGCATGAGCAGGTCGTTGAGCAGGCTGGAGGCGCCGAGACGGAACCAGTCCGGCGAGAGCCAGTCCGGGCCGGCAACCTCGTTGACCACGACGAGGTGTCGGATCGCGTCCTTGGCGCTGCGGATGCCGCCGGCGGGCTTCACGCCTACCATCCGACCCGTCGCCCGGCGGAAGTCACGGACTGCTTCCAGCATCACCATGGTCACCGGCAGCGTGGCTGCCGGGGAGATCTTTCCGGTGCTGGTCTTGATGAAGTCCGCGCCGGCCAGCATCGCCAGCCAGGACGCACGGCGCACGTTGTCGTACGTGGCCAGCTCGCCGGTCTCGAGGATGACCTTGAGGTGGGCACGCTCACCGTCGGCACGAACACACGCCTGCGCCACCGCCCGGATCTCGTCATGCACCTGCTGGTAGTGGCCGCACAGGAAAGCACCCCGATCGATCACCATGTCGATCTCGTCGGCACCAGCCGCTACCGCGGATCGGGCATCGGCCAGCTTCACCTCGAGCGCGGCCCGACCGGACGGGAACGCGGTGGCGACGCTGGCGACGAGGACGCCGCTACCGGCGACCGTGGTGGCGGCCACCGGGACCAGGTCCGGGTAGACACACACCGCAGCGGCTCGGGGGCATGTCGGGTCGGCCGGGTCCGGGCGCATTGCCTTGGTCGCCAGTGCGCGCACCTTACCCGGGGTGTCCTGACCCTCCAGCGTGGTGAGGTCGACCATCGAGATCGCCAGGTCGATGGCCTGCGACTTGGCGGTCGTCTTGATCGACCGGGTCGCCAACGTGGCGGCTCGAGCCTCAGCACCTACCTGGTCGACCCCGGGAAGCCCGGCCAGAAAGCGCTTCAGCGACGACTGCGTCGCGGTGACGTCGTCAGCGACGGTGGTGCTCACGGCAGCAGTCTAGGAGCCAGTCCAGATCGACCCGAAGTCGAACGTTGCAGTCTGGTGACGGCTAGGGCGTAACCGGCCTGGCACGGGCAGAATGACCGGATGGCTCATCCGACCGGCACGCCGGCAACGCGAGGTGGCGGGGACGGCGATCTCATCGAGAAGTTCCAGCCGTCCGCAGGGCGGTGGTTCGGCGTGGTCGGGATCGGGGTTCTGTGCGTCCTGGCGGTCCTCCTGGTCGCCGATGACCGGTCGGCCGCCACGGTCGCGACGGCGGTCGGGTTCGTGTTGTTCGCCCTGACGATGTGGGTTTCGATGGTGCGGCCGACGGTCCACGCCTACACCGACCATCTGCTGGTGCGCAACCTGGTCAGCGATGTGGTGGTGCCATGGCATCTGATCCGAGATGCCGAGGTACGGCAGACGCTGCGCGTCTACAGCCGCGACCGCGTGGTCAACGCCGTCGCGGTCGGTCGCACGGTGAGGCAGCAGGTGCGTGCCTCGCGTCCGGGCCTCGGCGTGGGTACGTCGTTCGGCATGGGTCGCAGCCAAGCGGCCCTCGGACCGGTTCGGACAGCGGAAACCCAGCACTCCGTGGCCTATCAGGACTTCGTCGCCGAGCGGATCATGCTGTTGGCCGGGCTGCAGAAGGAGGCCTCGCGCCACCATCCCTCGGTCGTGCGGCGGTGGGCGTACGTGGAGATCGCGGCTCTCATCGGGGTTGCCGTCGCGTTCGTCATCGTCCTCGTGATCGCGAACCGCTGACCAGCCTCGCGCGGTCCTAGGAAACTCCGACAGCAGCCGCGATGTCGCTGCGGATGGCAGCCAGCCGGGTCGCAGCAGCGGCTCGGGCGGCGACGAGCCCGTCGCTGACCGGGATCACCACCTCGAGGTAGCACTTGAGCTTTGGCTCGGTGCCGGACGGACGGACGACCACCCGCGCCCGCTCGGCGAGCTGGAACCGCAACCCGTCGGTGGGTGGCAGCCCCGGCGAACCGGACGCGAGATCGTCGAGCGACGAGACCGGCAGCCCCCCGAGCTCGGTCGGCGGGGTCGTGCGCAGACGCTGCATCGCCGCGCCGATGCGCGACAGGTCGTTGACTCGTACCGAGAGCTGGTCGGTGGCGTGCACGCCGAAGCGCAGCGCGATCTCGTCCAGGCGGTCGGACAAGGTCTGCCCAGCGGCCTTCAACGCGGCCGCGAGCTCCAGCACCAACACCATGGCGGAGATGCCGTCCTTGTCGCGCGCGATCCCGGGCGCCACGCAGTAGCCCAGCGCCTCCTCGTAGCCGAAGGCAAGTCCCTCGACGCGGCCCAGCCACTTGAAGCCGGTCAGGGTTTCGACGTAGGGCAGTCCCCGCTCCGTGCACATCGAGCCGAGCAGCGACGACGACACGATCGTGGTCGCGTACGTGCCTCGGACCCCGTGGCGCATCAAGGAGTCTGCGAGCAGTGCTCCGAGCTCGTCCCCGCGGAGCATTCGCCACCCCGCGGGTCCGGGAACCGCGACCGCACAGCGGTCGGCGTCGGGATCGTTGGCGATGACCACATCCGCACCGAGACCCTGTGCGGTAGCCACGGCGATGTCCAACGCTCCCGGCTCCTCGGGGTTGGGGAACGAGACCGTCGGGAAGTCCGGATCGGGCTCTGCCTGCTCGCGAGCCTCGGTCGCGGGCTCGAAACCGGCCTCGTGGAGGACACGACGCACGACTGCCGCACCGACACCGTGCAGGGGTGTGTAGACGACATCGAGTGAGCGCGGCCCCCCGGCCGCCGGCAAAGCGGCGACGGCGGTGACGTACGCGGCCACCACGTCGTCGTCGAGCAGGTCGTAGTCGGCACTGCGTGGCAGTCCTGAGACGTCGCCGACTGCGGCGATGGCGGCGGCGATATCGGCGTCGGCCGGCGCGGCGATCTGGCTGCCGTCGGCGAGGAAGACCTTGTACCCGTTGTCCTGCGGCGGGTTGTGCGACGCCGTCACCATCACACCCGCCGCACATCCCAGGTGTCGTACGGCGAATGCGAGCACTGGTGTCGGCAGCGGAGCGGGCAGCAGGTACGCCGCCAACCCGGCGCCGCGGACCAGCTCGGCGGTGTCGGTGGCGAAGACGTCGGAACCGTGCCGGGCGTCGTAGCCGATGACGACACCGCCCTGGCCGGATGAGCGGGAGGCCAGCAGGTACGCGGCCAGGCCGGCGGCTGCCTGCGCCACCACGACGCGGTTCATCCGGTTGGGGCCGGCGCCAAGGGCGCCGCGGAGCCCCGCCGTACCGAAGTCCAACCGCCCGGAGAAGCGGTCGACCAGGTCGGCAGCGGCCTTCGGGTCCCTGGCGGCGTTGGCCAGCAGCGTCTCGAGCTCCTTGCGCGTGCGGGGGTCGGGATCCTGCGCCAGCCACGCCGTGACCTGCCTGCGCAGCTCGATCGGGCTCACGGGCCGAGCGAACGGCAGGGCCGATCGCGCAGCTGGGTGACGTAGTCGTCGGGTGCGCCGGCCGCCAGGGCGGCTTCGGAGATGAGGCCGATGTAGCTGGCCGATGGCAGCCCGCCTTCGTAGGCGTCGAGCACGTAGAGCCAGGCGGTCAGCTCGCCGTCGAGCGACTGCACGCGGACCCGGACCTTGCGATAGACCCCGATGTCGATGTCCTCCCATTCGTCGAGGGCAGCGGAATCGCGCGCCGTGATGTCGTACAACGCTACGAAGACCTGCTCGAGAGGATCCTCGACGACGGTGCACAGGGCGCCGTCCCAGCCGAGCTCCTCGCCACCGAACGTTAATCGCCAGCCGAGCAGCCAGCCGGTGCCTCGGAGCGGGGAGTGCGGGCATCGCAGTCGCATCCGGGCCGGGTCGAGGTTCGGCCCGTAGGCGGCGTACAGCGGCACGGCAGCACAGCGTAGTGGCGCTCCGACCGGGCCGGTCTGGTCGGGGCGAGACCCCGCTGGGTCGCGTCCGACATGATGAGGCCGTGGAACGCGTGGTCATCATCGGCGGGGGGCCAGGCGGATACGAGGCGGCGCTCGTCGCGGCTCAGCTCGGTGCCGAGGTCGTCGTGGTGGAACGAGACGGGCTCGGCGGCTCGACCGTGCTCACAGACTGTGTGCCCAGCAAGACGTTGATCGCGACCTCCGACCTGTTGACCGAGGTAGCGGGTGCCGTGGAGCTCGGCGTCCGCGGCGTCGAGAGCGAAGCTGGCGGACCGCGGGGCGTAGACCTCTCCGTGGTCAACGCGCGGGTCAAGAAGCTGGCGCGGGCGCAGTCGGAGGACGTCGCGGCCCGGTTGGCGAAGGAGAATGTTCGGGTTCTGTCGGGCCATGGGTCGCTCGACGGTCCGGACACCGTCGTCCTACGCAGCGATGGCGCTCAGGAGCGGCTCGAGGCCGACGCCGTGCTGGTGGCCACGGGTGCGCAGCCGCGCATCCTGGACAGCGCACAGCCCGACGGCGAGCGGATCCTCACCTGGGAACAGGTCTACGACGTCGACACGTTGCCGGAGCGCCTGGTCGTCGTCGGATCCGGTGTCACGGGAGTGGAGTTCGCCGGGGCGTATCGGGCCCTCGGCAGCGAGGTCGTCTTGGTGTCCAGCCGCGACCTGGTGCTGCCGGGTGAGGACGCCGATGCCGCCCGCGTGATCGAGGACGTGTTCACCCGGCGCGGGATGACGGTGCTATCGCGCTCGCGTATGGCGCGGGTCGAGCGCGTCGGTGACGGCGTGGAGGTGACGCTGGCCGACGGGAGGGTGGTGGGTGGGAGCCACTGCCTCCTTGCGGTGGGGTCGGTCCCGAACACCGCGGACATGGGTTTGGTCGAGGCCGGCGCGACCCTCGACGCCAACGGCTTCCTCAGCGTCGATCGGGTCTCCCGAACCTCTGTGCGAGGCGTCTACGCGGCCGGTGACTGCACCGGGGTGCTCCTGTTGGCATCCGTCGCGGCGATGCAGGGCCGCATCGCGATGTGGCACGCGCTAGGGGATGCCGTCCGACCGCTGGACCTCAAGACGGTCTCGTCCAACATCTTCACCGCGCCAGAGATCGCCACCGTGGGGTGTTCCCAGGCAGCTGTTGACGCGGGGGATATCGACGTGGAGGCGGTAACGCTCGACCTCAGCGGGAACGCGCGGGCGAAAATGCAGGGATTCCGCGACGGTTTCGTCAAGCTTTTCAGTCGGCCGGTTACCGGCATCGTCGTGGGTGGAGTCGTGGTCGCTCCGCGGGCGAGTGAGCTCATTCATCCGATTGCGATTGCGGTGGCTGCGAATCTCAGTGTCGATCAGCTGGCTCGGGCCTTCACAGTCTACCCCTCGATCAGTGGGTCGATCGCAGAAGCAGCCCGCCGCCTCCACCACCGCTAGCAATGGCGGGGCATCCCGCAACCGCAGCGGGCTCGTTGCGTGGCGCCGTGCCGTCAATGGGCGGCTTTCGGGCCGGGCGCGCGAGGCGGGGTTCTGCGATTGGCGCTCTCCTTCCCAAATCGCAGGTATGTGATTACAACGGTGTAATTCAATTGCCGGCGACTCGGGGGTTCCAACGGGCTTGCCAGGCTGTGCATAATCACTAAGTGAGATCACTTGTTTCACATCTGACCCATGCGTAACACCCGTCCCCACGAGGAGTTCTTCCCCCATGGAGCATCGCTCGGACGCTCGACCAACCCTTCGCGCCGTGCTGACCGCGTCGATCACCGCGGGTGCTTTCTTCGCGCCTGTCGGTCCGGCGACGGGGATTGATACGGAGACTGCAGCCGGGGAACGATCGGCACGCTCAGATCGTGCCGGCCTCCAGACGATGAGCATTCCCGACACGGGAGCGCGCGATACTCCCCTCGTCGCCGAGCTGGAACCGGCCACCGTGCGCGACTTCGGGTTGGTGGCGGTGACCTGGGACCACGGCACCGCGGCTGCGAACACGCGGGTGTCGGTGCGCAACCGGGTGGCCGGTGCCTGGACCCCCTGGCAGGACCTGGGGATCGAGCCTGACGAAGGTCCGTCGGCGGCGGAGGAGAGTTCCGCGCGGGACGGGACGGCGCCGCTATGGGTTGGCCGGGCCGACGCCGTCGCGGTACGAGTCACCGCTGGGAGCGGCTCCGCCCCGGAGGGGCTGCGTGTCGTCACGGTTGCCAGCGCTCCGGACGTGGCCGACGGCGGTGCCACCGACTCGTCGTTCCGCGCGAGCAGTGGCCGGCGTATCAAGCGGGCACCGGCGTTCCCGTCGATCCCCGACATTGTGACCCGTGACCGGTGGGGTGCAGATCCGAAGCTCGGTGACGCGTGTTGGGATCCGGTCTACGGCAGCTCCGCGAAGATGGTCTTCATCCACCACACGGTCAACAGCAACGACTACGCCCCGAGCGACGGTGCCGCGATCCTGCGCAGCATCCAGGCGTACCACACGCAGGGGCGCGGCTGGTGCGACATCGGCTACAACTTCCTCGTCGACCGGTTCGGGACGATCTACGAGGGACGTCGAGGGGGTCTGCGACTCCCAGTCCGTGGCGCCCACTCCGGTGACTACAACACCAACAGCGTGGGCATCTCGATGATCGGCAACTTCGACGAGGTCAAGGTGCCCGCGGCCATGAAGAACGCGGTCATCCGGCTCGTCGGGTGGCGTCTCGGGACCAGCTACATGCCGGTTCGCGGCACCGTGATGCTCAACCACCAGCGTTTCGATCGGATCTCCGGACACCGGGACGCGATGGCGACCACCTGTCCCGGGCAGTACGGGTACTCCTGGCTGGCCGGGCTGCGGCACCGTGTCCACAGCTATCTGGGCAGGTTCCGCTCGGCCATCGAAGCCAAGGGCGACCGCCTCGGTCGGGCGGTGACGGGTGCCGTCTTCGTCGGCGAGAACAAGGTGGCCGGGGGGCGGCACACCAAGTTCCGCAAGGGCGCCATGTGGGCAAAACCCGGCTTGGGGACGCACTGGTTGTCCGGGCGGCCGCTGCGCCTCTACCGCTCCCTGCACGGCACGTCCAGCCCACTCGGCTTCCCCCGCAGCGACCTGCGCGAGACGGCGGTTTCCCGAGTCGGCACCGTCGCGTTCGAGAAGGGCCGCATGTTCGTCGGCCCGCGGAGTACTCCGAGAGCCCTGTGGGGCCGTGTGCTGCGGCGCTACACCAAGCTGGGATCGATCACCGGCAACCTGGGGCTGCCCACGTCGAGTATCGCGGTGAATCGAGTTGGTGAGCGGGCGACCTTCCAGCAGGGGTCGATCAGCTGGGACCGGGAGACCGACCTGGTCACCGTGGTCTACCGGTGATCGAGCGGTCTCCATCCCTGCACCGGGTCGTGACTGCCGGGGCGGCGGCTTTGGCGATGGTCGTCTTGACCCCGGTGCCCGGTCAGGCGAGGACCTACTTCGTGCCGGTGACGGACACTCTGGTCGTGCACGGCCACGGCTATGGGCATGGGCACGGGATGTCGCAGCACGGTGCCCAGGGGGCGGCGCTGGCAGGGAAGTCGTACCGGCAGATCTTGCGCTTCTACTACCCGCGCACCCGGTTGGCTCGTCGACACGGTCCGATCCGGATCCTGATCAGCGCCGACACGACTCCCGCGGTGGTGGTGAAGCCGGCGACCGGTCTGCGGGTGCGCGATCTTACCGACGGCTCGGCATGGTCCTTGCCCCAGCGATCGCGCATCGACCTGTGGCGGCTCGCCCCGACGAGGGGGAACCGGACCGACGTCCAGTTCCGCGCTCGCGGCGGGTGGCACCGCTGGAAGGTCCCGGGGCGTGGCTCGGTCACGGGCAACGTGCAGTTCGAGGCCGACCGCGCGATCGGTCTCGTCCTCCCGAACGGCTCGGTCGTGCGCTACCGCGGTGTCCTGCGGTCGGCGCTGCCGCAGCCCGGAGCGCGCTCGCGCGACACCGTCAACGTGACGTCGCTCGATGACTACGTCCGCGGAGTGATCGCGGCCGAGATGCCGGCGTCGTGGGCGCCGCATGCGCTCCGCGCGCAGGCCGTGGCGGCCCGGACGTACGCGGCGTACCTCCGGCAGGCGAACTCCGGGCGCTACTACCAGATCTGCGACACCACCTCGTGCCAGGTCTACGGCGGCGCCTCCGCTCAGACGCGCTCGACCAACGCCGCCGTCAACTCGACCACAGGAAAGATCCTGACGTATCAGGGAGAGCCGGCGTTCACCCAGTTCTCGGCATCCTCGGGCGGCTGGACCTCGGCCGGCGGCCTGCCGTACCTGCCGGCCCAGAAAGACCCGTACGACGGCTGGTCCGGGAACTCGATGCACCGGTGGTCGGTGCGCATCTCGACCGCCGAGCTGGAGTCGGCGTACCCGCAGCTCGGTCGGCTGCAAGCCATCCGGGTCACGAAGCGCGACGGGCACGGGAGCTGGGGCGGTCGGGTGAGCGAGCTCGTGCTGGCCGGGAGCGGTTCGCGTGTCAGGCTGACCGGTGACGACCTGCGCTGGAAGTACGGGCTGCCGTCGACGTGGTTCACGTTCGAGCCGACTCCGATCATCTCGAGGTGGCGCGATCTCGGTGGCCGCCGGTCCTACGGGCTGCCGAAGTCGGCCGAGGAGCAGGTGCCCGGAGTCCGCGGCCGTCCGGGCGCGCGGCAGCGGTTCGCACACGGGCGGTTCTACTGGTCGCCGGCCACCGGCGCCCAGCCGCTGCAGGGCCCGATCCTGCGCCGCTACCGAGACGCCGGTGGTCCCGCGTCGCGCTACGGCTTCCCGGTGACGCCGAACCTGCCGACCGCGGGCGGTGGTGGCAAGGCGCGCTTCGAGCACGGCATGTTCTTTCGGTCCCGGGCGACGGGAGCGCGTCCGGTCTACGGCCGCATCCTGGCTGCGTACGCGCATCGGCACTACAGCGCCGGGCGACTGGGGTATCCGGTGACCCCGGTGCGTCGGATAGAGGGTGGCCTCCGGTCGCGGTTCCAGCACGGAACGATCAGCTGGGACCGCCGTACCGACAAGGTCCGCGTCCGCCGTCACTAGGGCCCGTCTGATACCAGGTTAACCTGGGATCAGCGCACTTCACCTGGCGTGTGTGCCAGGTGAAGTGTACGTACACCAAGTGAAGCACCCGAAGAATCTGGCTGAGGACTTGTGCCAGTCCGACGGGTCAGTCGGCGGACTTCAGTACGAGCAACAGGTCGCCGCCTTCAGCTTGCCGAGCCGCCTCGATGGTGAGCCGTTCGACGGTCCCCGCGACCGGTGCGGCGATACTCGCCTCCATCTTCATCGCCTCGATGGCCGCAACAGCCTGGCCGGCTGTGACCTCCTCGCCGACGGACACCAGCGGCGTCACGACCCCGTCGAACGGGACGGCAACATGCCCGGGCTCCGCCGGGTCGGCCTTCTCCGCGGCCTTGACGTCACTGGTCACCGAGCGGTCGCGGATCGGGATCGGCCGCAGCTGGCCGTTGATGGTGCACATGACGGTGCGCAGCCCCCGCTCGTCGGCCTCGCCGACCGCTTCCAGGCCGAGGATGAGTGTCTTGCCCTCCTCCATCTCCACGATGACATCGGTCTCCGCGTCCAGCCCGTACAGGAATCCGGTGGTCGGCAGCACGGCCAGATCGCTGTAGCGCGAGCGCGCCTCCTCGTACTCCTCGGTGGGGCCGGGAAAGAGCAGCCGGTTCAACGTGGGCCGCGCGTCGCTGGCCAGAGCTGCCTCGTCCTCCGCTGATAACTCGGTCTCGGCATGAGGTACGGTGCGGCCGGCGAGCGCCTTGGTGCGGAACGGCTCCGGCCAGCCGCCGGGCGGTTCGCCGAGCTCACCCGACAAGAAGCCGACGACCGAATCCGGTACGTCGAACCGACCGGGTTCCTTCTCGAACTCCGCGGGATCGGCACCGACAGCCACCAGGTGCAGGGCCAGGTCGCCCACGACTTTGCTCGACGGCGTCACCTTCACCAGGTTGCCCAGGATGTCGTTGGCTGCGGCGTACATGTCCTCGATCTGCTCGAACTTCTCTCCGAGCCCAAGTGCGATTGCCTGCTGGCGCAGGTTGGAAAGCTGACCACCGGGGATCTCGTGCCGGTACACGCGACCGGTGGGCGACGGCAGCCCGGCCTCGAATGGCGCGTACAGCCGGCGCACAGCCTCCCAGTACGGCTCGAGGTCACACACGGCGCCGAGGTCGAGGCCGGTCGTTCGCTGTCCGGCGTCGGTGGCAGCGACCAGCGCCGACAGCGATGGTTGGCTGGTCGTCCCCGCCAACGAGGCGCTAGCGGCGTCGACCGCGTCGACCCCCGCGTCGATGGCCGCGAGCAGTGTGGCGAGCTGTCCGCCGGGCGTGTCATGGGTGTGCAGGTGGACGGGCAGCGGGAACCGCTCGCGCAGTGCGGTGACGAGGCGGTGGGCAGCTGGTGCCCGCAGCAGCCCGGCCATGTCCTTGATCGCCACCACGTGGGCTCCGGCCTCGACGATCCGCTCGGCGAGCGCGAGGTAGTAGTCGAGCGTGTAAAGGGTCTCGTCCGGGTCCGACAAGTCGCCGGTGTAGCACAACGCCACCTCGGCAACCGCACTGCCGGTGTCGCGCACGGCGTCGATGGCCGGTTGCATCTGCGAGACGTCGTTGAGCGCATCGAAGATGCGGAAGACGTCGATCCCACAGTCGGTCGCCTCGTGCACGAACGCATCGGTCACCCGCGTCGGGTAGGGCGTGTAGCCGACGGTGTTACGCCCCCGCAGCAGCATCTGCAGGCAGACGTTCGGAACCGCATCGCGCAGCACCGCCAGCCGCTCCCAGGGGTCCTCCCGCAGGAAGCGCAACGCCACGTC
>JACCYJ010000281.1 GCA_013696555.1 Nocardioidaceae bacterium | reverse complement strand
CCTTCGTAGCACCAACGCCGTGGAGTCGATGATCTCGATCAGCCGGGACCACGCGAGGAACGTCAAACGCTGGCGCGACGGACAGATGGCGCTGCGCTGGTGCGCGGCCGGCATGGTCGAAGCGAGCCAGCAGTTCCGCCGCGTCAACGGCCACCTGCACTTGCCCGTGCTCCGGGCAGCGCTGGAACGCCACACCGCCGCCGAAACTGTCGGAGCCAACTGCAACACTCAAGACGTGAGCGCAGCCTGATGCTCACCGGACCGCCACCGAAGTTCCACGGAACTCGGGACATCCTCCCGCAGGTTCGCCGAGCTCTCGCAACGTCGATTCCACACGCACAACGTGAGGGCTCGTCAACTTAGCGAGCAGATCCACCTCACGCTCGGCCCGGCGAAGCGCGTCCGGGGCGGATGGCGTCAACGCGATGACTTTCATTACGAGATCTCGGGTCCCGTCGGAGACTTTGCGCACGGCCTTCTGCCCGCCGACAGCACCAACTGCCCCGAGGTCTGAGACACCTAGCTCGTCTAACCCGAGCTGGATCATCTCGTCAGTCACTTGCGTCACGATGCAACCGTATCGACCTCCGCCTCACCATGTCGGCGAACGCAGCGGAGTCCACATGCTTTGGCCGAAGCGGCTAGCGACGATCCTGGTCGAGGGGACCGATGTCGGCGTCGACGTGGCCGCCGTTTGCCGGCCACTCGCCGCCCGGATCAAGCCAGCGTAGTTTCGACACCCTTCCACCTACCCTCCAGTTCGTAGGTCAGGTCTCCGCGCGAGACGCAGTGCAGGTTGCCGTGCCAATACCCGGGGCCCAGCACGCCTTCGACGTCTTCTCGTCGATCCGCAGCCAGCACACGATCGGGGCGGTGCAGCGCTGGCTGCAGTGGCACCGTGCGAGCCGATCAGCGACCCACTCCTGAACTTCCGGGAGGCGGCTCCACTGCGCCGCGATCGGGCGCTTGGCCCGGCGCCACAGATCTGGTGTCGGCCCATGGCGATGACGATTGCGCAAACGCCAGATCGTTGACCTGCACCCCGTCCAGCGTTATGGTCAAAGTTGTCTGACAACTTTCGCAAGGGGCAAGAGGGAAGCAGGAGGAGCGATGGCGGACAAGACACGGGCCGGATCGGTCACCTATAAAGAGGCCGGCGAAGGATACTTCGAAAAGCGGAAATTGCGCCGCCACGCCGCCTTCTGGTCGCTGTGGGCTCTCGGCGTCGGTGCCGTCATCTCCGGCGACTTCTACGGCTGGAACCTCGGCCTCGACGCCGGAGGCTTCGGCGGCCTGCTGATCGCCGGGATCGTCATCACGATCATGTACTACGGCCTGTGCTTCAGCATCGCCGAGATGTCGCCCGCGCTGCCGCACACCGGTGGCGCCTACTCGTTCTCCCGGTCCACGATGGGCCCGTGGGGCGGCTTCATCACCGGCCTGGCCGAGAACATGGAGTACGTCATCACACCGGCGGTCGTCGTGGGAGCGATGGGCTTCCTGTCGCACGACATCGTCGTCGACCTGACCGGCTCCGACGGGTGGTGGAACAGCGTCGTGCTTTGGTGGCTCCTCTTCTACATCATCTTCGTCGGGATCAACATCCTCGGGATCGAGATCACGATGCGTTTCACGGTGGTGATCACCGTGCTGGCGCTCGGTATCCTCGCGTTCTTCTTCGTGGCCGTGCTCGTCAGCCGGTCCTTCGACGGCAGCCTGCTCACCAACATCCCGCCCGACGAGGGCGGCAGTGACTTCCTGCCGAAGGGCGTCGCGGGAATCTTCCCGGCCCTGCCCTTTGCGATCTGGTTCTACCTCGCGATCGAGGAGCTGCCGTTGGCCGCCGAGGAGTCTCACGATGTCGCGCGCGACATTCCGCGCGCGACCATCTGGGGTCTCAACACGCTGGTGCTGTTCGCCGTCGGAACCCTGTTGCTGAACACCGGTGTCGGTGATGGCGCGAAGTCGATCGGAACCTCGGCGACTCCGTTGTTCGATGGGTTCAAGGCGGTGTTCGGCGAAGGCACCGGCGCGACCGTCCTCGCGATCATCGGGCTGATCGGATTGATCGCCAGCTTCTTCACGATCATCTATGCCTACGGCCGCAACACGTACTCGCTGTCCCGAGCGGGCTACTTCCCGCAGAGCCTGTCGATCACCCACCCGACCAGGAACACGCCGTACGTCGCGCTCATCGCGGGCGGTGTGGTCGGGTATGCCCTCGCGCTGCTCATCTACTACCTCGGGAAAAGCGAGGGCCAGCTTGCGGGCCAGATCGTCGGGGCGCTGCTCTACATGGCCGTGTTCGGCGCGGTGATCTCCTACTTCATGCAGTGCCTGGCGTTCGTCATGCTGCGCCGCAAGCTGCCGGACATCGCACGCCCGTATCGGAGTCCAGTGGGTGTCCCGGGCGCCGTGATCGCCGGTGCGATCGCCCTTGTCGCGCTCGTCTCGCTGTTTCTGAACAAGGACTACCGGCCGGGCGTGGTCGGCACGCTCATCTACTTCCTGATCGGCATCGCCTACTTCGCGATCCGAGGACGGCACAAGCTGGTGTTGTCGCCGGAGGAGGAGTTCGCCATGTCACACGGCAAGCACGGTGCGAACCCCCAGCAAGAGGGCTACGGAACGGTTCCCGTCACCGAGATCGCGGCGGATGATTCGCCGCCTCGGTCACCCTGACGGGACCGGCGGGGAGGATCGCCACATGGGCCTCCCCGCAGACCGTGCCACCCGACGCTCTACCGCAAGGTGAGGGGG
>JACCYJ010000253.1 GCA_013696555.1 Nocardioidaceae bacterium | reverse complement strand
GGGAAGCCGTGCTCGACCGGCAGCGGTTCGCCGTTCATCGCCACGGCGAGGAGTGCGTCGCGACCGTCGGTCAGCGCCGACAGCGGCGTGCCGCAGGTCCACCCGTCGCGCGAGGTGGACAGCAACGCATCGGCCTCGGGCAGCGGTCCGGCCTCGGCGAGCAGATCGTCCATCCGGACTCCTGACCACAACGCGTTGCCGATCAGCTCCCCGCCAACCTCATTGGAGACGCAGCACAACGTGACCCAACTGTCCGTCAGGCCGCGCTCGACCAGATCGGAGTACGACAACCGCAGCTCGCGCTCGACCATGCCATGAATGCGGAGCACCCAGTCGGCAGGCTTGATCAGTGGCGGCGCGAGCGAGGTGTCGATCCGGTAGAACGTGTCCGTCGGCGTGGTCCACGGCGAGATGCCCGGTACGCCGAGCTCAACTCCAGAAGGTGCCGTCGGGGCGGCAAACGTGAGCCGCACCTTGCGCCGCGCCTCCTCCACAGAGCGGCGAGCGCTGCCCGCCCATCGGCTGGCACCACCCACAACGCCCGCGGCAAGTAGCGTCAGCCCGACGTCGCGAAGGAAGAGGCGGCGTGACGGGCTGCGCGAGGCGACATGCGCGCGCTCCTGAGGTGCCGACGGGCTCACGGTGGACCGCGGCACGAGCCACAGCGCGACCATCAATCCCACGACTCCACCCACCACGGCGGGGAGCATGTCGGCGGCTCGGGCATCGGCACGGGTGATCGCGGCCACCAGCGCAACCACTGGCAGCGCCACCAGCGCGGTGGTCCCCAGGCCACGGTGCCGCAGCATCACCACCCCAGCGAGCGCGCTGCCGATCAGCAGCCCGCAGAGGACGCCGATGACGAGCAGCGGCTTGTCAGCGCGACCCACCACGGAGATCGCTCTCTCGGCAACGGCACCAGGGGTGAGCTCGATGATGGCCTCTCCGACCGCCAGAACGGGCGACACCCGCGCATGCAAGAGCGCAGCGGCCAGCTCAGCGGTGGCCAGCCCGATGGCTCCGGCGCTCGCTCCTGCCAAGGCAGCAGCGGCGCGCGGTGAGAGCGTCACACCTCCATGTTCGCTGGTGAGGACAAATCAGGTGGCTCAATGCGCAAGGATCACGCTCGTGTCTTCTGCGCCCGCACTGTCGTGGACCGGAATCGGCGTCGACGTTCACGCCCTGGAGCGCGGTCGGCCGCTGTGGGTCGCGGGACTCCACTGGCCGGACGAGCCGCGTGGGCTGGTCGCTCACTCCGACGGTGATGTCGTGGCCCACGCAGCCTGTGACGCCCTGCTCAGCGCGGCCGGGATAGGTGATCTCGGATCGGTCTTCGGTACGTCGGACCCGGCCTGGGCCGGGGCCAGCGGCCGGCAGCTGTTGGCGGAGTGCGCCCGCACGGTCCGTGCCGCGGGATGCACCGTGCACAACGTCGCGGTCCAGCTGATCGGCATCCTGCCGACCCTCGGCCCGCGTCGCGACGAGGCGCAGGCCGTGCTCTCCGACGCCTGCGGTGCACCGGTCCGGGTTGCGGCGACAACGACGGACGGCCTCGGTCTCACCGGGCGTGGCGAAGGGCTCGCCGCGATCGCCAGCGCCCTCGTGTCTGTGCGAGACCTCCCGATGCGCGACTCATGACTGTCACCTCGGTCTCCACTCGGCAGGCTCCGACGGCTGCTCCGGGAGATCCGTGAGCGTTCGCTGCCACCACCCAACGTCTCGCCAGGCACCGAGCTTGTAGCCGACCTCTCGGAAGACTCCCACTGCTTCGAACCCCATCACCTCGTGGAAACGGACGCTGACCGGGTTCGGCAACGCAATGCCAGCGAACAGGGAGACGTAACCCAGCTCCGCGAGCTCCGTCGTCAGTCGCTCGTACAACAACCGCCCAAGACCCATGGATCGGAAACCCAGGTCCAGGTAGATCGAACAGTCCAACGACCACCGGTACGCGGGTCTGGAGCGATGTGGTGAGGCGTACGCGTAGCCGGCGATGCGGTTCGACTGCTGGGCCACCAGCCAAGGCAACCGCGGTGGGACCAGCATCCGGCGACGGATCTCCGCTGGGTCCGGCGGCGATTCCTCGAAGGACATGGCGGTATCGGTGATGACCGGCCCGTAGATGGTTGCGATGGCGCCGGCATCCGCCGGTGTGGCCGCTCGGACGATGACCGTCATGTGCCGCGGTGAGCCAGCATGACCTCAGCGAGCTGGAGGTCCACCGACCCGGTGATCTTGAAACCCTCGGCGACTCCCTCGACAACGCTGACCGCAACACCAAGCGCCTCCACCAACGAAGCGTCGTCGGTCGCATCCGCGGCAGCACGCGAGGCGTCGTGGGCCGCCAAGAGCACTTCCCGGGTGAAACCCTGCGGAGTTTGCACGGCATACAGCGCCCGGCGTTCGAGAGTACGCACGACCCGGGCCGAATCGACCTGCTTGACCGTGTCGGTGACCGGGATCGCGGGAACCACCGCTTCGGCACCGGCGTGCAGCGCAGCCAGCACCCGGCCGAACACTGTCACCGGTACCAGAGGTCGGGCAGCATCGTGGACAAGGACCAGGTCAGTGTCGCCGAGCTCACGAAGACAGGCCGTGACGGACATCCGGCGGGTAGTGCCCCCGGCAACCACCGTCAGCGCAATGTCGCCGGTCACCGGCGCAAGCATCGCGTTACAGGCGGCCACCAGATGCGGCGGCGCGGCGACGACGATGCGCTCCACCCCGACGGTAGCGATGGTCCGCACGGCGTGCACCAACAATGGCTCACCGGCGAGATGGCACAGGGCTTTGGGTGTCGATGCGCCGAGCCGAACTCCGCTACCAGCCGCCGCGACGACAACAGCGACCCGACGCGACCGGGTCAGGAGGCGAGGACCTCATCGAGAAGGGTCTCGGCCTTGTCCTCGTTGGTGTGCTCGGCAAGGGCAAGCTCGGAGACCAGGATCTGCCGCGCCTTGGCCAGCATCCGCTTCTCACCGGCTGAGAGTCCGCGCTCGCGCTCCCGGCGCCACAGGTCGCGGACGACCTCGGACACCTTCATCACATCACCGGAATGCAACTTCTCCAGATTGGCCTTGTAACGCCGCGACCAGTTGGTTGGCTCCTCGGTGTGCTCCGCGCGGAGAACCTTGAACACGCGCTCGAGGCCCTCCTTGTCCACCACATCGCGGACGCCAACCAGATCAAGGTTGCAGGCCGGCACCCGAACGACGAGGTCATGTTGCGCAACGATGCGCAAGACCAAATAGTCCCTGTCCTCGCCGTTGATCTGCCGGGTCTCGATATCCTCGATGACGGCGGCACCGTGATTTGGGTACACAACCGTTTCTCCGACAGTGAAAGTCATGTGTCAGTGACCCTTTCCTCAGCGCCAGTCTAACACGCGGGGATGAGGGCCGTCTCTAACGTTTCCGCAGGTCAGAGGGCAAATTGGGGGTTGACAAACGGCTCCGTCCGTGCCTTGGCCGCCCAGTCGTCCCACGAGCCACACCGGACTCTGCCCAAGCGGGTCAGCAACCGCGGCGGCTCGCTAGGCTTCGGGTCGTGAGCCACAGTCCGCGCCCGGCCGGCACCGCGCCGGCTGCCACCCGATTCGGTCACCTGGTGATCGCGCTCGGCCTGGCCGGCCTGGCCGGCTGCGGTACGGGGTTCGGCGCCCAAACAGTCCAAGTCTACGACGCCGGCGCCGGGCTCAATGCCCGCGGTGGTGGGGTGGACGTCCTCAACGCGCTCATCGTCGCGAACGAGGACGGGACCGGCACCTTGTCGGTTTCGCTGCTCGCCAAGTTCGGCGACGGGGACGAGTTGACCTCGGTCGACGCCAGCGATGGACCCGACCAGCCAATCGAGGTGACGCAAAGCGTTCAGCCGCTGCCGATCTGCTCCACCAGGCTGACGATCGTCGGTCCGGACGCGGCGGTGACCTTCAGCGGCGACTTCGTCGATGGGCAGACAGTGACCCTAGCGCTGACCTTCGCGGATGCGGCTCCCGTAACCATGCAAGTGCCGGTGGTCGCGCGAGGCGACACCGATATCTATGACAGCGTGGCGGAGACTCCCGGGGCCGACGAGCCCCAACAGGATTGCCCGCCCGCGGCTAGCTCAGCGGCTGATCAGGCTTCGTACTTGTAGCCGAGGCCTCGTACCGTGACCAGGTAGCGCGGTTGGGAAGGGTCAGGCTCGATCTTGGCGCGAAGGCGTTTGACGTGGACATCCAGTGTCTTGGTGTCTCCGACGTAATCAGCCCCCCACACCCGGTCGATGAGCTGGCCCCGGGTCAGGACACGGCCGGAGTTGCGCAAGAACATCTCCAACAGCTCGAACTCTTTCAGCGGCAACCGGACGTCCGAACCCTCGACCGTGACCACGTGCCGTTCGACGTCCATGCGCACCCGACCCGACTCGAGCGTGGCCGGAGCACCCGGATCGACCTCGGTTCCTCGGCGCAGCACCGCGCGTACCCTCGCCACCAGCTCGCGTGGGCTGTACGGCTTGGTCACGTAGTCGTCGGCACCCAGCTCGAGTCCCACCACCTTGTCGACCTCGGCGTCCTTCGCACTCACCATGATCACTGGCACGTTGGACACCTGCCGGAGCTGGCGGCACACCTCGGTCCCGGGTAGCCCGGGCAGCATGAGGTCCAACAGCACGATGTCGGCACCGTTGCGATCGAACTCCGCCAAGGCATCTGGCCCGGTCGCAGCCACGGCCACCTCGAAGCCTTCCTTCCGGAGCATGTACGCGAGCGCGTCGCTGTAACTCTCCTCGTCCTCCACCACGAGTACGCGAGTCACGAAGATGCCTCCTCAGGCGTCCGGACCTCGACAGCCATCGGCGCCGACCACAGGTCAGACAGCGACTCGGTGTCTTCCGGATTGATCGCGGGCAGTGAGAGCGTGAACGAGGACCCCTGGTTCTCGACGCTCCAGACGGTGACTTCACCGCCGTGGCTCGCTGCGATGTGCTTGGTGATGGACAGGCCGAGACCCGTACCGCCGGTGGCGCGAGCCCGGGCGGGGTCGACCCGGTAGAAGCGTTCGAAGATGCGGTCCAGCTCGTCGTGGGGGATACCGATCCCCTGATCGCTGACCGTGATGGTGACCCGATCACGGGCGTGGCCGGCCATCACCGCCACCCGGCCGCCCTCCGGGCTGTAGACGACGGCGTTGTCGACCAGGTTGCTGACCGCGACCAGGATCTGGTCTGGGTTGCCGGGCACCGTCAGCCCGGGGTCGACGCGCGACACCAAGGTGACCCCCCGCGACTCGGCGTCCGTCCGTACTCGATCGAGCGAGGTGTCGATCAGGGCGCCCACGTCGACAGAGGTCGGCTCGTGGATCAGCTCGTCTCCCTGCAGTCGCGACAACGCGATGATCTGCTGGACGAGTCGGCTCAGTCGGCCGCTCTCGGAGTGCATCCGCCCCGCAAATCGTCGCACCGCCGCCGGGTCGTCGGCCGCCTCGGCGACCGCCTCGGACAGCAGTGTCAACGCACCTACCGGGGTCTTCAGCTCATGGCTGACATTGGCAACGAAGTCCCGCCGGATCACCTCCACGCGGCGCTCGTGGGTGCGGTCCTCGGCGAGGACCAGCACCAGCCGACCAAGCGGTGCCACCCGCGCCGTGACCTGCAGCGACAGGGCCGAACGGGAGCGGCGGAGCACCAGCTCCAAGTCGCGGATCCGACCGTCGCGGCGCACAGAGCGCACCACCTCGAGCAGCTGCGGAGGCATCAGCCGGTCGTTGCGGACGAGGCCCAACGCCAGCGCTGGTGCCGACGCGTCCAGAACCGAGTCGTCATCACCGACAAGCACCGCTGACGAGGGCAGGATCGTCAGCAGCGATGCGACGCCCGGCGGAACCGCAGGCTCGGGCGGCACCGGCACCGTGACACGCTGGTGCTCCCTGAGACGCCACCACCAGACCACGAGCCCGCCGATCACAGCTCCGAGAAGGAGCGTGACCAGCGGGCCGATGTTGTCCACAAGGCAAAGGGTACGGCGGGGCGGCCCTCACGCTCACGGTTCGTGAACAGCTGGGCCTGCCTCTTCCCACACTGTTCACATCGCGTTCATGGCGGGGCGCTCACCGGTCACGTGGACGGGTTACGGTCTGAGGATGCGTGATCTGTACTACGACCAGCTCGACTCGATCGTCGATGACCTCGTGGCCATGACCGGTGCGGTGCGTGACGCCGTCCGTGAGTCCACCGAAGCGCTCCTGTCAGCGCAGGCCGATGCGGCCGAGTCCGTCATCAGTGGCGACCGGGCAATCGACGCGAGCCGTGAGCAGATCGAAGACCGCGCCATGCAGCTGTTGGCGACCCAGCAGCCGGTGGCCGGTGACTTGCGGATGCTGGTCGCGGCCCTGCGCATGGTCGCCGACCTCGAGCGGATGGGCGACTTGTGCGTGCACATCGCCAAGGTGGCTCGGATGCGCATCCCCGACATCGCCGTGCCCGAGACCTCCCGACCGACGATCGCCCGCATGGCCGAAGTTGCCGAGCGCATGGTTGGTTCCGCGTCTCGCATCCTGGCCGAGCGCGACGTTCAGGCGGCGTTGGAGCTCGAGGACGAGGACGACGAGATGGACCAGCTGCGGCGGCTGCTGTTTCGCATGCTGCTGTCTGACGACTGGGCGTACGGGGTAGAGCCGGCCATCGACATCGCGTTGCTCGGCCGCTACTACGAACGAATCGGGGATCATGCGGTGTCCATGGGCCGCCGCGTCGTCTACCTGGTCACCGGAGAGCTTCCGACACCGCAGCAGGACACTCCAGCGGTCCGCAGCCTCTGACAAGGGGAGCTTTGCGCCACTCGCGAGCCGGGATGGTGGCCAGCCGCTAGCGACCCTGGTTCTTGACCGCTTCGATTGCGGCCGCGGCGGCCTCGGGGTCGAGGTACTCCCCGCCGACAACGTGTGGGCGCAGATCGCCGTCCAGATCGTAGAGCAGCGGAATCCCGGTCGGGATGTTGAGGCTGACCACGGCCTGCTCGCTCATCTCGTCGAGATGTTTGACCAGCGCTCGCAGCGAGTTGCCGTGCGCGGCCACCAGCACCGTCTTTCCGGCGCGGAGGTCCGGCACGAGCGCGTCGTACCAGTACGGGAGCAGCCGACTCACGACGTCGGCCAAGCACTCGGTTCGCGGCATCAACTCCGACGGCAGCTGCGCGTAGCGGGCGTCACCAACCTGGCTGTACGCGTCGTCGTCGGCGATCGGAGGAGGTGGGGTATCGTACGAGCGCCGCCAGAGCATGAACTGCTCCTCGCCGTACTCCGCGAGCGTCGCCTTCTTGTCCTTGCCCTGCAACGCGCCGTAATGACGTTCGTTGAGCCGCCAAGACCGGCGCACCGGGATCCAATGGCGGTCGATTCCGTCGAGGCAAAGCTCCGCAGTCTGGGTCGCCCTGCGCAGCAGCGACGTGTGCAAGACCTCGGGGGTCAAAGCCCGCCCGGCGAGCATCTGCGCACCGCGGGCTGCCTGCGCTCGACCCCTGGCGTTGAGCGGGACGTCGACCCAGCCGGTGAACAGGTTCTTGGCGTTCCACTCGCTTTCGCCGTGTCGAAGCAGCACGAGCCGGTAGGACGCGGTCATCCTCCGACCCTAGCGAGGGTCGCCGTTGCCGCCTGGACCCGTCTCTCGCTCGAGCCAGCCGCGGAACGCGTCCAAGTTTCGCGTGGATTCACCACGGGCGGTACGCCAGTCCCACTCCTTGCGGATCGAGGAGGCGAAGCCGAGCTCGAGGATGGTGTTGAACGACTCGTCGGCGTAGCTGAGCACCGACCCGAGCAGCCGGTCGACCTCATCAGTGGTCACCGCGTGCAGCGGCAGCCGGCCGTCAAGATAGATGTCACCGGAGTGGTCCACTGCGAACGCCACCGCGTACATCCGCAGGTTGCGCTCCAGCAACCAACGGTAGACGGCCCGGTGGTTCTCGTCGGGGTTGCGGGCGACGAAGGCGTGCACGGCAACGGCGTGCTGGCCGACTTCGATCCGGCACGGGGTTTGCAGCTTCCGCTCACCAGGCAGAGTCACCTCGAAGATTCCCGGTCGAGGCTCGGCGTGCTCGATCTTCCCCTCCCGCAACGCGGCGCGGATGATCTCGGCCACCTGGGGCGGCTGCGTCACGAGGCCGCCAGTCGGTCGGCCCCCAATGAGCCCACGGCGGCGCGGTAGACCTGCAACGTTCGGGCCGCCGTCTGGTCCCAGCCGAACGACGCGGCATGGGTCACCGCACGCTGACCCATCAGCTCGCGCCGCCGGGGGTTGGCGAGCAGATCGGCGACTACCGAGGCGTACCTGGCTGGATCGTGTCCGGGCACCAGCACGCCCGTCACCCCGTCCCGGACAGCCGTCGTGAGCCCGCCCACCGCCGCCGCGACCACCGGCGTGCCGCACGCCTGAGCCTCCAGAGCAACCAGGCCGAACGACTCACTGTAGGACGGCACGCAGACCAGCGAGGCAGCTGCGTACCACAGCGCAAGCTCAGGTTGGGAGACGGCAGGGACGAACCGAACGACATCACCGACGCCCAGCCCGGCAGCAAGCTTCTGCAGTGCGTGCGGCCGCTGCAGACCGGAGCCGGACAGCCCACCGACGACCGCGACCTGGAGCTCGTTGCGCAGCTGCGGCGAGGCGTCGAGGAGCACGGCAACCGCCCGCAGGAGCACATCGGGGGCCTTCATCGGCTGCAGTCGCCCGGCGAAGAGCAACACGTGGCCGCGCTCGGACAGTCCGAGGGTGGCCCGAGCCGCCCGAGTCGGTTGCGGAGAGAAGATGCGGAGATCCACGCCAGGATGAACGACCTCGATGCGAGCAGGGTCGGCGCCGTAGAGATCCACAAGCTGGCGGACCTCTTCCGCCGTGTTTGCGATCAGCTGGTCCGCTGCCTCCACGACCTGCTCCTCGCCGACGACGCGGGCCCACGGCTCCGGGGTGTCCCCCCTCGCCAGTGAGCCGTTCTTGACCTTGGCGGTCGTGTGCATCGTGTGTACGAGCGGCACACCCCACAAGTCGCGTACGACGGCCCCTACCTGTCCGGACAGCCAGTAATGGGAGTGGATGACGTCGTACCGATTGGGCGAATGAGCCGCCTCAACCCGCAAGACCTCCCGGACGAACGGACACAGCTGCGCCGGCAGATCTTCCTTCGACAACCCTTCGAACGGGCCGGCGGCGACGTGTCGCACACTGACTCCCGGCTCGCAGTGGACCACCGGCGGTAGTCGCGAGGACGTGGCCCGAGTGAAGACCTCGGTTTCCACTCCCAGTGCGGCCAGCCGCCGGGCCAACTCCAAGACGTAGACGTTCATGCCGCCGGCATCGCCGGTGCCCAGCTGGTCCAGGGGAGAGGTGTGCACGGACAGCATCGCCACCCGCCTGATGGCGCCAGCTCGCTGCGTGCCACGACTCATGTGCGCCACCTCCACTGCCGTTGGCTCAACCCTGGCCGATGCTGATCCATTCCACCGACACTGGACGCTGGGGCGGCAAGGTCGCGCATTCAGTCGGTCAGACGCTCCTGCACGAGCGACGCCAGCAGCTCCTCGATCCTCGTGATCTGGTCGTCGGCCCGCCGTACCAGATCGTCGAGATCGGCCTCACCAAGTCGCGGGTCGACGGTTGCCAGCGACTGCAGGAGTCGCCACCCGGCCGCCTTCCACGCCACCGCCATCTGCATGCCTTCGAGCTCGACGACGTCGCTCAGGGGCGAGCGTTGCAACAGCGAACCGTTGAACTTCAGCCGACCGACCTTCTCACCTGCCCACGCCGCAGCAGTCTTGATCCGGTCCGGTTGAATCTCCAGCACCGCCATCAGGTCCTCCAGCGCCTGACGATCGTTGATCGCTTCCAGGGTGAGCGCCTCGAGCACGTCTCCGAGTGGCGTGCCTTCATGCGCGCCCGCCACTCGCCGAGACAGCTCGACAGAGACCGTGGCACCGGCCAGGTGGTCCTGGAGGTAGATCGCGAGCAGCTCGGTGTTCAACCCAGTCATAGGCCGCCGCGTACCCCGCCTCCTCGGCGGGCAAACGTCGGTGGCGACCGCGCCAACAGCCGGCGTCGATAGACTGGGGCCGTCGCGCCGTCCGCGGCCCCCCTTCAGAAGGACTGCTACTCCCCCATGCCCGTGCTCACCCGCCCAGACCTTCGCAACGTCGCGATCGTGGCACACGTCGACCATGGCAAGACCACGTTGGTCGACGCCATGCTGTGGCAGTCAGGAGCCTTCCGGGCCAATCAGGACGTTGCTGAGCGGGTCATGGACTCCGGTGATCTCGAGCGAGAGAAGGGCATCACGATCCTGGCCAAGAACACCGCCGTCCGCTACAGCGGTCCAGGAGCGCCGGACGGTGGCGTCACCATCAACATCATCGACACCCCGGGGCACGCCGACTTCGGGGGCGAAGTCGAGCGCGGGCTGGCGATGGTCGACGGCGTCGTCCTGCTCGTCGACGCCTCCGAAGGCCCGCTGCCACAAACGCGTTTCGTCTTGCGCAAGGCGCTGGCCGCCGAGCTGCCGGTGGTGCTCGTGGTCAACAAGGTCGATCGGCCGGATGCGCGGATCCGGGAGGTGGTGGACCAGACGTACGAGCTGTTCTTGGACTTGTTGGAGTCGGACTCCGCGCAGGACTCGCTCGACTTCCCAGTGGTGTACGCCTGCGCCCGGGCTGGCCGGGCGTCGGTCGAACAGCCGGCCGACGGCGGCATGCCGGACGCACCGGATCTCGAGCCACTCTTCCGGATGATTCTCGATACCGTCCCGGCGCCGAGATACACCGAAGGGGCGCCCCTGCAGGCCCATGTGACCAACCTTGATGCCTCGCCGTTCCTCGGTCGGCTGGCACTGTGTCGGGTCCACGAGGGCATCCTGCGCAAGGGCCAGACCGTTGCCTGGTGCCGACGCGACGGCTCGGTGGGGCGCGTCAAGGTGACCGAGCTGCTGGTCACCAAGGCGCTCGATCGGGTGCCCGGCGAGCAGGCCGGTCCCGGCGACATCGTCGCCATCGCGGGTATCCCGGAGATCAACATCGGCGAGACGCTGGCCGACCTCGACAACCCGGTGCCGCTCCCTCTGATCACTGTCGACGAACCCGCCATCTCGATGACGATGGGTATCAACACCTCACCGATCGCCGGCCGCGCCAAGGGCTCGAAGGTCACCGCCCGGATGGTGAAGGACCGGCTCGACAGGGAGCTGGTGGGCAACGTCTCCATCCGGATCCTGCCCACCGAACGCCCCGACACCTGGGAGGTGCAGGGTCGGGGTGAGCTGGCGCTGGCGATCCTTGTCGAGCAGATGCGCCGGGAGGGGTTCGAGCTCACCGTCGGCAAGCCGCAGGTCGTGACCCGCCAGGTCGACGGTGCGCTGCACGAACCGGTGGAGCGACTCACGATCGACTGCCCGGAGGACTACCTCGGCGCCGTGACGCAACTGCTCGCGGTTCGACGCGGTCGTATGGAGCAGCTGATCAACCACGGCACCGGCTGGGTGCGGATGGAGTTCCTCGTGCCAGCACGTGGCCTGATCGGGTTTCGCACCGACTTCCTCACTGACACCCGAGGCACCGGCATCGCGCACCACGTCTTCGAGGCCTACGAACCCTGGTCAGGTGACCTCCGGACCCGACCGACGGGCTCGCTGGTCGCCGACCGCGCCGGCGTCGCCAGCTCGTACGCGATGTTCAACCTGCAGGAACGGGGGTCGCTATTCGTCGAGCCCGCCACCGAGGTGTTCGAGGGCATGATCGTCGGGGAGAACTCACGCGCCGAGGACATGGACGTCAACATCACCAAAGAGAAGAAGCTGACCAACGTGCGTTCGTCCACAGGCGAGGAGCTCGAGCGACTCATCCCACCGCGTCGGCTCTCCTTGGAGCAGGCTCTGGAGTTTTGCCGTGAGGACGAGTGCGTCGAGGTCACACCGGCCGCCGTGCGGCTGCGCAAGGTCGTGCTCGACGCCAGCGAGCGGGCCAAGACCCGCGGCCGCCGGGCCAAGGCCTGACCACCCGCAACTTGTCACTGCGGCGCCAGGTCAGAGCCTGATCTGGAAGTGACAGCTCGGGAGTTAGGCGTTCAGCTCGGCGAGGGCGCGGTCCAACGCCCGGTGGGCGTCGGCGCCGAACGCCACGAAGGTGACATCGGTGACCGCGGATTCGGTGCTCCCCACGGTGGTGACGGCGATCCGGGCGGCGTCGTCGAGCGGCCAACCGTAGATACCGGCCGACACCAACGGGCTGGCGAGGGTACGGGCGCCGAGCTCGTCGGCAACAGCCAGCGCGTTGCGATAGCACGAGGCGAGCAACTCGGGGTCGTCCTGGCCGGCGTTTCGGTTGGGGCCGACGACGTGGATGACCCAACGGGCCGGGAGGGCACCACCAGTGGTCCAGCCGGCGGCGCCGGTGCGTAACCCATGGGGGTGTCGGGCGATGCAGTCTCGCAGGATCGCCGGCCCTCCGGCTCTGTGAATCGCTCCGTCTACGCCGCCGCCACCGCGCATCCTCGAGCTTGCAGCGTTGATCACCGCATCGACTGTGATCGAGGTGATGTCGCCTCGCTGGACGTACAGTCGCACGTCAGCGGCGGGTCAGTGTCTTGAGTATTGGTCGCACGTCCGCCAGATAGACGAGGGCGGCGACGGTTCCGATCAGGTTGAGGAAGCTGAGCGGGGACCAGATCAATGTGTTCGCAACGACCGCGAGACCGAGGACCAGCAACCAGAACGGCTTGGTCTGCTTGTCGCCCGCCACGAACGCGTTCTCCGGCCGCATCACGGCGTCGACGAACGCCACCGCCTTGCAGACGAACAGCGCAAAGGTCAGCGCCAGCATGATGCCGTTCTGCACGGAGAAAAGGTCGATCACGCGACCAGAGTAGTCAGGCGGGCGTCGTCAGGCGGTTGGCAGCACGGCGCGGGCAGACACGTGGCCGGCGAGCCAGCACCTGACCCGTCGAGTGGCGCAAAGCGGTTGCCGACACGCCCCGGCGAGGCAAACCGCAACGCGCCAAACAATGCCCTCCACACGGTCTTCGCAGTGATTCGGAGTCGTCAGGCGGTTGGCAGCACGGCGCGGACTTCTCCCACCGGCCGGCCCCCTCCGTAGAGCAGACAGGTTCCCACCTCATCGAGGACGGCATCGTCGTATCCCAGCCGGCGCAGTGCGGCAGCCATCACCACGGGCCGGGCTCGACCACCACCATCAGCAATTTTGAGAGCGACTGCCGCGCCGTCCGGCATGGCCACCGCGTAGCAGGCCTCAGCACCCGCCTTGCCGATGGCACCGGGGTACGCACGAAGCAGCGATGCCTCGTCCCGTCGAGTGCCGCTGGCGTACTCAGGGAATCCGCTGATCGCATCGGCGACCGCGCGCTCGGCGCTGTCGGGGTCGGACCGCACGAGCCGGCTGTACCCGCGCGCGAGACCTCGCAGGCTGCTCGAGACCAGGGGCGCTCCGCAGCCGTCGACACCAACCGCGGCGACGGGTTCGCCGGTGAGCTCGGCAAACACCGCGGCGATGTGTTGTTGCAACGGGTGATCGGGCTCGCGGTAGGTGCCGGTGTCCCAGCCGTTTACGACGCAGGTGGCAAGCATCGCCGCGTGCTTACCGGAGCAGTTCATCGCCACCGCCGACCGGGCCGCGCCAGACAACAGCCACTGGTCGCGGGCATCGCCGTCGAGCGGCCAGTCCGCCGGCGTCTGCAGCGCGGACTCGTCGAGGCCCGCGCCCGAGAGGATCTCGCGCACGCCGTCGAGGTGGAACGGCTCGCCGGAGTGGCTGGCGCAGGCCAGCGCCAGCAGCCGATCGCGCACCGGCAGGCCGGCTCGTACCATGGCCGTGGCCTGGAGCGGTTTGTTGCACGAGCGGGGAAAGATCGGCTCGGCCACCGAACCCACCGACCATAGGAGCGAACCGTCAGGTCCGAGGGCGACAATCGACCCCTGGTGCTGGCCCTCTACGAAGCCTGACCGCACGACCTCCGCCACCACGACGTGTTCCACGGCCGCGACCCTAGTCGCTGGCACAATCGCGGGGTGAACCGCGCGCAATGGACGCCGACACCGGTCGAGCTGGCGGACCTCGAGCTGCTGAGCAGCGGCGTGATCGACTCTTCGCGTGGTTTCCGAGTCGCCGTCCCGACCGCGATCTCCGCCGCCGTGGCAGCCACTGACACTCTCGAGCTCATCGATCCCGAAGGTGTCCCGCTGGCGCGGCTCACGGTCGAGAGCAGATTGGCAGCCGGCGCGACGGTCACGCTGGCAGGTCCCGTCGAGCCGCTGGCACACACCGAATTTGGGCCGTTCCGGCGCTACCACCGCACGCCAGCAGAGGTACGCAACGAAAATCCGGAGGCCTTCGCGGTCCCGGTAACGGCGATACTCTCGACTTCCGACGTCGACGCCGTCAGGGCACACGCCGCCGAAACCGGCAGGACTCCGTTGCTGCTTGCACTCACCGGCCCCGGGTCGCCGCAGGATCTGTCGGCACCGGGGTTGGTTCGCGCCACCCTTGCAGCCGCCCGAGACATCCCGGACGCTGTGGTGGTCGCGGTGGCGGCCGCAGCCGGGCAACACCGTTCGGCGGAGGTCGCAGCGGCCTACGCGGACGAGACCTTTTCCGTCGACGGCGAGGGCGAACCGTCCGCTGCGGTCGCCCGGATCCGGGACCAAGACCGGCCGCCGCTCGACCGGCGTGGCCTGGTTGTCTTCTTCACCGGTCTCTCCGGCTCCGGCAAGTCGACTCTCGCCCGGGCACTGCACGACGTCCTGCTCGAACGCGGGGACCGCACCGTGACCAGCCTCGACGGCGACGTGGTGCGCCACCATCTGTCGAAGGGTCTCGGTTTCTCCCGCGCGGACCGGGAGACCAACATCGCCCGGATCGGTTGGGTCGCCGCGGAGATCAGCCGCCACGGTGGCGTCGCGATCTGCTCCCCTATCGCACCGTTCGACGCCACCCGCAAGCTGGTGCGCGGCATGGTCGAAGCCGCCGGTGGCGGGTTTGTCCTGGTGCACGTCGCCACACCGCTGGAGGAGTGCGAGCGACGCGACCGCAAGGGCCTGTACGCCAAAGCCCGCGCCGGCAGAATCCCCGAGTTCACTGGCATCTCATCGCCGTACGAGAAACCAGCCGATGCGCGCGTTTCGGTGGACACGACTGGCCGCAGCATCGATGATGCCCTGGCTGCCGTACTCGACGTACTTTACTTGGATGGTCGGCTAAGCCGGTCGCCAGCAGCCCTCGCTCCCGAAGGATGATAACCGTGGACACCACCGTGGTCCTGATCGCCCTCTCGGCGCTGCTCATCGGCACCGTGGTCGGTATGACCGGCATGGGCGGCGGTGCCTTGATGACCCCGGCACTGATCTTCTTGCGGGTGGACCCCACGGTCGCGATCGCCAACGACCTCGTCGCCGCCGCGATCTACAAGTCGGTCGGTGCGGGCGTGCACTGGCGTGAGGGGTCGCCGAACCTCCGCCTGGCAATGTGGTTGGGCGTCGGCTCGGTCCCATGCGCGTTCGCCGGAGCCTTTGTCATCAGGGCCGTCGGGGGTGGTGAGGACCAGGAGCAGTTCGTCAAGTACGCGATCGGTGTCGCGCTGCTGATCGCGGCGTCGACGTACGCACTCCGGATGTTCGTCACCCTTCGCGAGCGGCGCAGCGCGCGACACGACGAGGACCCCCCGATCCGCCCACTGCCCACGGTCGCCGTGGGAGCCGTCGGCGGCGCCTTGGTCGGGCTGACCTCGGTCGGGTCGGGTTCGGTCATCATGGTGACCCTGCTGCTCCTCTACCCCGGTCTGCAGGCAGTCCGGCTGGTCGGCACCGACCTGGTCCAAGCGGTTCCGCTGGTGCTCGCGGCGGCGGTGAGTCACGTCCTCGTCACGGGGGTTGATTGGAGCGTCCTGCTCCCGCTGGTCATCGGCGCCACGCCGGGCATCTACGTCGGCTCCAAGATCGCAAACCGGATGCCACAGAAAGTCATCCGCCGGGGCATCGTGCTCCTGCTCTTCATCACCGGCCTCAACCTGCTCGGTGTCGACCCGGTCCTGGCGCTGGGAATCGGAGTCGCCGCACTCATAGCGGGTACCTTCGCCTGGAGAGCGTTGCGCAGACGCTATGCCCGGTCCGGCAGGGATTCGGCTGAGATCAACGTCGCCAACTCGCCTCGCTAGCCCCACTGGCCCCGATAGCATGGCCTGTCGCTGACAATTCAAGGAGCCCCTCGATCCATGTCGAACACTGCTGCGCCTCCTGCGCACGCTGACTACCGCCTCAGCCAACTCGATGAGCTGGAGGCGGAGTCGATCCACATCTTCCGCGAGGTAGCAGCGGAGTTCGAGAAGCCGGTGCTGATGTTCTCTGGCGGCAAGGACTCCATCTGCATGATGCGCTTGGCCGAGAAGGCTTTCTACCCTGCGAAGATCCCGTTCCCCGTACTACAGGTCGACACCGGCTTCGACTTTCCCGAGGTGCTGTCCTGCCGCGACTCATGGGTGAGCCGCCTCGGCGTACGCCTCATCGTGGCGTCGGTCGACCAGGCGATCGCCGATGGCGTGGTGGTCGACGACGGCAAGACCAGCCGCAACCGGTTGCAGACCGGCACGCTGCTGAACGCGATCGAGAAAGAGGGCTTCACCGCCGCCTTCGGGGGCGGGCGGCGTGACGAGGAGAAGGCGCGGGCCAAGGAGCGGGTCTACTCCCACCGTGACGAGTTCGGCCAATGGGACCCGAAAAACCAGCGTCCGGAGCTTTGGAGCCTCTACAACGGTCGGATCCGCGCGGGCGAACACATGCGAATCTTCCCGCTCTCCAACTGGACCGAGCTGGACGTGTGGTACTACATCGGTCAGGAGAAGATCGAGCTCCCGGAGATCTACTTCAGCCACACCCGCGAGGTTTTCGTTCGCGACGGAATGTTGTTGTCCGCCGGGGACCACCTGCTGCTACGTCCCGGTGAGACGGTGCAGGAGCGGACCGTTCGCTTTCGAACCGTCGGAGACATGACGCTGACAGGGTGCGTGGAGAGCAATGCGTCCGACGTCGCCGCCATCATCGATGAGATCGCGATTGCCCGGGTCACCGAGCGCGGCGCGACGCGCGGCGACGACCGGTTCTCCGAGGCCGCGATGGAAGACCGCAAACGTGAGGGGTACTTCTGATGGATCTCCTCCGATTCGCCACCGCGGGCTCGGTCGACGACGGCAAGTCGACGCTGATCGGGCGCCTGCTGCTCGATTCGAAGGCAATCTTCGAAGACCAGCTGGAAGCCGTAGAACGTACCTCGATGGCGAAGGGCTACGACTACACCGACCTGGCGCTGCTCACCGACGGCCTGCGCTCGGAGCGTGAGCAAGGCATCACGATCGACGTCGCGTACCGGTACTTCGCCACCCCGACCCGCAAGTTCATCATCGCCGACACCCCTGGACACGTGCAGTACACGCGCAACATGGTCACCGGGGCATCGACCGCCGACCTCGGGCTGGTCCTCGTGGATGCCCGGCAGGGGCTGACCGAGCAGAGCCGCCGGCACGCCGTGATCCTGTCTCTGTTGCGCGTCCCCCACTTGGTGCTGGCGGTCAACAAGATGGACCTCGTCGACTTCTCCGAGGATGTGTTCAACTCCATCCAGAACGAGTTCACCTCCTTTGCAACCAAGCTGACGATCCCCGACCTCACCATCGTCCCGATCTCGGCGCTGCAAGGCGACAACGTCGTGAAGCGCAGCGAACACATGCCGTGGTATGCCGGCCCGTCGCTCATACACCACCTCGAGCATGTCCACGTCGCCTCCGACCGCGACCTGGTGGACGCGCGGTTCCCGGTGCAGTACGTGGTACGGCCGAAGTCCGACGAGTTCCACGACTACCGCGGATACGCCGGGCGGATCGCCGGTGGCGTGCTGAAGCCGGGTGACGACGTGCTGGTGCTGCCGAGCGGTTTCACCTCGACGATCGCTGGCATCGATCACTTCCACACCGAGATCGAAGAGGCGTTCCCGCCCATGTCGGTGACGATCCGCCTCGCGGACGACCTCGACGTCTCGCGTGGCGACATGATCTGCCGACCCCAGAACGCTCCGGAACCGAGCCAGGACATCGACGCGATGGTGTGCTGGATGACCAACGCGCCGCTGCGACCGCGCCAGAAACTGGCGATCAAGCACACCACGCGGACCGGCCGGGTGCTCGTCAAGGACGTGCAGTACCGCCTCGACGTCAACACGCTGCACCGCGACCTGGAAACCAAGGAGCTCGGGCTCAACGAGATCGGCCGGGTGCAGCTGCGCACCACGATCCCGCTGCTGTGCGACCCGTACGAGAAGAACCGGACGACAGGGTCGTTCATCCTCGTCGACGAAGCCACCGGTGTCACCGTCGGTGCCGGCATGATCAACTGACCCCCTCACGGCATCCCGGGTGACGCCGCAACGACGCGACCTGTCACTGTCAGAACAGGTCTGAACCTGGTCTCGCGGTGACAACTCATGACCGTGACCAGAGGCCGATGAGACACTGGCGTCGTGGCCACCGAGGCGGACGTACGCCGGATCGCCTTGTCGCTGCCTGGGGCCTATGAGCACGCGTCGTACAACAACACGCCGTCGTTCCGGACGAAGCCACGCATGTTCGCCACAGTGAGGGACGAGGGCAGTATCGCCGTCGTGTGGGTGGCTGATGAGGATGAGAAGCGGGCACTCATCGCGTCGGACTCCGACCGGTTCACCACCACACCGCACTACGACGGCCATCCGATCGTGCTCGTCCGGCTCGGCGCCGTGGAGGCCGACGAGCTTCGCGAGCTGGTTACCGAGTCGTGGCGGCTTCGAGCACCCGGCGCTGACGTCCGGGAGTGGGACGACGGGCACTGATGAGGGTGGATCTGAACGCCGACTTGGGCGAGTCCTACGGACACTGGCGGCTCGGGGATGACGAGACGTTGCTGGGCCTGGTGACCAGCGCGAACGTCGCTTGTGGCTTCCATGCCGGCGATCCCACGACTGTGCTGCGCACCTGTGAGGCAGCGATCGCGGCCGGAGTGGTCATCGGAGCTCAGGTGGGGTATGCCGACCTCCGGGGCTTCGGCCGACGCTTCATCGACGTACCGCCCCACGACCTCACTGCCGATGTCATCTATCAGATTGGCGCACTGGCCGGGCTGGCGCGAGTCGTCGGCGGCACCGTTGCCTACGTCAAACCGCATGGCGCCCTCTACGGTGCCGTCGGCCATCACCGGGCACAGGCACGAGCGGTGGTGTCGGCAGTACGGTCGTACGACACCAGCCTGCCGTTGCTGTGCCTGCCCGGCTCGGTGCTGCTCGACGAGGCCGCCGCGGCCGGATCGAGGTCGGTCACCGAGGGCTTCGCGGACCGCGCGTACGCCGCCGACGGCACGCTGGTCCCACGGGAGCAGCCAGGCTCGACGCTGGAGGCCCCGGCCGACGCGGCCGCCCAGGCGTTGGCGTTGGCCGACGTGGTGGAGTCGGTCTGCGTGCATGGCGACTCCCCCGGCGCGGTCGGGCTGGCCACCGCCGTCCGCACCGCACTGGATAGCGCCGGTGTGGACGTACGCGCCTTCGCCGGAACGGCCTGAGATGCGGCTGCTGCCCTACGGCGACGCGGCTGTGCTTGTCGACTGCAAGACGCTGACTGAGGCGCTCGGGTGGCGCGATGCGCTTGCGGCCGCCGCAGTGGAAGGCGTCGAGGAGCTCGTACCGGCGGCCCGCACCGTCTTGGTCCGGCTGCGACCAGAGACCGCGCGTGCGGCGAAGCGTTCGATTGCGGCGCTGAGACCGCCACAAGTCTCGGATCGTGAGGAGGGCATGCACCGGGAGGCGGAAAGGGAGCCGGTGACAATCTCGGTGAGCTACGACGGCCCGGACCTCGACGAGGTGGGCGACCTGACCGGCCTGGGAGCCGACGGGGTCGTGGCGGCGCACATCGAGGCGATGTGGCGGGTGGCGTTCTGCGGGTTCGCGCCCGGCTTCGGCTATCTGGTGGGCGGCGACGAATGCCTTCAGGTGCCACGCCGACGAGAGCCGCGGGCTCGGGTCCCGGCCGGTGCAGTCGGCCTCGCTGGCGAGTTCAGTGGGGTCTATCCCCGGGAGTCGCCGGGCGGTTGGCAGTTGATCGGTCGCACCGACGCAGTGCTCTGGGACACCGAGCGAAAGCCATCCGCATTGCTGCGCCCGGGCGTACCGGTACGGTTCCGGCCGCTTTGAGCCGGGGGGATGCTGTCGCTTCGTCGCAAGTGCCACCATGCAGCCGATGCTGACCGTCCTCGCTCCCGGCCCCCTGGCCACCGTCCAGGATCAGGGCAGACCCGGTCATGCCGTGCTCGGTGTTTCGCACTCCGGAGCTGCCGATCGGGCTGCGCTGCGGCTCGCCAACCGCCTGGTCGGCAACGCCGACACTGCGGCCGGAGTCGAGGCCACCCTGGGCGGTTTGCAGGTGCGGGCGGAGCGCGACCTCCTGGTCGCACTCACCGGAGCAGCCGGACCGGCCGACATCGACGGCCATCCGGTGCCAAGCGGTGAGCCGGTACGCCTCGGCGTCGGCGCCATGCTGCGGCTCGGCGCCCCGGTCACCGGGTTGCGTACGTACCTCGCTGTCAGCGGCGGCATCGCGGTCCAGCCCGTGCTCGGTTCACGCGCAACGGACACGTTGTCCGGCCTCGGGCCGGCACCGTTGACGCCAGGTACGCGGCTGCCGGTCGGCTCCGAAACGGTGTCCGAGCCGCAGCGGTGCGGCGCGGTGTCACCGTTGCCGCACGGCGAACTGCGGCTCCGCGTCGTTCTAGGCCCCCGGCACGACTGGTTCCCGACCGGGGCGATCGAGCACCTGCTGACGCTCCCTTGGACTGTGCAGAGCCAGGCCGACCGGGTCGGCGTGCGCCTGTCGGGTCGGACGCTCGAGCGCCATCGCCGCGCTGAGCTGCCGAGTGAGGGCTGCCTGCGGGGTGCCCTGCAGGTGATCACCGACGGTGCTCTGATCCTGCTCGGGCCTGACTGCCCGGTCACCGGCGGCTACCCGGTCATCGCCGTGGTCATAGACGCCGACAACGACCGAGGTGGCCAGGCACGGCCAGGCGACCGCATCCGCTTCGAGCGGGCTTGAGGAGACACTCCCCAGCGAAGGCGTCACTCCGTCGTGCCCAAGGAGTCGGCGCTCGCCACTGTGCGCGGATCCCCCGCTTTGTCAGCGAAGTGCGGGGCGTACGTGCAGGCCGATCTCCGGGTCCACGACAGCTTCCTGAGCCGCGGGCACACCATCGGCGAGCAGCGTTGCTTCCAGCGGAATGTTGCGCTTGACCAGGGCCAGTGCGATCGGCCCCAGCTCATGGTGGCGCGCCGACGAGCCCACGGATCCCACCACCCGATCCGATGCCGTGACCGCGGCACCGTGCGGCGGTAGGTGATTCACCGATCCATCGAGGTGCAGCAGCACGAGGCGACGCGGTGGCCGGCCGAGGTTGTGCACCCGTGCCACGGTCTCCTGGCCTCGATAGCAGCCCTTGTCCAGCTGGACCGCATGGCCGAGCAGCCCCAGCTCGTTGGGAATGGTGCGGTGATCGCTGTCCAACCCGATCCGGGGCCGCCCCTCGGCGATGCGCAACGCCTCTCGGGCCCAGACCCCACACGCAGGACCATGCGTGGTGGCGTACGCGGGGAGCTCCGTCCGCTCGAGCAGCAGGTCACCGCTGGTGCCCTGATGGACAACGGCGAAGTCCTCGGTGACCTGGCTGATCTCGACCCGCATCATGAACTTCATCGCTTCCAGGAACGCCACCAGCCCCGCCCCCTCGCCGGCCTCGGTGTGCCCGAGGAACCTCTCGCCGTCGTCGACCCCCCGAAAGGCGTGCTCGATGTGGCCCTGGGGTGACAGCAGCAGCGCATCGACGGTGACGCCAGGAGCCAGATCTGCGAATCCTTGCGTCGTCATTGCATGCAGGTACGGCAGCCGATCCGGGCCGGCGACGGCCACGACGTCACGATGCGACAGGTCCACCCAACCCGACCCGTCCACGAGTCGCCGCTGCTCAGAGACTGGGTTGCCGTAGTGGGCGGCGACGCCGGAATCGAGGCCATCCGCTGCGACCGCACCCGAAACCTGCAGCAGGGGGCTGCGATAGGTCACGCGTCCTCCCTGCGGCAGCTGGCGCAGCGACCGAAGACAGTGAGATGGCGGACATCGGTCTCGAACCCGTCGGCGTCGTCGAGGGCGGCTCCGAAGGCGGCGGCCAGCGCTGGATCGATCTCGCCAACCCGACTGCAGCTTCGGCACACGAGATGAGCGTGCGCCGGCGTGGTCGTGGGGTGATAGGTCGGCGCCCCGTGTCCGAGATGGGCGTGGCTGACCAACCCGGTCTTCTCCAGTACGTCCAACGTTCGATAGACGGTGGAGGCGTTGACGCCGCTAGCGCGTTCTTGGACCTGACGCAACACATCGTCCGGCGTCGCGTGTCCCAGCGCCTGAACGGCTTCGAGTACGAGCTGGCGCTGCGGGGTCAGCCGGTAGCCCTCCGAGCGCAGCGTTTCCTGCCAGTCACCGCCCTCGACCGTGTCTTCGTGCTGACTGCCCACTCCCCGAGTCTAGGCGCGCCGCAGCCGGGCCCAGGTGTGCGAGTGCATCGGATGACCCATCGCCGCCATGTCGTGCGCGTAGAGCAGGTCCCCCTCGACGAGGCCGTACAGCCGGTGCGCGGCGGTGTGCTCCTTCGCGCTGTGGGTCCGGGCGACCAGATCGGTGGCCAGTTCGAGCTTGGCACCGTCGATGCTGCCGTACCAGATCTCGACGAAGCCGGTGTTGTGGGCGAGAAGGAGCTCCACCTCACTGTCGGGGCGGACGCGGAGGAACCCGGTCTCGAGCGCGGACTCCTTAACCTTTGTCCCGTCGGGGTCGATCAACCAGCTGCGGCTGAAGTAGTGCAGGAAGGGTCGACCGTCGTGCGCGAACACAGCTTCTTGGCCGAACTCGAACCTCGCGATCGTCGGGTAGTCACCATGCCCGTTTCCCTGCCAGCGACCCAACAGCCAGGCCACCGGCACCAGGTCCGGGTGGAGGTCGCTCGGGAGCTGCGTCATGGGTCTAAACCGTGGGGTGAAGGCGGATCGCGATCAGGAGGAGGAGCCCTTGAACAACCGGTAGACCAGGAACAGCGAGAACCCGCTGAGTGTCAGGGCTGCGAGCACCAACAGCGCGATGACCACGGCGTCCATTGACCCACTCTAGCGACGCCAGACCGCGTACTTCACCTGGCTCAGCATCACTTCACCTGGCACACACGCCGGGTGAAGTGCGCTGATACCAGGTGAACCTGGGATAGCAGCACGAGGGCGCTCAGGCGGCGCGGGTCTGCAACAGCGTGCGGGCGTCGGCGGGGGTCATGGCCGGACGCTGGGCAAGCCCGGCCAGTGCGGCGGCACGCTCGACCAGCTCGACGTTGTGCGTGACCGGAACACCCCGGGCCAACGTCAGGGTGTCCTCCATACCGACGCGCAGGTGACCACCCTTCGCCAACGCGGCCAACGCCACCGGCAGCGCAGTACGCCCGATCCCCGTCGCCGACCACGACGTCACAGCATCCGGCAGCGCGGTGACGGCGGCGACCAAGGCATCGGCCGTCCCCGGCATGCCACCAGGCACCCCCATCACGAGGTCGCAGTGCACCCGGCCGCCGAACGGCATCCCGTATGCATCGAGCAGCCGAGCCAAAGCGGTCACATGCCCCAGGTCGAACAGCTCGAACTCGGGGACTACCTCAGCCTGTTGGCTCAGCTGATAGAGCTCGACGATGAACGGCCACGGGTTGGTGAAGACATCGTCGCCGAAGTTGACCGTTCCCATCGTCAGCGAGCACGAGTCCGGTGCCGCCTCGAGAACGCGAAGCCGCTGTTCGAGCGGATCGTGCACCGAGCCACCGGTCGACAGCTGGACGATCAGCGTCGTCTCTTCACGCAGGGCGGCGACAGTCTCGGCAAGCCGGGACAACTCCAGTGTCGGCCGGGAGTCGTCGTCGCGGATGTGCACGTGCACCATGGCGGCACCTGCCCGCTCGCAGCGGCGAGCGGTCTCGATCAGCTCGTCAAGAGTGGTTGGCAGAGCGGGGACGTCGGCCTTGGTGGTCTCCGCCCCCGTGGGCGCCACGGTGATCAGCGTCGAAGGCGACGGGGCAGGCGACATGGCGGCATGGTGGCAGACTTTCGCCGCCACGGTCGACCGGGCGGCCCCGGTCAGTGAGGGGAAGTCGTGAGAGCCGTCGTGCAACGCGTCTTGCGCGCCAAGGTCGAGGTTGACGGCGGCCTCCTCGCTGAGATCAATGAGGCGGGCTTGCTCGTCCTGCTAGGCGTCACGCACGACGACGAACCGGCGCACGCTGCCACGATGGCTCGTAAGATCTGGCAGCTGCGGATCCTGCGCAACGAGCGATCAGCCAGGGACATCGGCGCCCCGATCATGGTCGTGAGCCAGTTCACCTTGTACGCCGACACCAACAAGGGCAGGCGTCCCTCGTGGTCCGCGGCGGCGCCGGCAGCTGTGTCCGAACCCCTTTATGAGCATCTCTGCGACGAGCTCGAGGCGTTGGGTGCAGCGGTCGAACGCGGCGTATTCGGCGCCGACATGGCGGTCAGCTCGACCAACGACGGTCCGGTCACAATTCTGCTCGAAGTTTGAGACCGGGAAGAATCCGGGCAGAATGGGTGAACCCGACGCGCCGCGTAAGGCCCGGGTAAGCAACTGGAGTGGCATGAGCAGCGACCAAGCTTCGGCGCGCCCGAGGGGAGCGGGCGACGCGCTTCGGGCTGCCTTCAGCTCGGTGACCGGGTGGCTGACGCCCGGCAGCGGGGAGCAGAGCGACGGTTCCAAAGGCAACCGCCGCGCGTCCTCACAGCCGTCATGGTTGCGGCGCCACTGGATCGTAGCCAGCGTCATCGTGGTCACTCTGGTCACCGTCGGTGGAGTCGGTGGCTGGCTGTTCTACCTCAACTCGCAGCTCGGCAACATCGACCGCGTCCCCCTGACACTTGCGGAGAGCAAACGGCCACCGGTCACGGAAGGCGAGGAGCTCAACATCCTGATAGCCGGCGCCGACAACGGACCCGGCCCGAGCATCGCGGCCGACGTGGCGGCGGACCGATGGAGAGCCGGCTCGCATCGCAGCGACACGATCATGATCCTGCACCTGCCAGCCGACCGCGAGACCGCTTACTTGGTTTCGATTCCGCGGGACTCCTACGTCAAGCTCTACGACGAGAACGGTGACTACACCTACACCGACAAGATCAATGCTGCGTTCTCTCTATACGGTCCATCCGGTTACATCTCGACCATCGAGCATCTCACCAAGCTGCGGATGGATCACCTCGCAATCATCGACTGGGACGGGTTCAAGGACGTCACCCAAGCCATCGGTGGAGTACGCGTCTTCGTCCCGGAAACCTTCTACGACGACAGCCAGAACCTCAGGTGGAAGAAGGGGTGGCAAACCCTCGAAGGCCAACAGGCACTCCAGTACGTCAGGACCCGTCATGGTCTGGCCAACGGCGACTTCGACCGCATCGCGCGCCAACAGAACTTCCTCCGCGCCATGATGGCCAAGCTGCTGAGCGGCGGGGTCACCAACAGTCCCACCAAGCTCACCAGCGCGCTCAAAGCCATCACCGCCAACCTCACGGTCGACGACGGCTGGAGCAACGGTGACATCCGTGACCTCGCGCTGTCAGTGCGCGGCATCAACACCGACGAGGTCACGTTCCTCACGGCACCGCTCGGACGGTACGACACCAGCGACAACGGGCAGAGCGTGGTGCTGCTGGATCCCAAGAAGTCCAAGGCACTGTGGCGCGCACTGGCCGACGGGGAGCTCGACCGCTATGCCGCCAGGCACTCCGGCGACACGTTGCGGAAACCGGACAAGGTGAAGTAGAAGCAGATCATCAGCCCAGGATGACGGTCACCTCGGCGACCTCACCCCGGGTGGCCACGACGGCTCGGTCCGCCGTCACGCCGCGGGGGGCCAGTGTCCGCAACGTCCAGCTGCCCGGCGCGGCGAAGAAACGGAAGTGCCCGGTCGCCGACGTCGCAACCTCGGCAACGAACTCCCCGTCCGAGTCGAGAAGGCGCACGTAGGCACCTGGTAGGGATTCCGCTGCCCGGACGACCACCCCCTGGATGACCGTCTGTGTCGTGAGGTCGATGCCGTCGAGGGTCAGCCCGCCCTGCGTCGCGCCGCACATGCTCAGCCGCTGCCCGGCTCGTCGCCAACGGCGATCGGCACCCCCACCAGCGAGCCGTACTCGGTCCACGAACCGTCGTAGTTCTTGACGTTGTCGTGGCCGAGCAGCTCGTGAAGGACGAACCAGGTGTGCGCACTGCGCTCCCCGATGCGGCAGTAGGCGATGGTGTCCTTGCCCCCATCGGTGCCCCGACCGAGCCCGGCGGCCTCGTACAAGCGCGTCAGCTCCTCGTCCGAGCGGAAGGTGCCGTCATCGTTGGCAGCCTTGCTCCACGGCACGTTCGCTGCTGTGGGGATATGTCCGCCGCGCTGGGCAGACTCCTGCGGAAGGTGTGCCGGGGCAAGGAGCCGGCCGGCATACTCGTCCGGGCTACGCACGTCGACGAGGAACCGAGTGCCGATGGCGTCGACAACCTCGTCACGGAAGGCGCGGATGGAGAGGTCTGGCTGCTGCGCGACGTAGGTGGCCGCCTCGCGCACGGGCCGCTCGTCGGTGAGCTCTCGACTGTCCAGCTCCCACTTCTTGCGGCCGCCATCGAGCAGTCTGACGTCGGAGTGGCCGTACAACTTGAAGTACCAGTACGCGTACGCCGCGAACCAGTTGTTGTTACCGCCGTACAGCACGACAGTGTCGTCGTTGCCGATGCCACGCTGAGACAGCAACGCCTCGAACTGCTGCTGGTCGATGAAGTCACGGCGCACCGGGTCCTGAAGATCTTGTCGCCAGTCGATCTTCACGGCGCCGGCGAGATGGCCTTTGTCGTAGGCGGTGGTGTCCTCGTCGACCTCGACGAGGACGACCCCGGGGTCGTCGGCATGCTCTTGGACCCAGTCTGCGGTGACGAGCGCGGATTCGCGGCTCATGTGGTACCTCCAGTACGAGATCCCCGTCGCGGGGATGGTGGACGGTTCGGCGCGGGGTCTAACACGGCGCGCAGCGGCTCACGCGGGAGCGGCAGGAGAGGGGCGCCGGCAGGTCAGTGCAGGCGACAGAGCGCCGAGTGCACGCGGCAGTGATCCACTGCGCGGCGTCGGGTGAGCGGTGTCGACGGAGCCACGACAAGAGTGTAGACCGAGCTGCCGACAATGCCAGCAGAGCCCGTTTCAACCGCCGGCGAAGGGCGGCAGCAACTCGACCACATCGCCCGCGCCGACGTCGACTGCCTCGTGATCGCGTCCGCCAACCGGCTGCGCACCGACGAGCACCGAACAGACGTCCAACACCCGAGCAAACCGCGGATTGTCAGCGTGGCGCCGCCGCACCTCGGTGAGCACCTCGGCCAAGTTGCCGGGTGTCACGGCATCGGTATCGCAACCTGCAGCGGCTCGGGCAGCCGCCCAATAGCGCACCGTCGCGGTATTCGGAGGCGGCGTTGTCGCCGGCGTCGTGGGCATGTGGACTATCTTGGCGCAGGGCCGAGGGCTGGGGGTCACGATGTCGTCGCTGCTGTTGCTGACGGTCTCAGCTCAACAGCCCGCCGAGATCCTCCCCGCCCTGGCGGTGCTACCACACTCGGTCCGCGTTCTTCCGGCCACTATTTCGACGTTGCTCGACGCACCGAGCTGTGACGCGGTTCTGGTGGACGGTCGCAGCAACCTTGCCCAGGTACGAGCGCTGACCCGGCTCATCCGGACCACCGGCGTGGACGTACCCGTACTGCTGGTCGTGACCGAGGGTGGGCTTGCGGTCGTGAGGGCCGACTGGGGTTGCGACGACGTGCTCCTGACCGCTGCCGGACCGGCCGAGGTGGAAGCGAGGCTCCGGCTGGCGGCCGGACGGCTGCGTCGCGAGCGGGCCGACGACCCCGACACGCAGGTGATCCGTTCCGGCGACGTCGTCGTCGACGAGGCCTCGTACACCGCGAGGCTCGACGGCCGAACTCTCGACCTGACGTTCAAGGAGTTCGAGCTGCTGAAGTTCCTGGTGCAGCACCCCGGTCGGGTCTTCACCCGTCAGCAGCTGCTGCAGGAGGTCTGGGGCTACGACTACTTCGGTGGCACGCGCACCGTCGATGTCCATGTCCGCAGGCTCCGGGCCAAGCTTGGCCCCGAACGGGAGACGCTGGTCGGCACGGTCCGCAATGTGGGTTACCGCTTCGTCGTCCCCGTAGCAAACCACGCTCCCGTGCCCGACCCAGCATCTGTGGACAACCCGGCGACGATCCGCGACTCATGACGGTCCGGCGCCGGATCGAACGGCTGGACGCGCTCGAGCTAGCCGATGCCCGGGCGGTCCGAACGCTGGTCGCGGCAGCCGGCGCCTTCGACGGCCATCCCCCACTGAACGAACACGCGCTGTTGCACCTGCGCCACCCCGAGGCCGGCGCGTCGAAGCATCTGCTGGCACGCACCGCCGACGGGCTGGCGGGCTACCTCCATCTCGACGTGTCCAAGGGTGGGCCGGTGCAGGCGGAAGCCGTGGTCGCGCCGCCATGTCGCCGGCAGGGCTGGGGTCGCGCGCTGGTCATTTCGGCGCTCGAGCTGACGGCCCCGCGTCCCGTACAGCTGTGGTCGCACGGTGACGATCCGGCCGCTGCCCGGCTCGCCGAGTCGCTGGACTTCGTACGCGTACGGGAGCTGTGGCAGCTGCGCCGCAACCTCGCCGTCGAACTGCCAACGCTGCAAGGCGTTTCGGGCGTCCATGTCCGCGCCTTCCGGCCCGGTGCCGACGAGACGGCATGGTTGGCGCTGAACGCCCGGGCATTTCACTCGCATCCCGAGCAGGGCCAGATGACTCGACACGATCTGGACCAGCGGATGTCCGAGCCGTGGTTCGATCCGGAGGGTTTCTTCGTGGCCGAGCGGAGCGGTGAGCTCGTCGGATTCCACTGGACCAAGATCCACGGCGACACGACCGTCGACGGCGAGCATGGGCACCTGGTGATGGGGGAGGTCTACGTTGTTGGCGTCGATCCCGCTGCCCAGGGCGGCGGATTGGGCCGGTTGTTGACCTTGACCGGCCTGCACTACCTGCGCGATCGGGGTCTCAGCTGCGTACTTCTGTATGTCGAAGCCGACAACGCACCGGCGATCGCGGTCTACCAACGTCTCGGCTTCGGTCACGTCGCCACCGACGCTCTTTACCGTCTCGACCGCTGATCACCGCGTGGGTGGCACCAACCTCGCCGGTTTCGTACGACTTCCAATGGCTAAGGGTCACTTCCAATGGGTTCGAATCTATTGGAAGTGACCCCATCCCACGTGAACGTGGTATCGGGACACCCGCGGCGTGCCGACGCTGGGAACGCGTCCCCGGAGTTCACCGAGCGGTGGCACGATAGGGCTCATGGCTGTCGACGAAGTCACGACCGATCCCGAGTTGGCCGAAGCGCTACAGCTCGTCCCGGAATCTTACGAGGTTTCGCCCCCGTACGCGAGGGACGACGCCGAGCTGCCGAAGGACCGGTTTCTCGACCGTGAGCTGTCGTGGCTGGCGTTCAACGCCCGTGTCCTCGAGCTGGCTGAGGACGACGCGCTGCCGCTGCTGGAACGAGTGCGCTTCGCCGCGATCTTCGCCAGCAACCTCGACGAGTTCTTCATGGTTCGGGTGGCGGGATTGAAGCGGCGCATGGCCGCGGGAGTGGCGGTGCCGGCCGTGAGCGGGCTACGCCCTCGCGAGGTCCTGGGGGCCATCTGGCAGGAGAGTCGCGCCCTGATGGAGCGCCACGGACGGCTCTTCCACGACGACCTGGTCCCCCGGTTGTCCGAAACCGATATCGAGCTGTTGCGTTGGGACGACCTCACCAGCGAGGAGCGCGATCACGGCCGAGAGCTTTTCCGCGACCGGCTTTACCCGGTGCTCACGCCACTGGCCGTCGACCCGGCGCACCCGTTCCCGTACATCTCCGGTCTCTCCCTCAACCTCGCGGTGGGTGTGCGCAACCCCGATACCGGTAAAGAGCACTTCGCCCGGGTCAAAGTCCCGCCGAACTTTCCCCGGTGGGTGGCGCTCGGGCAGCAGCGCTTCGTACCGATCGAGGATGTCATCGGCGCCCACCTCGACCTGCTTTTCCCGGGCATGGAGGTGGTGGCCCACCACGCCTTCCGAGTCACCCGCAACGAGGACCTCGAGGTCGAGGAGGACGACGCCGAAAACCTCCTGAAAGCATTAGAGAAGGAGCTGCTACGGCGCCGGTTCGGACCGCCAGTGCGGTTGGAGGTCGAGGAATCCATCGACCCACACGTGCTCGAGCTGCTCGTCTCGGAGCTCGATATCAACGGCCCTGAGGTGATCCGCCTGCCGGGTCCGCTGGACCTGCGGGGCCTTCATGCGATCGCAGATTCCGACCGCTCAGAGCTCAAGTTCCCCGCCTTCATCCCCGGCACTCACCCGGACCTGGCCGAGGTCGAGACAGCCAACCCAGCCGACATGTTCGCGGCGCTGTCGGCCACCGACGTGCTCGTGCACCACCCGTACGACTCGTTCGCGACCAGTGTGCAGCGGTTCATCGAGCAGGCGGCAGCCGACCCCCAGGTGTTGGCGATCAAGCAGACCCTCTATCGGACCTCCGGTGACTCACCGATCATCGAGGCCCTCGTCGACGCCGCCGAATCCGGCAAACAGGTTCTGGTGCTGGTCGAGATCAAGGCCCGATTCGACGAGCGGGCCAACATTCGCTGGGCGCGAACGCTGGAGCAGGCAGGCTGTCACGTCGTCTACGGCCTGCTGGGGCTCAAGACGCACTGCAAGCTCGCCCTCGTCGTGCGTGACGAGCCCGACGGCATCCGCCGGTACGCGCACATCGGTACCGGCAACTACAACCCCAAGACCGCCCGGATGTACGAGGACCTCGGGCTGTTGACCTCCGACGCGAACATCGCCGACGACATCACCGACTTGTTCAACAACCTGTCCGGCTACTCGCTACGGGGTGAGTACCGGACTCTGATGGTGGCGCCGCACGGCGTCCGCGACGGTCTGGTCGAGCGGATCGAGGCCGAGGTCGACCATCATCGGGCCGGCCGTCCGGCGGGTATCCGGTTCAAGGTCAACTCGCTGGTCGACGAGGCGTTGATCGACGCCTTGTTGCACGCCAGTCAGGCCGGGGTGCCGATTGACCTGCTGACCCGCGGTATCTGCGCGCTGCGCCCCGGTGCGAAGGGGTTGTCGGAGACGATCCGGGTGCGCAGCATCCTTGGCCGGTTCCTGGAGCACAGTCGCATCTTTTGGTTCGAGAACGGTGGCAGCCCACAGGCGTGGATCGGCTCGGCCGACCTCATGCACCGCAACCTCGATCGCCGGGTGGAGTCGTTGGTGAAGATCCCGAGCGAGCGGCACTGTCGTGAGCTTGCTGAGCTGCTGACCCTCTCGTTCGACGACGCGACGGCCTCGTGGCACCTCGACTCCGACGGCAAGTGGCAGCGGCACGCCACCGACGACAACGGTGCTCCCCTGCGCAACATGCAAGACCACCTGATCACGCTGCACCGGCGACGTCGGGAGACGGCACACCGGCACGGCTGATCTCGTACCGGCTCGTAACGGGCCGGAGCAGGTGACGGGCCAGCTCACAGCCTCTGGGGGGAGAGGCACGAGCCGGCCCGTCGAGGTCCGACCGGCTCGGGGGAGGGCCGATCAGACCAATGACCCGACCATACTCTGCGGCGGCACCGGCACAACAGGGGCGGCGAGATCGTCGTCGGGCCTGAAACACTCCCTGGGTGCAGCCTAGAGATCTGGTGCTCGCGGCCGGTGCGGTGGTGTGGCGCGAGGTGGGAGGCCGCCGGATCCAGCTGCTGGTGGTCCATCGCATGCGCTACGACGATTGGACCTTTCCGAAGGGCAAGATCGACGCTGGCGAGCGGCTGCCCGTGACCGCGGTACGGGAGACGGCCGAAGAGACCGGGCTGGGCATCCACCTCGGCGTGCCGCTCTCACGGCTGGAGTACCCGCTGACCACCGGCGGCACCAAGCAGGTCAGCTACTGGTGCGCCCGTCCCGACGGGGAGGGGGAGCTGAGCTTCGAGCCAACCCACGAGATCACCGCCGTCCGGTGGGTCGACCTGGATGAGACCGCAGCGGCGTTGAGCTATGACACCGACCGGCGGGTCCTCGACGATTTCACCCGACTGCTGCCGGGCGCGGAGCACCGGGCGATACCGCTCATCGTGCTGCGCCACGCCAAGGCACGGTCGCGGCGGCGGTGGAAGGGTGACGACCGGAGGCGGACGTTGGCCGCCAGGGGACTCAGCGAGGCGAAACGGCTGGTTCCCCTGCTGCAGGCGTACGGGATCCGCACCGTGGTGAGCAGCGACTCCACCCGCTGTGTCCAGACAGTCGAGCCGTACGCCGACTCTGTCGACGTCGACATCGCCCTCGACAGGGGATTGTCCCAGGAGGACGCCACCCGCAAGACGGTGGCTCGGCGAGCCGAGCTGCTGTTGGGCGACGGCGAGCCAACGGTGGTGTGCACGCACCGGCCGGTGTTGCCAATGCTGTTCGACGCCATGCACATCGAAGACCCCTCACTCGAGACATCGCAGCTGATCGTTCTCCACCGTCGAGACGACACCGTCGTGGCTCGCGAGTTGCACCACCCCTGAGCCAAGACAGCGATGGATGTGCGTTCACGCGCAGTCCGCCTCTGCTACCCCCCGGCGTGTCCGAATGGTGCCCAAGCGTTCACTGCTCGTTCATCGTGGCCGACCGGAGCCGTCACCTGCCCCGCTTACCGTCGCAGGGAGAAGCAGACAATCCACCTCGTGATCCCATGGAGGGACCAGACGTGAATCGCACTTCCTTGCGCCGGGCGGCGTTGCCCAGCCTCGTCGCGCTGACCGTTGGGCTCGGCTTGTCAGCCTGCGGCGGTGACTCAGAAGGGGACACCACGAATGGCACCGAGGGCGGCGGCAGTGAGACCCTGTCCGGTTCGGTGGCTGCCGACGGCTCCTCCACCGTGGAGCCCCTGACCTCAGCAGCTGCGGAGCTCTATCAAGAGGAGCAACCAGACGTCCAAGTTGCGGTCGGCAGCGCGGGTACGGGTGGCGGCTTCGAGGCTTTCTGTGCCGGTAAGACCGACATCTCGAACGCCTCGCGCCCGATCGAGGACGACGAGGCCAAGATCTGCGACAAGGCCGGGATCGAGTACACCGAGCTCCAGGTAGCCACCGACGCTCTCACCGTGGTGTCCAATCCCGAGGTCGGGGTCGAATGCGTCACGACGGAGCAGCTCAAGATGATCTGGGAGCCCGCCGCAGAAGGGAAGATCACCAACTGGAACCAGGTCGACCCCAGCTTCCCCGATCTCGATCTCGCGCTGTTCGGGCCAGGAACCGACTCGGGAACGTTCGACTACTTCACCGATGTGATCAACGGTGAAGAAGGAGCCTCACGCTCCGACTACGAAGCCTCCGAGGACGACAACGTCCTGGTCGATGGGGTTGCCAACACCGAGGGCGGCATGGGCTACTTCGGGTTCAGCTTCTACGAGGAGAACGCGGACAGCCTCACCGCGTTGCAGGTCGACTCAGGCGGCGGTTGCGTCGAGCCAAGTGCTGAGACCGCCGCAGACGGGTCGTACACACCGCTGGCGAGGCCGCTGTTCATCTACGTCGCGAACAAGGCGTACGCAGACCAGCCACAGGTGGCCAGCTTCGTCGACTTCTACATCGACAACCTTGCCGACGTGACCGAGGCGGCGCAGTTCATCCCACTGAACGACGAGCAGACTCAGGAGACGGCAGACACGCTCAGCCAGCTTCAGTGAGTCTGTGTCCGCGGGGCGGGAGGCCCCAGCCCGCCCCGCGGACAGTACGATCCTCGTTCGAGATGAGAAGGGTCAGCGATGACCACCACCGCTCCTCCGGCGGCCTTGACCACTAGCACCGGCGCTATGCCGCCCGGTGACAGCGGGGCCCTGCGCAGGCGCAGCCGACCGGGCGAGCAGATCGTCATGTTCCTGCTGCGCCTGGCGGCTTTCCTCTCGGTCGCTATCACCGTCGGTATCGTCATCGCCTTGCTGCGTCCGGCGCTCGACTTCTTCCGCGAGGTGTCGCTCACCGGATTCTTGTTCGGCACGACCTGGCGTCCAAGTTTGAATCCCGTTGAGTATGGCGTACTTCCTCTCGTCGCCGGGACGATGATGACGACGTTGGTCGGCATGCTGGTCGCTGTCCCGTTCGGTCTGGGTGCCGCGATGTACCTCTCGGAGTACGCCAACCCTCGCGTCCGCAAGCTTCTCAAGCCGGTCCTCGAGCTGTTGGCGGGAGTGCCATCCGTCGTGTACGGATTCTTCGCCCTTCAGTTCATCACTCCCACCGTTCTGCGCGGCTGGCTTGGTGTGGACGTGGGTTTCACCAACGCCTTGTCTGCAGGGCTCGTGCTCGGTGTCATGATCATCCCCACCGTCGCTTCCTTGTCCGAGGACGCCATGTCTGCTGTGCCGCAGTCCCTGCGGCAGGGATCCTTTGCCATGGGCGCCAACCGGATGCAAACCACATTGCGCGTGGTCTTCCCCGCAGCGATCTCAGGAATCGCGGCCGCCATCGTGCTGGGGATATCACGCGCCGCTGGGGAAACCATGGTCGTCGCGCTCGCAGCCGGCTCCCAACCCAACCTGAGCGTTGACGTCCGTGAGGGAATGCAGACGATGACCGGCTACATCGCGAACACAGCAGGCGGCGAGAACATCGTTGGATCCGTTTCTTACAACACGTTGTTTGCGGTTGGCCTGCTGTTGTTCATCATCACGCTCGTCATCAACATCATCAGCATCGCGCTGGTGCGCCGCATTCGCGAGGCGTACTGATGGCAGAAACTATGACCGCGTCCCCGGCTGCGATCCGCTCCTCGGCCAGGAGCCACGACAACACCCTTCTGTCAGTCATCTTCCTGATCGCGTTGTGGCTTTCGCTCGCGTTGGCCATCACCTTCTTGATGACGTTGATCGTGACCACAGCCATTGACGGCGCGGGCCGCTTCGACGGCGCCTTGTTCACCGAGTACAGCTCGCAGCTGTCACCCGAAACCACCGGGCTGCGTGCTGCCCTGCTCGGCACGATCTGGCTGATGGTCACCACGGCCTTGCTGGCCATACCCATTGGCATCGCTGCTGCCATCTATCTCGAAGAGTTCGCCGACAACCGGCGCTGGTACAACAGGCTTGTCGAGCTCAACCTGCAAAACCTGGCAGCCGTCCCGTCCGTCATCTACGGAATGTTGGCCGTCGCGATTTTCGCCCTCGTCGGGGTGGACCGTACCGCCATCGTCCTCGTCGGAGCAGTCGCCCTGGGTTTGCTCATCCTTCCGGTCATCATCATCACAACTCGAGAGTCCCTGCGGGCGGTACCCCGTGAGATTCGCGACGGTTCCTTGGCGCTCGGCGCCACACCGTTGCAGACCACCTGGCGACAGGTTCTGCCATCGGCGGTCCCCGGTATCGCCACCGGGACGATCATCGCGTTGTCACGAGCAATCGGGGAGGCAGCCCCACTGCTGATTATCGGTGTGGCCGTGACCGTGCGCTTTGACCCCGACGGCATCATGTCATCGTTCACCGCCATGCCTCTGCAGGTCTTCAACTGGACCAGTGAATCCCGAGATGAGTTCAAGATCGCGGCGGCGGCCGGCATCATTGTCCTGCTAGGCATGGTGCTGGCGCTCAACGGCTTGGCGATCTACATCCGTAACAAGTTCCAGCGGCGCTGGTAATCGAGGAGTGAGATGGCGCGGTACATGGTCAGCACAGCAGCGCGCAGCAAGGACGAAGCGGCGGTCGATGAGCCCTTCCTCGACGCCCAGCTGAGCGAAGCTCGGCCGATTCCCGACTCCCCGAGCCCTGTCATGGAGTGTGTGGATCTCAACGTCTACTACGGCGACTTTCACGCCGTTCACGACGTCAACCTGTCGTTCGGCAAGCACGAGATCACCGCCCTCATCGGTCCCTCCGGCTGTGGCAAGAGCACCGTTCTCCGCTGCTTGAACCGGATGAACGATCTGATCGCCGAGGCACGGGTGGCGGGCCAGGTTTCCTACCACGGCCAGGACATCTACGCCAAAGACGTGGACGCCATCGAGGTGCGTCGCCGGATCGGAATGGTGTTCCAGAAGCCAAACCCGTTCCCCAAGTCGATCTACGACAATGTTGCTTACGGGCCCCGCGTGACCGGCATGGACGTGCCGGACATGGATGCCCACGTCGAAGGCGCGCTCAACGATGCGGCACTTTGGGATGAGGTGAAGGACAAGCTCAAACAGAGCGCGTTCGGACTGTCCGGTGGGCAGCAGCAGCGACTGTGCATCGCGCGGACCATTGCCACCAAGCCGGACGTCATCTTGATGGACGAGCCGTGCTCAGCGTTGGATCCGATAGCGACCTCGCGAATCGAAGACCTCATGAGCGAATTGCGCGATCAGTACACGATCATCATCGTGACTCACAACATGCAGCAGGCCGCCCGCGTCTCCGACCGCACCGCCTTCTTCACCGCGCGTCCCGACGAGACGACCGGCAACCGGACGGGCCTGCTGGTCGAGTACGACAAGACAGCAACCATCTTCTCCAACCCGTCGGACAAACGTACCGAGGCCTACATCTCCGGCCGCTTCGGCTGAGCGCGGCTCAGGTTTCTTTCCCACGTTAACGTGGGATAGGGACACTTCCAATGGGTTCGAACCCATTGGAAGTGTCCCTTAGCCATTTGAAGTGCACCGTCCTCCAGCGGAGCTCGCGATCGCGCAACAAGGCGACGTGCTCAGGACAGGAACAGTCGGGCGATGCCGTACGCGCCGGCAGCCATCAGTCCGGCCATCGGGATTGTGACGATCCAGGCCAACACGATGCCGCGCGCGACCCCCCCAGCGGACCGCAGAGAGTCGCTTCGACGCACCGGCTCCCATGAGTGACGACGTGATCGTGTGCGTGGTCGACACCGGCGCGTGCAGCCCGATCGCCATCACGTACAGCGTGGCTGCCGCGACCGTCTCGGACGCGAAACCGCGTGGCGGGTCGAGATGGATGATTCGCCTGCCGAGTGTCCGCATGATCCACCAACCGCCGGAGTAGGTGCCGAGCGAGATCGCGCTCGCCACCGCCAGAGTAGGTGCCGAGCGAGATGGCGCTCGCGGCGGCGACCTTGACCCACCAGGGAATGGGGGCGTTCTGATCGACACGGTCGGAGACGAGCAACGCCAAGAAGATGACGCCCATCGTCTTCTGGGCGTCTTGCAGGCCGTGCCCGAGCGCCATTGCTGCAGCCGAGACAGTTTGCGCCAGACGAAAGCCGCGTGCCGTCCTTGTCGGACTGGCATTGCGGAACATCCACATGATCCCGGTCATCAGCAAGAACGCGCCGCCGAACTCCCGTCATAGAGGGAAGACTCGGCGACCATGCTAGGGGGTGACAGCGATGATGGTTGCCATGCAACCGGGCTTGATCACCAGCGCCGCCAACCCGCTGGCCAAGCGGATGCGGTCGTTGTCGCAGCGGCGAAACCGCCAACGGGAGGGTGCTTACCTCGTCGAGGGCGTTGCGCCGGTCTGGTACGCGGTCGACGCCGATGCTGACGTCGAGACACTCGTGATCGCGCCCGACCTGCTCAAGGACTCACCGGCATTGGCCATGGTCAGTGAGCGGGAGCGTCTCGGGACACCGGTCGCCCGGATGAGTGCGGAGCTTTTCACCCGGCTGTCCGAGCGGGACGGACCGTCCGGTCTGGCTGCAATCGTCCGCGGCCGGATCGGCGATCTCGACGACTTGGTTATCGGCAGCGACTCGCTCTTCATGGCGCTCCACGAGGTAGCGAACCCGGGCAACCTCGGCACGATCATCCGCACCGCCGACGCCATGGGCGTTGCTGGCGTCGTACTCGTCGGTGACACCACCGACCCGTTCGCCCCACTGGCGGTGAAAGCATCGATGGGTTCCTTGTTCGCGGTCCCGGTGGTGCACGAGGCCCGGCTGGAGACAGTGTTCGACTGGGCCGAGGCTGGCGGCGCCGCAACCGTGACGACCTCCGCGCGAGCGCCGACGCGATTGGCCGAAGTATCGTTGCGCCTGCCGATGGTGGTGATGTTCGGCAGCGAACGAAGCGGGTTGCCGGCCGCCGCGCTGGCTCGCGGATCGGCTCAGGTCAGCATCGCCTTGCACGGGCGCGTGTCGTCACTCAACCTGGCGGTCGCGGCCGGCATCGTGCTCTACGAGGTCCGCCGCCAACTGGACTAAGGGCGATCATCGCCTGACCAGTCGGTCTTCATGAGTCAGCGTTTCTGGCTGCGTATCACTTACTCGCCCGGTAGCGCGACGCCTGCGCCACACCAGCCATGCCAGCCATGCCAGCAACAGAACGGCCATCACCAACGCCAAGATAGCGACCCAGGGCAGGCCGGCTCCGTGCTTCGCCTCGACCGTAGAACTGGCCCCCGGGGCTGACGGAAAGGTCAGTTTCGCCGAAGCGGTGTGCTTGAGCAGTCCGCTGCGGACAGTGGCTTCAGCAAGCCACGGACCATCGGGCAGTCGCTTGTCGAGAACCACGCTTACCTGCTCAGCTTGCCCGATGCCCAGCGTGGTTCCGGGGGACAGCCGGTAAGGACCCGCGGACAGGCCCCCGGGACCCTCGGACAGCCGCAGGCGTCCCTCGAGGTCGAGCGCCCTCCCACCTGTGTTGCGAACCAGTACCTGAACGACTGGGCTGCCATCGTCTGCCCGTGCGGCAGTGAACGAGCGAATCGCGAAGTCGGAGGCTGGTTCGCCTCCAGGTCCGACGGACAAGTAGATGCGCACGCCTACCCGGCTGACGTGGAGGATGCCGCCGGGTCGCCTCGGGGGCGTCGTGACTTCGGCCCACACGGCGGCGTATCTCTCACCCTCGGATGCATCCTCGGGCACCCGAATGCGCACGGTTGCCAATCTGCGATCCCCGGGCTCCAAGAAGGGCGATCTCGGCTTGACCGAGGTCCAGCTGGACAGCTCGTTCTCAGCCCGGCCCTGGGCGCCGATGAACCCCCCTCCCCCAATGTCTGCTGCGGCTGCGTACAAGGCGGTGTTCGCCGGGTGGCGGGTGTCGTTGACCACCTGAACGCGGCGCTCGATCGTCTCGCCCGGTCGGACATGGTCGATGATGTAGACCCGCGCTCGCGGATTGTCCGCTGCTGCGACCGGGACATCCACGAGCCGGATGCCGAGGCCGTGCCCAACGCCCGCGTCGTCGGCAACTCCGGCCGAGGCGAGCGTGACAGTGGCAACTGCGCCCGCCACCAGAACAAGCGCGATCAGAGGCCTGCGCACGGCTCGACCTCTAGAGCACCGAGGTAGTGATGGTGCCGCTGTACGAGCCGGCCAGAGCGTCAGACGGCAGCGAGACCGTCAGGGTGGGGTTCCATGCTGCGGTGTTGTTGCCGACGACGGCCGTCGGTCGAGCCACCGTGGCGGGTGTCCCGCTGAGGGCGGTCGGACCGATCGGAGCGATAACGATGGTGCCGCTGGTGGTGAGAGCTCCGGTGGTGTAACTGACACCACTCGACACTGTCCGCCCGGCTCCGGTTCCGCCATTGGAGAACGTGGTGGACGTTGCGCTGGCACTCCAGTTCTGGATGCCACCCCGCAGGTCGGTAACTCGCACCGTGCCCAGCTGACCGCTGACAGACGCAGCGCCCGTTGCGCCCGTTCCGAGGTCAGCAGTTGGCTGCACGTCGATGCTCAGCGCGGCGCCGATGAGTGCGAATGTGACTGTGGTGTCGCCGCTGGTTGCAGCCGAGGCGGGGGCCGCGGTGCCGGACAGAATCGCTGCAGTTCCAACGCTCGCGAGACCGAGACAGATCCCTTTTCGCATGTGCGGTGTCCTTTTCAGAAGCGGCCGTGCCTCTCATAGGCGAGACCAACTCTCCAAAAAGTAGTCGCTCGACTACACACCGTGTATCAACCGGTCATCCACAACTCATGGCCCGTTCGGGCGATGCGCTGACTCGCGCGATGGAACTCGATCTTTCACTGCCACGCCAGGCAATGACCTGATCTGGCAGTGACAACTCCCGGTGGGTCACCAGTCCGGGCGCAGCGGGAACGACGCATCACCGTCGTCGTCGACCCGCGCGGCGAGCACTTGGTGGAGCTGCACCTCATTGCGCTCGAATCCGAGCCGGCAGCCGGCCATGTAGATGCCCCAGACCCTGGCGGTGCCTTCTCCGACTTCTCGTACGCACGCGTCCCAGGAGTCGACCAGGTTGCCGCACCAGCTCTCGAGCGTGAGCGCGTAGTGCTCACGCAGGTTCTCCTCGTGCCGTACCTCCAACCCGGCGTCCTGTGCCTCGGTGATCACTCGCCCAGACCCGGTCAGCTCGCCGTCGGGGAACACGTACCGGTCGAGGAAGGGACCCGTGTCGCGTGGGCGGTTGTCGCAACGGGTGATGCAGTGGTTAAGCAGCCGGCCACCCGGCCGCAACCGATCGCGCAGGAACCCGAAGTACGCCGGGTAGTTGCGCAGCCCGACGTGCTCGGTCAGCCCGATCGAGCTGATGGCATCGAAGGCCGACTCCGGCACGTCACGGTAGTCGCAGAACCGCACCTCCGCCAGGTCCCCCAGACCTTCGCGCTCGATAGCGCCGGCTCCCCACTCAGCCTGCTGCCGCGACAGCGTGACGCCGATGGCGTGCACCCCGTACTCCCGAGCCGCATGGCGCACCATTCCGCCCCAACCGCAACCCACGTCGAGCAACCGCATGCCTGGACGCAAACCCAGCTTGCGGGCAACCAGGTCGTACTTCTCGCGCTGCGCCTCTTCCAGGGTGGCCTTCGGTGACGGGTAGACGGCGCAGGTATAGGTCATCGACGGCCCGAGCACCATCTCGTAGAACGCGTTGGAGACGTCGTAGTGGTGGTGAATGGCGGCAGCGTCGCGGCTCCGCGAGTGCCGCAGCCCCTCGAATGTGCGCCGCCAGCGCGGCAGATGCTCCTGCGGCGGCGGGGGCGGCGGCTTGAGATGGCCCCAACCGAGCCCGCGAACCACCCGGACCGCGTCCGCTGCGGGCGGGCGGCGGAACCGCACCTCGTCCGACATCATCCGCAGCAACTCGAACGGGTCACCGGGGTGGACGCCGCCGATGATCAGGTCGCCTGACACGTACGCTCGCGCCATGCCGAGGTCACCCGGTGCCGTGAGCACGTACGACAGTCCGCGTTCGTTGGCCAGATGCATGCTGATCTCAGCGTCGGGCGGACCGGCGGTGCTGCCGTCGTATGCACTGAAGCGGAACGGCAGGCCCTCAGGCAGGACCACCTGGAGTGCCTCCGCGATCGCCACCCGCGCTCCGGTCGTTGTGCTCACGGTCGTGCCACCACCTTTTCGTACAGTCCCGTCAGTCGCCGCTCGGGGTCGTAACGCCGCTGGACCGCCACACGGGAGGCGCCGCCATAGAGCCGGTCAAACGTCGGCTCGTCGTAGTAGGTGTCGGAGTAGAGCGACTTGTGGCCGTCATGGCTGGCGACGGCCGCCTCGATGGCACGGTTGACATCACCGTCGCGAGCGTCAGCGGCGATGGGGACTGTGCCCCAGAAGCCGACGTTGACGTAGGTCTCGCCCGGGCGCAACGGATACGCTGGCCACGTCCGCGCCGATCCGGGACCTCCCGGCTCGCGAAGTCGCAACGGGCACAGCCACACCGGCCGCATCCCAACCTTCGCATCGAACCAGCGCAAGAAGTCAGCCAGCCGCCCCACCGGGACCTCGACATCCTGCACCACCCGTTCGCGGGCAGGTCTCCCCCGCATCCGGTCGAGGCGGGCGGCGAGATGCCAGTGATCCTCGAGACCGACCAGCCGGTGGTAGACGTCGCTGCGGCGGTAGCGCGCTGGCCACATCCGGCGGATGACCGGGTGCTGCGCGCCGAAGGCCTGCGAGCACCAGAACCAGTCGGTGTCCCAACGCCACAAGTAGTCGTGACTTGTCAGGGAATCGGTCGGGCGCTCGGCGATGGATCGGTAGTAGATGCCAGCACCGGTGTAGTCGCTCGTCTTCGACACCTCGTCGACGCCGCGACCGAGAGTGAGGTACGCCTCGTCCGGCGAGAAAGCCACGCCGTCGACGAAGTCGACCGGAGCACCCGCGAATGCGCGTTGGTCGACCACATCGGCGATGGTCTGCGCCAGGTCATCCAGGGTGTCCAGCCGTACGTGCGTCAGAGCGACGTACGGGGCAATCGGCTCGAGCTCGATCCGCAACCGGGTCGCATATCCCAAGCTGCCGTAGGAGTTGGGGAAGGTCTCGAACAGGTCGGCGTGCTCCCCGTCGGGACGGGCGGTGACGATGTCCCCAGCTCCGGTCAGGATGTCGAGCTCCAGCACCGACTCGTGCGGCAGCCCGTTGCGGAACGACGTCGATTCGATGCCGAGCCCGCTCACCGCACCGCCAAGCGTGATCGTCCGCAGCTGCGGGACGACCAGCGGCATCAACCCGTGGTCGAGCGTGGCGTCGACGAGACGTTCGTACGTGCACATGCCCTGCACGTCGGCGGTGCGGTTAACGGGGTCGATCTCGAGGACGCCATCGAGGCCAGACACGTCGAGGCCCTGCGGCGGTGCCGCCGTTCGTGGCCGGAACAGGTTCGAGGTGCGCTTGGCCAACCGCACCGGGGCGTCCGGTGGGATCGCCGCGTACGACTCGAGCAGCCGCGCCACGCCCGCCTTGTGCGTACGGCTTCCCACCCCTGTCGCCCTCACGCCGAAAGGGTAGGGGCTGTCCCGATCCCACGTTCACGTGGTGTCGGGTCACTTCCAATGGGGTCGAACCCATTGGAAGTGCCCCCCAGCCATTGGAAGTACGCCGCAGAGCTCCCGGCGACATCGACGACCCACGGGGCATGCGGGCTGACCTCCAGCGTCAGCCGTTCGGACGGCTGTCGACTAGTCCCTTCGGAGTCAGGGATGGTGCTCACGCCGTTCCGGTATCTAAACTCTTAGTAGTTAACTCGTCACAGCTTGTGCATGTAGTAGCAGCAGGGAGAGCTGACTGTGGAGTCTTGGCAGGTTGCGGCGGTCGCTAACGCCATCGTGGCCCTGGCCTACTTCGGGATAGTCCGGGCGATCGTGGTACCGCTGATCCAGAACCACGAATTGCGCACCAACAAGCTGGGCACCGCAACCGCATTGATCTTCTTCACCTGCGCCGTTCATCACGGGTCCCACGCCGTGCACATGTTTGTGCCGTACTACGACATACGACCCCGGTTGGGCATCTGACCTGCGACAATGCGGGGAGCTGCTCGGTTTAGTCCGCAGATAGTCCGCAAGAGCCAGGATTGAGCGACTCAAGTTCGACTCGGACGCCGCCGTCGGTGGCCACGCAGCTGCTCCACTCTGCCGCGCACCGGCGGCAGAGGCGACCTTGGTGGTAGTTGTCCCACTCGTAGGCGGTTGCGTAGACGGCGGCCATCCACACTTCGGCTGGACGCTGGCAGTTGGGACTCTGGCACTCCACTAGACGGCCCTCCTAGTGCTTGAGGTGCGAGCTGTTATCACCGCGTCGATAGCGGCGCGAGTGCTGTCGTCGGAGTCCGGCCACAGGTGCCCGGACGTGTCCAGCGTCGTCTTGGCCGATGCGTGCCGCAGCCTCGCCTGAACCACCTTCACGTCGGCACCGGAGGCGATGAGCAGCGACGCCAGGTAGTGCCGTAGGTCGTGGTAGCGGAAACCGTCAGGCAGCTCCGGCACCGTGCTGCGGGCGGCCCCTACGGCGTGGCGTCCGCTGCGGTAGGTGATCGTGTAGCGGCGGGTCGGTTGCAGCTCACCGGCGAGGACGAGTCAGCACAGCTTCATTCTCCCGACCCACGCCGCCGTCCGCCGTCCGTTCGAACCACATAATGCCGGGTCACCGGAGCAAGAAGACGCCAGCAGCCCG
>JACCYJ010000251.1 GCA_013696555.1 Nocardioidaceae bacterium | reverse complement strand
GGTGTCCGGTGTGCAGTCCCGGCGCACGACGTGGGATGAGTGGAATCTGCACGCGGAGGCATCCCGGGTGACCCGGGGGATGCGGATGTCCGGGCCGGCTGAGCGGATCCGGCTCACCGACATGATCGTCTTCGCGGCGGTGAAGCAGTGCGTTCGCATCGACGGCCCGGCAACGTCGCCCAGCCTGGCGGCCGAGCCCACCTGGTCGGAGCGCCGCTACACCAGCCGCGCCATCCTCGACGCCGAGCAGTCTCTGATGATCAGCAATGCCCGCTCCGGGGAAGGCGTGATCAGCATCCCAGCGGCCGTGGCGGACGCAGAAGCCGCGGTGGCGATCCCCGACTCGCGTGGCGGCAAGATCCACATCCTCGCGGCCGACCAGCGGGAGGCCGTCGTCGAGATCGCCATCTCCGGGCGACCGGTCGACGTGCTGGTCGGACCGGCCGGGACCGGGAAGACCGTGACGCTCGCGGTGATCTGCCGGGTGTGGGAAGCGCAGTGCGGGGCCGGCAGCGTCGTCGGGCTGGCGCCGTCCGCGGCGGCTGCGGGCGAGCTCGCCCAGGCGCTGGGGATGCGGTGCGAGATCACCGCGAAGTGGCTGTGGGAAGCCAACGGTCCCGGCGCCGAGGAACGCGCCGCGGTACGCGCCCGGCTGCGGGAACGGTGCATCGCGTTCCAGCACCGCGGAGATCGTGATGCAGCGCTGTCGGCGGCCACAGCGATCCGCCGGCTCGACGGCGAGCAGCGGCGATGGCAGCTCCGGGCCGGTCAGCTGCTGATCGTCGACGAGGCAGCCATGAGCGGCACCCTCGACCTCGCCGCGCTCGCAGCCCAGGCGCGACAGGCCGGCGCGAAGCTGCTGCTGGTCGGCGACCATCGCCAGCTCGGCCCCGTCCCGGCCGGTGGAGCCTTCGGCCTGCTCGTCAGGCACGGGCACACAACCTCACTCGACGGGCTGTGGCGGTTCAGCCACCGTTGGGAGGCCGAGGCCACCCGGCGGCTCCGCGACGGTGACCCCGCCTGCGTGGACACCTACACCGAGCACCGACGCGTGACCGGCGGCGACCACGACACCATGATCGACGCCGCGCACGAGGCGTGGGCTGCGGACCGAGCCACCGGGCGCAGCAGTCTGTTGATCGCCGCGGACAACGCCACCGTGGCCCAGCTCAACGAGCGCGCCCGGACCAGTCGCGTCCACACCCGAGAGGTCGCCGAGAGCGGTGTCGAGCTGCGGGACGGCACCACCGCCGGCGTCGGCGACCTTGTGATCACCCGGGAGAACCAGCGACGGTTGCGCACCCCCGACGGGAACTGGGTCCGCAACGGCGACACCTGGCAGGTCACCGCCACCCAACCCGACGGGTCGCTGACCGTCACGAGTTCCGGACGTGACCGGGACACGCCGGTGCCAGCGTGCTCGATCCGGCTCGACCCCGACTACGTCGCCCAGCACGTCCAGCTCGGGTACGCCGTGACTGCTCACCGCGCCCAAGGCGCCACCGTCGACACCTGCCACGTGCTCGCCACCCCCGCGATGACCAGGGAAGCGTTCTACGTCGCCATGACCCGGGGCCGCCAGACCAACCGCACGTACGTCAGCACCGGACCCATGATCGACATCGAAGAGCACCAAAACGCCCCCGCCGAGTTGATCACCCCGACTGAGGTGCTCCGCGGTGTCCTCGCCAATGAAGGCACCGAGCGCTCAGCCACCGAGCAGCTCCAGCAGCGCTACATCGACGCCGGACTCCCAGGCATGCGGCCACGCCAACAACTGCCCGCACCTCGACCTCGCGGTCTGACCCAGCAACAACGTCCCATGTCCCAGCTCGGCATGCAGCGATGACCCAATCGCAAGATCAACAAGAGAGGAAAACGAACATGACCACAAACGCGCAGCGCCGCCCGCGGCAAACCGACACCTCCTACCTGGACCGGCCAGATGACGCGGCAGCGCGCTTGTTGCTCACCGTCGAACAGGCCGCCGGACGGCTAAACGTAGGACGCAGCACCGCGTACGGACTCGTGCAAAGCGGTCAGCTCGAGAGCGTCACCGTCGGACGGCTCCGGCGCATCCCAGCAGACGCGATCGCTGGCTTCGTCGACTCACTGCGCCGAGCGCGAGCATGACCGTGATGCGGCTCGTCCCCCGGCGCAACAGCGCGAGTCGTGAGCCGACAACCCACCGAAAAGAAGCAACCGGACGGTTGCGCCGTCGTCATCGACGTGGCTCAGCCCGGCGAGAAGCGCCGCCGCCCGTGCCACCGCCGCGTAGCGCGGTGTCGCTCCCGGCTGTTGTTCGCCGCGGGACAGCGCACCGTACGAGCTGTGGCCGAACGGGCGATCGGCGAGGGCCGGCCCTACCCGATTCTCGGGTGGCCGGCCTGACGCTGTGATCACGGTCGTTGTCCTCGGGCTCGGACTCGGATGAAAGCCTCTAGCGCTTTGTCGTCAGCATCAGGGAGCGTGTGCAAGTACTTCTGAGTGGTCTGGATCTGCGCGTGTCCGAGGCGTTCCATGACGGCCTTGAGGTCTGCGCCTCCGGCCAGGAGCCAAGACGCGTGGGCGTGCCTGAGGTCGTGGAACCTGACCTGGAAGTCGATGCCGGCGCGAGCCAGCGCGGGGAGCCAGTAGCGGGTCCGGAAGGTGTTCCGGGACAGCGGGACCTCGCCGCGCTGTTGCGTTGAGGGGAACAGCAAGTCATCTCGGCCGAGCCCCATCCGCTCGATTCGGCGTGCGAGTAGGTCAAGCAAGTCTTGGCTCACGCGCAAGGTCCGGAATTCGTCGTCCTTCGGGTAGGGCTTGAACACCATGCGCTCGCCGGTGGGGGAGTTGCGCTTGGACACCTCCACGACGGTTTCTTCCACCGAGAGCATCCGCCGGAGGAAGTCGACGTGTCGGGGTCGGAGTGCTACCAGCTCGCCCCATCGCAGGCCGGTCTCGATGTCGGTGCGCACAAGATCGTTGAAGCGCTCAGGGATTTCAGCGAGGAGCCTCTCGAACTCCTCGGGCGTGAGGATTCGCACCTTGCGGGGTGCCACCTTGGGCAACTCGGTGTCGGCGCACGGGTTGTGCAGGATGACGCGATCACGCACAGCGCGCTTGAAGATGCCGTGCAACATCACGTGGTACTTGGTGAGGCTGCGTGACGAGAGACCTTCCGCCGACGCCTGGGTGACCCAGGCCTGCACGGTGGATGGGCCGATGCTGGACATCGGGCGATGGCCGAAGAAGGGGATGAAGTGCCGGTCGAGGTAACTGCGGTAGGCGGCCCGAGTGCTGACCTCGAGATGCCGGCTCGGCCACCACGTCTGCTCCACGTAGTCCCGGAATGTGATTCGCCCCGCCGCAGGATTGATCCATGTGCCGTCCTCAACGCGGCCGTCGACTCGTCGGCCAGCTTTCACGGCCTCCCGTCTGGAGGCGTATGTCCCAGCGGTCCGCTTCGTCCCTGCCGGGTCGCGGTAACGGACCTGGAAGCGTGCGACACCGACGTTGTCGGTGCGCTGAACAATCCATGCCATCGCCGGGTCCTCACGCTCCATGTGGGCAGAATGTGGGCAGACGCCTGCAGATCCTGGCGAGGTTCCCCGGACGCTTGTGTACGCGGTTAGGCCTCTGACCTGCGGAAACGTACGTGTCCAGGGTAGCAGCCAGCCCTGCCGTTGCCTGTTCCGCTCTGCTCATAACCCAGAGGTCGCAGGTTCAAATCCTGCCCCCGCTACCAATAAGCGTGTCGTGAGAACCAGCGCCCTCAGGGCGCTGGCATTTTGTGCCCAACCCATCTCGCCCCTGTGGCCGCTCGATCCGCCCCAGGAAGTCGCGGATGTGCGGAGTCGGCGCCTCGGCCGGGTCAGTGGGGCGGGCAGGGCCGTCGCCTGGCCGCCGAGGACGGGCCGATCCACCGCACCGC
>JACCYJ010000237.1 GCA_013696555.1 Nocardioidaceae bacterium | reverse complement strand
ATTCCGACGGGGTGAGGTACGAGAACGGCGAGAAGGTCACCGTCGACGACGTCGCCTACGGAATCAAGCGGTCGTTCTACCGACGGGCATTCCCGAACGGTCCTGCCTACAGCAACGAGTGCTTCCTCGACGGCGACAGGTATCGGGGTCCTTACGCGTCCGGCACGTCCTATCCGGGAATCGTCATCGAGGGAAACACGCTCACCCTGAAGATGGCGAAGCCGTTCCAGGACATGCCCTACTGGGCGGCGTGGCCGGCCATCGGCCCCATCCCGGAGCGGGGCAGCGACCCGGCGACGTACGGGCGGCATCCCCTGGCGACCGGGCCGTATCGGTTCGCCGACTACACGCCGGGTAAGTCGCTGACGCTGGTTCGCAACGAGTACTGGGACCCCGACACCGACCCAGGGCGGCATGGCTATCCCGACCGGTACGAGTTCACGTTCGACATACCGGTTGGCCGCATCGACGCCACGATTCTCGGTGACTCCGCCCAGGCGGCCACGACACTGTCCATGACCAGCGTGTCAGCGGACGACTATCGACGGGTGGCGGAACTGAACCAGTTGGCTTTCGGTTCGTCGCCGTGCACGTTCTTTCTGTCGCCTGACTACCGCAAGATCACGGACGTCCGGGTCCGTCAAGCCATCGGATACGCCCTTCCCTATCGGGACGTGGCGCGGCTCTACGGGACCCTAGGGGTAACGGTCTTCCCTGGGACGTCGATCTTGCCGCCCGGCTTCCCCGGACGGCAGGACTACAACCCCCTGGAGACGAACCCTGGGCGCACCGACGTGGGCATGGCGCGGGCTCTCTTGCAGGAGGCAGGATGGTCACCCGGTGAGTTCGACCTGTCGTTCCTCTACATGAAGAGTGATCCGGTTGCGACAGAGGTCATCGCTGAGGTGGCGGAAAACTTGGAAGCCGCAGGTTTCAACGTCACGCCCTTCCCGACCACCAGCGACGAGGACTTCTCCGAGGCTTACACCGACCCGAACGCGCCAGTGAACGCCCGCCTCGGCGGCTGGTGCCCCGACTGGGCCTCCGGCAGCGACTGGTTCCCGCCGGTGTTCCAATCAGACGGTGAGGGCAACTTCGCGTTCTTCGCAGAACCGGAGATCGACGCCGAGATCGAGCGGATCCTCGGACTACCGGTCGAGCAGCAAACCACGGCATGGGGGGCGTTGGACCGGCTGATCATGACCGAGTACTACCCGGTCATCGTCACCGGCCATCCCGGTGTGGCGATGCCGCATGGATCGCGCATCGGCGGGATGAACGCGGACGACGTCTGGCATATCCCCACCTGGAAGGACATCCACATCATTCCCTGACCATATGGGCGGCCCACGCCCGGACCATCTCCTTCCTGCGCTGCACCCCTGGACGGTTCGTCACACCAGGTCGCGTAGCACCACGCACTCGTCACGACCCGGGCCGACGCCGATGACGGAGATCGGGGCGCCGGACAGCTGCTCCAGTGCCTTCACGTACGACTGGGCCGCCTGCGGCAGATCGTCGAAGCGTCGGCATCGGGTGATGTCTTCCCACCAGCCGGGGAACTCGTCGTAGACGGGTACAGCGTGGTGGAAGTCCGTCTGCGTCATGGGCATCTCGTGATGGCGGACACCGTCGACGTCGTACGCCACGCAGACAGGGACCTGCTCGAAGCCGGTCAGCACGTCGAGCTTGGTCAGTACGAAGTCGGTGACCCCGTTGACCCGGGTGGCGTAGCGAGCGATGACGGCGTCGAACCACCCGCAGCGACGCGGCCGGCCGGTGGTGGTGCCGTACTCATGGCCGGTCTTGCGCAAGAACTCCCCGGCGTCGTCGTGCAGCTCCGTCGGGAAGGGGCCCTCTCCGACGCGAGTCGTGTAGGCCTTGAGGATCGCGACCACCCGGTCGATGCGGTTCGGGGGGATGCCCGACCCGGTGCAGGCACCACCGGACGTCGCGCTGGACGACGTCACGAACGGGTAGCTGCCGTGGTCGACGTCGAGCATCGTGGCTTGGCCGGCCTCGAGCAGCACCGTCCGTCCCCTGGCCAGCGCCTCGGCAAGGACGAGCCCGGTGTCCGCGACCATGGGCTGCAACCGATCGGTGTAGGAGCGCAGCTCAGCGACCACCTCGTCGACGTCGATCGCCCTGCGGTTGTAGATCTTGGCCAGGATCTGGTTCTTCAGGTCGAGCGCGCCTTCCACCTTCTGCGTCAGAATCTTCTGATCGAAGAGGTCCTGGACGCGCACTCCGATACGGCTCATCTTGTCGGCGTACGTCGGCCCGATGCCCCGGCCGGTCGTGCCGATCCGACGTGAGCCAAGAAACCGCTCAGTGACCTTGTCGAGCACCCGGTTGTACGGCGCGATCACGTGTGCGTTGGCGCTGATCAGCAGCCGGGACGTGTCGATCCCCCGAGAGTCGAGCCCGTCCAACTCTTCGAACAGGGCGCTGAGATCGACGACGACACCGTTGCCGATGATTGGCACGACACCGGAGGTCAGGATTCCGCTGGGCAGCAGGTGCAGGGCATACGTCTCGTCGCCGATGACCACGGTGTGGCCGGCGTTGTTGCCGCCGTTGTACTTGACGACGAAGTCGACCGACGAACCGAGCAGGTCGGTGGCCTTGCCCTTGCCCTCGTCGCCCCACTGGGCACCGACGATCACGATCGCGGGCATGCCCACCCCCAGAACCAAGCCGCTGCTGCGGGCGCACGAAGGGCTTTGGCAGCCAGAGGCTACCGCCTGAGCCGCGTAGGGTGTGACGGCGTGACCCTCCTCGTCATCACCAACGCCGATGCCGGTGGCAGCGACCAGAAGTCGATCGACGCGGCCGTCGAGATCCTGCGGTCCGCCGGCCCCGTTGTCGTCGAGCCATCCAGCAGCGCCGACGAGCTCGACCACATTCTGGCGAGGCGCGCCCCGGGCGAGGGCGATGCCGTGGTGGCGATCGGCGGTGACGGCAGCCTGCATGCCCTGGTGAACGCCCTCTATCGACGAGGCGAGCTGGACTCGACCGTGGTCGGTCTGGTGCCGCTCGGGACCGGCAACGATTTCGCGCGTGGGGTCGGGTTGTCGCTGGAGGTCGAGGAGGCAGCTCGCCAGCACCTGTCCGGTGAGGTACGCCGCGTCGACGTCATCATCGACGACCGCGACACCGTCATCGTCAACGCGGTGCATGTCGGCGTCGGTGCCGATGCGGCGCGGGAGGCGGAGAGCTGGAAAGCCCGCCTCGGTCGGCTCGGGTACGTGATCGGCGCGCTCAAGGCGGGCCTGACGGCGCCGGGCCTGGCGCTCGATGTCCGGGTCGACCGGGAAAGGCTCCCTGCCTCCGGAAAGGTGCTCCAGCTGGCAGTAGGCAACGGTGCCTTCGTGGGTGGGGGAACCGAGCTGGCGCCAGGCGCCCGCCCGTTCGACGGGCTCCTCGACATCGTGGTGTCGCACGCGCAGGCCCCCGTTGCCAGGCTCGGTTACGCCCTGAGGTTGCGCCGGGGCACTCATCCCGAGCGCGACGACGTCGTGACGGTGCGAGGCAGCTCGGTCACGGCCTCCGGCGACGAGTTCTGGTGCAACGCTGATGGGGAGTTGTCAGGGCCGTACCGGTCGGCATCGTGGTGGGTACGCCCGGCGGCGCTGTCGATGGTGTTGCCGCCTCGGTGATCACAACGAAATCCGTTGCGTCAGGGTCAGCGGACCGTATCGCGTGTCATGATGGTGCTACCCGGCCGTGGTTCCGGAATCGCCACAGGGGACGATTCCGGTGCTGCGGCCGTGGTCTGGGCTGATCGTCGCTAGGACGGCTCGATGAGCACAGCGTAGGCCTCCGGGCTCGACTCCCGAAGCAGCTCCTGGCAGCGGTGGGCCTCGTCGGCATCATCGATGCGCTGCGCGGCGATCGCCAGTGCCCCCAGGGCGCGCAGGAATCCGCGGTTCGGCTGGTGGGACCAGGGAACCGGGCCGTGGCCGCGCCATCCGCTCCGACGTAGGGCGTCGAGGCCGCGGTGATAACCCGTGCGGGCGAAGGCGTAGGCCTCCACGTCGGCTTCAGCCGCCAGTGCGCGCTCGGCGAGCAGCGCCCAGGCGAGGCTAGAGGCGGGGTGCTGCCTCGCCAGCTCGGTCGGGTCGGCGCCGGTGTCGACGATCCCGGCGACCGGGTCCTCCGGCAGCTCGGTCTCCGGCGGCTCCCCCAGCAAGCTCCCGTGTGTCATGGCGCCCATTCTTGCCCTGCCGCCTTCCCGACGCGCCAGCACCCTCGCGGGTCAGCGGAGAGTGGTGCCGGCGGACCGGAGGTTCTCGCAGGCGGTCTTCACCCGGGCGGCCATCGACGCTTCGGCAGCCTTGCCGTACGCGCGCGGGTCGTAGATCTTCTTGTCGCCGACCT
>JACCYJ010000233.1 GCA_013696555.1 Nocardioidaceae bacterium | reverse complement strand
CCAGTACGGCGACTTGCGGATGCGAGTGGAGATCAACAGCTCGACCGGCGTCGGGCCGGACTGGCGCAGGTTGATCGGCACCGACCGGTCGGACTGGTCGACGGTCGGGTTGTTCGGGTGCGTGCGGTGGCTCATGCACTGTCTCCATCACTCGTGGTGGGGCGGTGTCGTCTTTTCGGACTCTCGCAGCAACTAAACGGCGCGGGCAAGCCAAGTAACCGGGTCACGTCCTCTCAGCGCGCGTCAGAGCTCCGTGGTCTCGACCGTCTCGATGATGCGGGTCTGGGGATGACCGGCCAATGCCGGTGCCGCAGCCGCTGACTGCCAGATCTCCTGCAGTCTCTTCACCATCGCCTCAGCCTCAGACACGGTGTCGAAATCGAGATCGATCATCACGTACAGCGGGTCGCTAACGGGTCGATGGATCGCGTAGCGCCGTACTCCGGACTGCTTGCGATTCCCGGGGTCGCGGTCGAAGGCGGCCTTCCAGGTGTCGTAGTCGCTGATCGCATGCTCGATGCGCAAGGTGGTGGTCATGGAAGCTCCCTTTCTGGTGCACAGTCACTACAGCAGCGAGCGCACCGCGTCGATCACCACCTCGGGTGCAGGGTCTGGAGGTCGTGCCCCCGGGGAACGACTGTAAGCACCCCGCGCGAACGACGCAGGCATCTGAACGCCACAGTTTGGGCGCGCAGGCAACCTCATTGTCAAGCGGCGGAGGCAACCGTTCTAGGAGCGTCCCAGCCGCGCGCCTACGCGGAGTCGAGAGTCGCCCAATCGAACTGGTCAGCGGCCAGCATCTTTGGCGCGGTCGGTCCGCAGCCAGGGCACGCGATCCCCTCGAAGGCAAATGCCCTCACGTCGGCGAGCTCGTAATCATGGCGATCTAAGCCCTCCGAGCAGACAAACAGTGGCGTGGTCGTATTGGCCCGTGCCGTCGTCAGTCGCCGGTGGCGCCGTCGATCCGCTCCCTCAGCAAGTCGGCATGCCCGTTGTGCCGCGCGTACTCCTCGATCATGTGTACGTAGATCCAGCGCAGCCCAACGTCGTGGCCATGGCGCTTGGCCACGGCCACCGCATCGATGGGATGCCGGGCGGCGATCGCCCGACAGGTGTCGACTTCTGCCCGGAAGGCGGCGAACACATCGGCAGGCTCAGTGTCGTCCAGGTCGTCGAAGTCGCCGTCCTCGTTTTCGTCCGTGTAGTACAGCGGGTCCACGTCCTCACCGGTGAGCGTGCGCCGGAACCAGCTCCGCTCGACCTCGGTCAGGTGGCGAACGAGACCGAGAAGCGACAGCGAGGAAGGGGTAACCGAGCGGGTGCGCAGCTCGGTGTCGTCCAGGCCGTCGCACTTGGCAAGCAGCGTCGCCCGGTGGAAGTCGAGCCAGGCGTCCAGCATCGTGCGTTCGTCGGCGATGAACGGTGGGCTGCGGCGGTCGTTGGCTGGTGGCAACTCCGGATCTTCGGTGGGATGAGCGTTGGTCATGGTGAGACGCTATGCCCGCGGCGGGCTTACAGCGCAACCCAGTCTCTCGGCTACAGCGCCGAGCCGGCTGTCATGCGTCCAGAGTCCTGCGTCCGGGGTTAGTCGGGTCGCAGCCAGCAGCTGGGCGTCCACGTACCCGATGCCAGAGCCGACGAGCTGGTGTCGCTCGATGAGGGTGAGAACTTCCTCGGTCGTGGCGACTGCTGCCTGGGACAGGTTGCCCAGCAGTCCGATGATTTCTCGACGCTGATCGAGGTGGCCCAGCGCAAGCTCGCCAATCACCCACGGGTGAGCCAGGACGACGCCGCGGTCGAGCAGACGTACGAGCGTCTCGAGGCCGGCTCTCAAGTGCTCGATCCAGATCGAAGTGTCGACGAGGATCACGAGGTTTCGCTGCGACGCCTGGGGGGCTCGACAACCGCAGGTTCGCTCCCGCCCAGGCGGGCGAGCCGGCGGGCGCTTTCCCGTTGGATGAGGGCTCGCAACGCCTCTCGAACGAGCGCACTCTTCTCCTGTGTGCCAGTCAGTCGCTGTGCTTCTGCTACCAGCTCGTCGTCCAGGGCGAGTGTTGTCCGCATCGTCGACCACCTTGCTGCATCAAATGTGTCACCTCATGATGTCACAAACCGTGCCGACTCGACTTGTCACCTTCAGATCAAGTCCTGACCTGGTGTCGCAATGACAACTCGCTGGATGGGCGCCCAGCGGTCGTGGTGGACAGCCCGTCCCGGGCAGACAACGATCGGGTGGTGACCGAGCCGAGGACGCACGTCGAGCCGTTTGTACATCTCGTCGACGTCACGCACGATCGGGCGCTGATCGCATGGGGTGCGTTCTGGTTCGAGCACGCCGACGGCGCCCCTCGCTGGGAGATCGTCGACGACCAGCAGCTCGAACGCGTGGCGGGGCGGCGCGGCTGCATCGGGTCCAGCGCCGAACCGTTCGGGGCCGCTCGGGTAGACGTACTGGACGCGGAAGGCGACGTGGTGGCGTCTGCGTCGACATCCGAGCGCTCGTGGGTCTGGGTCGAGGGTCTGCAAGCAGACACCCCCTACCGCTACCGCATCTTGGTCGACGGCTCCCCTTGGGCGGCAGGGGAGCGCTGGGACTGGATCCCGTCGGCGCGAGGGGGCTACGACCTGGCACCTGGCGGCCGGGCGTACGACCTGTCCTTTCGGACTCATCCGTCCCCGGATGAGAGCACAGCCGTACGGTTCGTGGCGCTGGGCGACTACGGCGTGGGCATCCGGTCGGACTCCGAATCCAGCCGCCGGCAGCGGCGCATCGCCGAAGTGCTGGACGTCCTCGTCGCCGACCATGGTGTGCGCTTCGTGATCTCGCTGGGCGACAACATCTACCAGGGCGAACGCGGCCAGGTCGACGACGAGAGCGGCGGCGAGGACGACGACTGGTACTCCAGCTACTTCCAGCCCTACCGCTACGTCCTGGCCAAGGTGCCGGTCTATCCGGCGATCGGCAACCACGACACCACCGACACCGAGGGCGGCGACGACCGGGCGCAGCTCGAGGACAACTTCCACACCCACGAAAGGTTCGGCGAGGCAGGTTCGGAGAGCTCCATCGGGCCAGGCTTGTTCTACCGGCTTCGGTACGGGCGTGACGTCGAGCTGGTGTGCGTCGACAGCTCGACTGCCGACGCCGACGAGCACGTGAACCGTTTCTTCCAGGATCCCGGGCACCGCAAGTGGCTGGAAGAGACGTTTCGGGGGCCGCCGACCCGGTGGCGCATCCCGTTCTCCCATCACCCCGTCTACTGCGCCGGCCCATCACACGGCAACGACGCCGAGATGCTCGAAACGCTCGTACCGCTCTTCTGTGACGGCGGCGTTCGGCTCGTACTCGCCGGCCACGAGCACAACTTCCAGGTCAGCGTGGCCAATGGCATCACGTACGTCGTGTCGGGTGCCGGCGGGAACCTGCGCGAAGGGCAGCCCGAGCACTTTGCCGAGGCGATGACCAGCGCGTGGGTCGGACAATCCCACCTGCTGCTCGTCGACCTGGACGGGGAAGAGGCCCGCCTCACCCCGGTGGCGGGACTGCTACCCGACGGCAGCCTGCACCTGATGACATCCGTGGCTCCGAGCAACCAGATCATCTGCCCGCCCATCACGGTTCCGGCTCTACCCTGACCGGGTGCCGGAGGGCGACAGCATCTATCGCGCGGCCCGGCGGCTCGACCGGGGGCTGGCGGGCCGGACCCTGGCGCGCACGGACTTCCGGGTCCCGCAGCACGCCACCGCTGACCTCTTCGGGCAGACGGTGTTAGGCACCGACAGCCACGGCAAGCACCTGTTCACCCGCACCGACGCCGACCTGACCCTGCACACGCATCAGCGCATGGACGGCTCGTGGACCGTGCTGCGCCCTGGCAAGCGTCTCCCGCGCCGACTGCAGCAGGGGGTACGCGTCGTCCTCGCAGCCGCCGACGGACACACGGCGTACGGGCTGCGGTTGCCGGTCGTCGAGCTCATCGCGACGCGCGACGAGTACCTCGTCCGCGACTCCCTCGGGCCGGATCCGCTCCGCGACGACTGGGACCTCGAAGAGGCCGTACGCCGGCTCGCATCCGTGCCCGAGCGGCCACTCGTGGCGGCCCTGCTCGACCAGCGCCACCTGGCCGGGCTCGGCAACCTGTGGGTCAACGAGACGTGCTTCCTGCGCGGTCACAGCCCGTGGACGCCGGTAAGCGACATCGATGTGGTCGCCGTGGTCCGGTTGGCGGCCAAGATGCTACGTGCCAGCGCGTTCGGCCGTAGCCCCGCCCAGGCGACCACCGGCGTGACCCGCCCGGGTGAGGATCACTGGGTCTACGGTCGGACCAGCGAGCCCTGCCGCCGCTGCGGCACGACGATCCGGCACGTCGGTGAGGTTCCCGGAGATGCCGAGCGCCGGCGCACCTGGTGGTGCCCGTTCTGCCAGCCCGGACCGGATCGGTAGTTTTGGCCCCGTGACTGCTTCCGGACGCCCGCATGTCGTCGTGGTAGGCGGTGGCTTCGGCGGTGTCGCGGCGGTCCGCGCGTTGCGCGACGCAGCCGTGGACGTGACGCTGGTCGACCGCAACGCGTACAACACGTTTCAGCCGCTCCTCTACCAGGTGGCGACGGCTGCGCTGAATCCCGGCGACATCACGTTCTTCCTGCGGGCGCTGCGGGGTCATCAACAGAACGTCCAGGTGCGCAAGGCGGCGGTCACCGACGTGGATCCGCGCGCGCAGACGGTGCTCTTGGAGAACGGGGAGGCGCTGCGCTACGACTACCTGATCTTGGCTACCGGCGTGACGACCAACTACTTCGGTGTCCCGGGTGCCGCCGAACACTCCTTTGCGCTGTACACCAGGGCGGAGGCGCTCGCGATGCGCGATCGACTCTTCGCCCGCCTGGAGGAGGTTGCGACCAACCGGCCGGAAGCAGGGATCAACGTCGTGATCGTGGGTGGTGGGCCGACCGGTGTCGAGATGGCGGGGTCACTCTCAGAGTTGCGCAACGTCGCGCAATCGGTCATCTACCCCGAGCTCGACCCAGAGCGGACCCGCATCGTGCTGGTCGAGATGTCCGACCACCTGTTGACCCCTTTCATTCCGCGGCTGCAGAAGTACACCGCCCGGACGTTGACCGAGCGCGGTGTGGAGCTGCGGCTCTCGACGACGGTGAACGAGGTGCGCGACGACGGGGTGGTCGTCGACGACGGGGAGTGCATCCCGGCGGACCTGGTCATCTGGGCCAGCGGGATCAAGGCAGCAGATGTCGTGTCCGGTTGGGGCTTTCCGCAGGGCAAGGGTGGCCGCATCGAGGTCGACGACTGCCTTTGCGTCAAGGGGTTCGACAACGTGTTCGCCGTCGGCGACATCGCGCTCACACCGCTGCCCCAGGTCGCTCAGCCGGCCCTGCAGGGTGGCAAACATGCCGGTCGCCAGGTCGCCGCTCTGGTTTCCGGAGAACGGACCACGCCGTTTCACTACTGGGACAAAGGCATTCTCGCGGTGATCGGCCGCAGCTCCGGCGTTGCGCAGATCAAGCACGTGCCAGGCTTCGCCGGCCTGCCGGCCTGGTTGGTCTGGATCTTCATCCACATCGTCTATCTGCTCGACAACCGCAACCGCTTCTCGACGCTGGTCAACTTGTCCGTGCGCTACATCTTCTGGCGGCGCCACCCCGTCGCGATCGTCGGGGAGGTCCCCACACCGGCAGGTCAGGCTCCCATCCAGAGCACCTTGACGTCGTAGGCGCAGATCTGGGCCTAGCCGGGGGTGACGAGGCCGAACAGCGGTCGACAGGGCTCGAATCCACTGACGGTGATGCCCGCTGACTGCTGGCTAGCGATCCACGACTCGCGGGTGAGCCGCAAGTGGACCATGACGTCCACACCGTCGTCTCGCCGGTCGAGCATCTCCCCGTTCGGTCGATACCCGAGCGACCGGGAGACACCCAGCGAGGCATGGTTGTCATGCCAGGCCGACGTGATGGCGGCCTGCGCCTCCAGAGGTCCGAAGGCCAGCGACAGCACCGCCTGGCGCATTCGCTTCCCATGCCCTCGGCCGCGTCCGGCCGGAACGAGGAACGACGACGTGTCCACGGTCCGCAGTCGCACGAAGTCGTTGCCCTCCAGCTCCTGAACACCGATCGGCTCACCGTCGGTGAGGACGACGAAGCTCAGCCGCCATTCCTCCGGCCTCCAGGTGCCGTACGCCTTCCAGTACCCCTGATGCACGACGATGCCGCGGCTGTTGCGCTCGTTCGCCACGTCGTACCTCGTGGCTGCCGGGTTGAGCTCCACATCGTCTGGTAGCAACTCCGCAATGACGGCCTGGTCGGCCTCGTTCATCGGGCGAAGCTCCAATGGGGGCGCGCTGATGCGCAGGTCGAGGATCGGCCAGTACGGGTGCTCCATCCGCGGCTGGTTCAGTTGATGAAGCGGATCGTCAACGGGTACCGGAACTCGCTGCCCTGAGACGCCCGGACGCCACCGAGAATGACGAAGATCAGGTAGAAGAGCCCGTACAGCGGCAGCAGCACCAGGCCGATGAGGACGAACAGCAGCAGGACGAACAACACGGTGTAGACGAGCGCGTTGATCTGGAAGTTGAGCGACTCGATCGCATGACGGCGTACGAACGGTGAGCCGTTGCCCTTGACTAGCAGCACCGCGAGCGGAGCCAACAAGCCGAGCGCGAACCAGGCTGCCAGGAAGCTACCCAAGTGTGCAGCCATCGCCCAGTTGCGCTCATCTGGTGTGGTGGCGCCTTCTGGGGCGGGTCCCGGTTGCTGCGGTCCTGACGCAGGTGGGGGTGTTGAGGGGTACGGCTCGTACGGGTCCTGAGGAGTGCTGTCGCGAGTGCTCATGGCTCTAGTCAACACCCGGTCGCCGATCCGTAAGTGCTAGCACTGCTATCAGCGGAGGTGGAAACTATGGCGGCAGTCAGCATCAGGGATCTCGACGATCAGGTGAAGGAGCGGCTGCGGATACGCGCGGCCGAGCACGGGCGGTCCATGGAGGCGGAGATCCGCGCCATTCTGAGTGCGGCCGTCAGCGAGCCGGTGGCCGCGACTGGCCTCGCGCAGGCGTTGCTTATGCGCTCCGGGGCTCTTGGCGGGCTCGACCTCGACCTGCCCGCCCGAACGACAGCACCGCGGGCGGCGCACCTAGGCTCGTGAGCCTCGTCGCGTGATTGTCCTCGACAGCAACGTCGTCTCCGAGCTCATGCGGGCGACACCGTTCGAAGCCGTTGTGGCCTGGGTGCAGTCACAACCCGCCGCCGAGTTGTGCACGATGGCGGTTCACGGCGGCCGAGATCCGATATGGCATCTCGCGCCTGCCATCTGGGCAGCGCCGCGACGTCTTGCGGGCTGCAGCTGATGACGTCTTCGCCGCCTTCGCCGAGAAGGTCCTAGCTTTCGACGCCGGCGCTGCTCGCCACTACGCCGACATCGTGCTCGAGCGGGAGCAGCACGGTGCACCGATTGGCGGCTTCGACGCGCAGATCGCGGCCGTGTGCAGGAGCCACCGTGCCGCGCTCGCCACCCGCAGTATCGACGACTTCGACCGACTCGGGCTGGACCTGCTCAACCCATGGACCGGCGCGACCGGTCTGTCCCGCTAGCCACCGTTCGAAGCCTGGGTTGCATCCGGTTCTTAGGTACAGGCTTACGGTGGTGGCATGCGAGATGGCGAAGTGGTCGAGGGATTGGTGCCGTCGGCGTGTACGTTGCCGACCGCAGCTCAGCCCGCTCGAGTGGCCGAGTTCGACGACCTGTTCAGAGCGGCGTTACGCACAATCGATCGGCGCAGTCCCACCCGGCTGGTCCTGACGTTCGCGTCAGCACCGGGCCGAGTCGAGACGGTGCAGGACCTGACAGAGCGCGAGACCGAATGCTGTTCGTTCTTCACCTTCGGGCTTGCCGAGCACGCAGACCTGCTGCTGCTCGAAGTCATCGTTTCGTCCGCTCACGTCGACGTGCTGGACGCGATCGCTGAGCGAGCCGTACGGGTTGGTGGACGTGTCGCATGAGCGGCGCCGGAATGCGAACCGGGCAAGTGGCCGAGGCGGCAGGCGTCAACGTGCAGACTTTGCGCTACTACGAACGACGAGGATTGCTTGTCGAGCCGGAGCGCACGCTCGGCGGGCACCGGCTCTATCCGCCGGAGACCGTCACTGTCCTGAGGGTCATCAAAGCTGCACAGCGGCTCGGCTTTCGGCTGGAGGAAGTCGCGGACCTGCTGGAGGCCGGCCAGCACCATCACGGAGCCCGCCGGTCCGCTGGTCTCCAGGCCAGCGCGACGGCAAAGCTGGCCGAGGTCGAAGCCAAGCTGGCCGACCTCGCCATCATCCGGGAGACCCTGCAGGCGGCGCTGGACACCGGGTGCGACGACCTAATCGCCTGCGCCGACAGTGCCTGCTGCCCCCTCCCGTTCGGCGAGCTGGGGACTCAGGCGCGGTAGGGATGTGACGCAATAGCCGCCCCGTCCGAGTCACGCGAAGGTGTGTTGGCCAGGACCTCTGCAGGCGCGTGGGCCGCTCGCACGGTTGCCCCAGGCGAGTACGCCGGTTTGCTTCTGTTAGTCGTCGTTGGCGAGCGCAGTGAGGTGCTGTACTGCCTTGCCCAGGTGGGCAGATCGTGCTCGACCGTGGCGCGGAGGATCGAGCCGGAGGCGTCGAAGTAGCGATGCGTCAGCCGATCACGCATGCCTGCGACCTGATCCCACGGGATAGTCGGCTCGTGGGCGAGCAGGTCACGAGGCAGTGCCTTGACCGCGTCTCCAATCTCGATGAGCCGCACGCGCACCGCGTCGAACACCAGCGGATCAGACAGATCACCTCGAGCCACGTGAGCTCGGATCGCGGCGATGGCTGCCGAGATATCGTCCAACCGCTGGATGTCACGGCGCGTCAAAGCGCCACCACGTCCGCCTGGACCGCATCCCGAACACCTGCCTTGAGGTCTGCCGCAGGCACCAGGTCGACGTGTGCTTGAAGGAGCGCCTCAAGCTCACCTTGCAACCGCAGGAGTCTGAATAGCCCTGTGTCGGGTGAGAGATCGACCAGGAGATCGACGTCGCTGACCTCGCTATCCTCTCCGCGGGCAACGCTGCCGAATACCCGCAGATTGGACGCTCCGCACGCGGCCGCGAGGTGCTTGAGCTCGCTGCGATGGGAGCGGATCCGCCTTCCCAGCGGCCCGTGCAGTCGCCAAAGTGGGGACGCGGCTCGACGGATTCGCAGCTCCAACTCGTGCCCGGTAGCCACCACCAAGCGGCTCAGAACTGGGACGGACGGCTGCCGAGCTCCGGATTCGTACATGCTGATGACGCTCTGCGCGACCCCGGCTCGACGGGAAAGCTCGGCTTGAGAAAGACCGGCACGCTTGCGCGCTTGGCGCACGAGGTCGCCGGCCGAGATACCACCGGACGTCACCGCGGCATAAAAGCGGATCGTCGATAACAGTGCCGAACCTGCGGAAATGAGGTTCGATCCCGATCACGCCAGGGTCAGCAGCAGCTACACGCCAGGGTCAGCAGCAGCTAGTGGATGCGTACGGCGATCTCACCGCCGAGGCGGGCCGGCGCGGTCAGGGCAAGGTCGTCGCCGCTCCAGAAGCGCCCAGGGTCGTACCAGCTCGGCTGCCGCTGCCCGGGCAACAAGCCCATGGCCTCGTACGTGATCGCGACGACCTCGGCGCAATACGCGGCTTCCAGGTCGCTGGCTCGCGGTCGTGACTTCGTGGTCGGCAGACGTCCGCGCAGCCAGCGCGTAACAAGTCGGGCCGTCGAGGGGAACGGTGCACCGTCCAGGCGCGCGATGGTTTGTAGGAGGGCATCCTCGGCGTCGCGGGTGATCGGCGGTTCGAGCTGGCGGAGCCACGCCTGCTGGCCGTACTTGATCGCCCAGATGTGTACAGCCTCACGCAGCTCGTGCAGCTGGACGCCGCGATGGTGCCTGCCGGACCAGACATCGGGCAAGGACTTGCCCAGCTCGGCGTGCCACATCAACGGGGGCAAGTCGTCGATGACCACGGATATCCCGACATGGTTGACCGGGCTGTTCGTCGTCAGCCTGATGGCACGGTCAGCCATCCGGCGACCGCGGAAGAGCCAGACGTCACCCGAACGCGTCAGGTCGAGAGCCGCGTCCAGACTGATCCCGGTAGCTGGCACGGCCGTAGCCTAGGGAAATGCGCTGGTGGAAGCTGCTCGGCCTCGCGGGGGTTGTCGGAGTCGCCGCGACCGGAGTGATCGTTGCCCGGGCTGAACGGCAGCGCCGCGCATATACCCCCGAGGAGATCCGCGAGCGGTTGCATGCCCGGGTCGAGGAAGTACGAGAAAATCGCTGATTTCCCGGCAGGTGAAGGGGCGGCGGCGCCATTGCCGGCGACGACCCTGTACGTGCACTTGCGCCCCGACGGCCGCGCCGACCT
>JACCYJ010000203.1 GCA_013696555.1 Nocardioidaceae bacterium | reverse complement strand
CGGCAGACCCGACACTGCTCGGACTCGGAGACGTTCCAACAGACGACGCAGAAGCGAACCTTGTCCTTGACCTCGACGAGCACCGACGCGAGCCGGCGGACGTCGACCGGATCGGCGTCGAGCAGGTGGAAGGCGATGCGCTGGGCACTCTTGGGGCCGACCCCGGGCAGGCGGCCGAGCTCGTCGATGAGGTCCTGGACGACCCCCTCGTACATCTGGCTGCTACCCGTCTAGAGGCCGAGCTGGCCACCGAAGCCGCCGGTGAGACCACCGAGCCGCTCCTGTGCCAGCGCCTCGGCGTTGGTGTTGGCGTCGCGCACAGCGGCGATGACCATGTCGGCGAGGGTCTCGGCGTCTTCCGGGTCGATGGCCTCGGGGCTGATGTCGAGCGCGATCAGCTGACCGGTGCCGGTGACGGTCGCCGAGACCAGGCCGCCACCCGCGCTGCCCGTGACAGAGGCAGTGCCGAGCTCGTCCTTGGCGGCGAGCAGCTGCTCCTGCATCTGCTGCGCCTGCGCCAGTAGCGCGGACATGTCGGGCATGCCACCTTCGGTCACGGCCACTTCCTCACGTCGGGTAGCACGAGCGTACGGCCTAGCGGCTCCGGGCTCTCAGGCGTCGTGGGGAATCTCCTCGATGACCCGAGCGCCGAGCTCCCGGGCGAGCAGCTCGTCGTGTCCGTCGGGTCGATCGTTGACGACGGGGTCATCGAGGGAGGCGGCGGCGTCGGACTGCCGGGGCGGGTCCGGCGTGGTGGAGGAGTCCACGAGCGCATCGACCTGCCAGTCGACACCCAGCACGTCGATGAGGCTCTGCCGCAGGATCTGGTCGCAGCCGCTGCGGACGAACGAATCTCGGGCGCCGGCGTTGGCGAGGGCAATGGTGAGCGTGGCCCCGTCGAGCGCATGGACATTCGCGTGCTGGCTCAAGATCACCCAGGCGAACCGGCGCCGACCCATCACCGCCTGCAGGATTTCCGGCCACAACCGGCGTACGTCCACCAATGACATCCGCTCGGTGTCGCCAGCTGGCTGCGGGGCCGGTGTCGGGGCTGGGGTCTGAGCCGGGGTGGGTGCTGCCGGGGTCGGTGCCCGGGCTGGCGCAAGGGCCGGGGCGGCAGGCGAAGGCTCCGGAGTACTCGCCCCCTCCGGAGCCGGCTGCAAATCGGCGGCGATCCGAAGACGGCGCTCGATGCGGTCCAACCGGGCCTGGACACCCTCGACGGTGGAGTCCGCACCCGGAAGCAGCACCCTGGCGCAGATCAGCTCGAGAAGGAGCCGCGGGGCGGTGGCCCCCCGGATCTCGTCCAGCCCCCGGCTCACGACCTCAGCCGCCCGGGTCAGCTCGGCGGCACCGAAGCGGGCTGCCTGGCTCTCCAAGCGGTCCCCCTGGTCCTCGGCGACGTCCAACAGCCCCTTGGCGACGGCACCGGGGACCGCGGAGACGATGATGAGGTCTCGCAGTCGCCCCAACAGGTCCTCAGCGAACCGGCGCGGCTCCTGGCCGGTTTCGACCACCTTGTCGACGGCGGCGAACACCGAGGCACCGTCGCCCGCGGCGAAGGAGTCGACGACCTCGTCGAGCAGGGAGTCCGGCGTGTAACCGAGCAATGCGGCCGCCAGCTCGTACGTCACGCCATCGGCGCCGGCACCGCCGATGAGCTGGTCCAAGACGCTCAGCGTGTCCCGCACCGAACCGCCGCCGGCGCGTACCACCAGCGGCAGCGCCGTCGGCTGGATCGTCACCTGCTCCTGGCGGCAGACCGAGGTCAGGTAGTCGCTGAGGAGTCGTGGCGGCACCAGGCGAAACGGGTAGTGATGCGTACGGGATCGGATGGTGCCGATGACCTTGTCGGGCTCGGTGGTGGCGAAGATGAACTTGACGTGCGGTGGCGGCTCCTCCACCAGCTTCAGCAGGGCGTTGAAGCCCTGAGCGGTGATCATGTGGGCCTCGTCGAGGATGTAGATCTTGTAGCGGCTGGCGACCGGGGAGAAGAACGCCTTCTCCCGCAGGTCCCGGGCGTCGTCAACACCGTTGTGGCTCGCGGCGTCGATCTCGAGGACGTCGATCGAACCCGGCCGGCCGCGTGCCAGGTCCTGGCAGCTCTGGCATTTGCCGCAGGGCTCCGCGACCGGAGCCTGCTCGCAGTTGAGCGTACGAGCCAAGATGCGTGCGCTGGTGGTCTTCCCGCAACCCCGGGGGCCGGAGAAAAGGTAGGCGTGATGCACCCGGTTGTTGGCAAGTGCTTGGCGCAACGGCGCCGCGATGTGGTCCTGCCCGATCACCTCGTCGAAGGTCTCCGGGCGGTAGCGCCGGTAGAGCGCGAGAGGAGCTTCCACGTGTGCACCCTAGTCAGCGGGACGGACAGGAGACAGGTGAGAAGCCACGGCGGTGGACACCGGTCTCCAACCGCCGACTGCCCTATGCGTCGAGTGGCGCCAAGCGGTCGTCGACACGCCGTTGCGCCTCGCCGCAAGGCGCCATTCGTCGCGGCCCAGCAGGATTCTCGAATGAGGCTGTGGAAGACCCCTCGCGCACCCGGTAGAGCCTGCTGACCCTTGCTGCCTTCCGGCCCTGGGGGAGTTGGGCAGGGTGCCGCCGCGCGAGGGGCTGGCACCCATCGTAACCGGACCGTCCGGCTACCCTGCTCGGCGGAGGATTCGCATAGTGGCCTAGTGCGCACGCTTGGAAAGCGTGTTGGGTTAACGCCCTCAGGGGTTCGAATCCCCTATCCTCCGCCACTCCCGCGCCGGCGTCGGGGCGTCACCTCGGACCGGTTCCAGCGCCTAAACTTCGGACGTGATCTTCAAGCAGGTCGGCGACGGCCGTCCCTACCCCGCGCATGGGTTGACCCAGCGGGAGTGGGTCGACGTTGCGCCGCAGCAGGTGCGGCTCGACGACCTGATCACGACCAAGACCGAGTTGGACCTGGCGACACTGCTCGATGACGACTCCACGTTCTACGGCGACCTGTTCGCCCACATCGTGTCCTGGCGCGAAGAGCTATACCTGGAGGACGGTCTGCACCGAGCCTTGCGGGCCGCCCTCCATCAGCGGCAGGTGCTGCACGCGCGGGTACTCGTGCTGGCGGAGGGCGAGCCAACGTGACCCTCAAGACGCCGATCACGTTGTTGTTCCTCGTCCTGATGCTGATGGTCGCCTCGGTGTACGGCTGGCGGTTGCTCAGTGAGGACGCGCCACCGCTCAGCGACCTCACGGCTCCGGAGCCCACGTGTCGCACCAAGCAGATCAGCTCTGGTTCGCAGCTGCGCTCGAACCAGGTCACCGTGAACGTCTACAACGCCGGCTCGATCTCCGGGTTGGCTGATTCAACAATGCGCTCGCTCACCCGGCGTGGTTTCCTGTCCGGTCTCGTCGAGAACGCTCCGGCCAAGACTCGGACAAACAACGTGCTGGTGCTCGATCCCCAGCCCAAATCGGCGTCGGTCCGCCTGGTGACGACACAATTCGACGGCAGGGTGGAGGTTCGCCGCAACAGCGACGACCTCGCCGACGGGGTGGACGTCTTCGTCGGCGACGACTTCCAAGGTTTCGACGCCAACGCGAAGACGTCGGTGGCGGTGCGCAACCGCACTAATGTCTGCGTCCCCATCGACCCGACGTCCTAGCAGATCTATCGGCCGCGTTCGCCGAACCAACCCGCCAGCCGACCGCTGCGGGACACCGCGCGCAAACGCGTCTCGGTCTCGTCCCTGATCCGCCGTGGCGTCACGACCAACAGGTCATCCCCTCGCTTGATGATCGTCGCGCGATGAGGCACGAACGACTCACCGTCCCGAACGACCAGCGAGACCGATGCTCCCATCGGCAGTCGCAGCTCGGCGACCTCGACTCCGTGCAGCCCGGAGCGAGGCGGCACCCGGATGTGCAGCAGATCCGCCGCAATCCGCCCGAGCGGTGCGGCCTCAACCTCGACCTCGCTCGCCTCACCGGCAGGTGACACCCCTAGGCGTCTTGCGACCCACGGCAGCGTCGGACCCTGCAACAAGGTGTACGTGACGACGAGAACGAAGACGATGTCGAAGAGGTCGGTAGCTCGGGACACGTCCTCCGCCAGCGGGATCGTGGCCAACACAATCGGGACCGCCCCTCGCAGCCCGGCCCAGCCGAGGAAGAGCTGCTCGCGCCACGGTGTGCCGAACCACACGGCGCACGCAGCGATCGACACTGGTCGGGCCACCAACGTCAGCAACGCACCGGCGACGAGCCCGGTCAGCACATGCGACCAGTCCATACGTGACGGCGTAGCCAGCAGGCCGAGCATCACGAAGAGACCGATCTGTGCCAGCCAACCGACACCTTCGGCGAAGGAACGGGTGGCGCTGCGGTGTGGCAGCTCGACGTTGCCGAGCACCAATGCCGCCACGTAGACGGCGGCAAAGCCACTGGTGTGCACGACGGCGGCGCCACCGTACGCAAGCACGGCGAACGCGAGGACGGCCAACGGGTAGAGGCCGGATGACGGCAGTGCCCAACCGCTGAGCACGCGTGCCCCCACCCAACCGACGAGGTAGCCGAGGGCGCTGCCGGCGACCAGCTCGAGCGCGATCAACCCGAGCAGAACGAACACCGAGTGGTTGGCCGCGGTGCCGCTGCTGATGGCGACGACCAGGATGGCGATAGGAGCGTCGTTGAACCCCGACTCAGCCTCGAGTGTGCCGCGGACCGAGGAGCTCAGCGGGACCCGGCGCAATACGGAGAAGACGGCGGCCGCGTCGGTGGGTGTGGTCACGGCACCGAGAAGCAGGGCCAGCTCCCAGTCGAGACCGAGCAGGTAGTGGCCGGCGACCGCCATCAGTCCGACGCTCACCGCGACTCCGAGCGTCGACAGCAGCAGGCCAAGACCGAGCGCGGGACGTACCTCCGACCAGGTCGTGGTGAGACCGCCCTCGGCCAGGATCAAGACCAGGGCAGCAAACCCCAGCGCATGGGCGAGGTCGGCGTCGGAGAAGTCCACGCCGATGACCGCTTCCCCGAGCACGATCCCGATGCCGAGATACAGCAGCAGCGTCGGCAGCCCGGCACCGACCGAGAGACGTACCGCCAGGATCGCCGCCAGCAGCACGGCCGCTCCGACCAGCAAGACGCTGTCGAGCTGCTCGATCGCCACGGGCACCCCTCATCGCACGTGGCCCGATGCTAGTAGGGGCTGGGCTGAGTCGGCCCGCTAGCGCAGGCGGGCCTGCGTGGGCAAGCGACGGGCTGTTCAGCAGCGGGACTCAAGGAAACGGCAGAAAACGCCGCGGGTGGCCGAGCGGGTGTACATCCAGTTGCTGCCGAGGGACAGCCGGTCGACCCGATGGGTGACCGTCGTGTCCGTCCCGTTGTCCATGAGCAGCTCACTGAACTCGACCACCGCGTCGGGGTGTGAAGATGCATAGACCTCCCACACGCTGGCTGTGGGCGTGTTCTCGTAGACCGTGGTCGGGCCGCCGGCGGGGTTCGTGGCGTACAGCTTGCAGTCGCCGGCGCCACGGTGTCCGGTGAAGTCGGCGCGGGCCCAGCCGGTGCCGGCGTACGGGTCGGCACAGGTCGACGCCTGCAACCGGAGATACGACTGGCCATCGCCGCTGTTCTGCACGATCTCCAGAAGGTAGACGCTGCCACCCGCGTTGACAGCAGCCCGGCGAAAATCAAACGAGAGGTTCCGCACGGACCCGACCGGACGGCCGAGCCGCGCCGAGTGGTTGCTGACGACCTCGACGAGCTCGAGGCCGCCGCCACACACCTTGGCGACGAGTGCACGCCGATTGGGATCCACAGGAGAGTCGCTGCCGCTCCGCCACCCAACGGTCGAGCAAGCCGACGATGCGTAGCCACCGGCGTCCTCGTCGTAGGTGTAGGCGTCGGCCTGCAACCGGTTGTACGGAGCGAGGGCCTCGTCCGCGGCGGCCGGGCTTGACGGCGCCAGCGCGGCGGCCATGGCGAGCCCGAGGGTTATGGCGACGGTGTGTGTGCGATGCATGGCGACAACGTACCGACTCACGCACTGCGCCGTCCTCTCCCGACCTTCACCTGGCGGACTGACACTTCACCCGGCATGTACGCCGGGTGAAGTGGCTTTGTACCAGGTGAACCTGGGAAAGGTGAGCCGGACGGTGTGTGGCGGGTGGGATTGGTGGCGGTGGCGGTGGGATTTGAACCCACGGAGGGCGTGAACCCTCACACGCTTTCGAGGCGTGCTCCTTCGGCCGCTCGGACACGCCACCGCGGATGAGGGTACCGGACCTGTTCGTGCAACGAGGTCAGCCCGAAGGCGCCCGCGAGGCGGCGAAGAACGCCTGCAGCAACGCCCCTGACTCCTGCATGAGCACGCCGCCGACGACTTCGGGACGGTGGTTCAGGCGCCGGTCGCGAACCACATCCCATACCGAACCGGCCGCGCCGGCCTTGTCGTCGTATGCCCCGAAAACCAACCGGTCGAGGCGCGCCATCACTATTGCCCCGGCGCACATCGTGCACGGCTCCAAGGTGACGACGATGGTGCAGCCGTGAAGTCGCCAGTGGCCCAGAGTGGCGGCTGCCTGCCGGATCGCAATGAGCTCGGCATGGCCGGTCGGGTCGGCGTCCCGTTCGCGCACGTTGTGTCCCGATCCGAGACGCTCGCCGAGCGGGTCGAGCACCACCGCCCCGACCGGTACGTCACCGGTCGCGGCGGCCAGGCGGGCCTGCGCGAGGGCGTACTCCATGGCGGCGGTCCATCTCGACGCCCCTACGGTCACGCCGAGCGACTCAGACGGCCACGGCTTGGACGGCGGCTTGGAACTGCTTCTCGAAACCGAGTTTGCGGGCAACGACGGACAGTGCTTCGTCCGGGTAGAGGTCGATGTCGTCGCACATCACCCCCATGTCCATCGCGGACACACCGAGGTCGGCGACGATCCCGAGATCTCCCGCAGGGGCTGGTTCTTCGTCGTCGTCAGGCTCGGGCAGCTCGAGTAGGTCGATGGCCGAGCTGGCGATAGGCCACTCCGTGGCGGCGGTGATGTCGGACAGCAGCACCCGGACCTGTGAGCCGAACACTCTGACGATGATGAAGAAGTCCTCGTCGACCGACACCAGACCCAGCGCGCCGGTGTCGGACGGCCAAGGGCGCAACGCCTGCACCAAGGTGTCGAGGTCGTTGGCCACCCGGGTCGGCAACGGCGCGACCTGCCATACGCCTTCCTCGCGGTAGGCGACGACGCTGAAATCTACGGCTGCTTCGGTCATCTCGCGTCCAGGGTGTCAGAGGATCTGCGCGCTGGGTAGGTTGCGGCCCATGCGCATCCACGTCGCGGATCATCCGCTGATCGCGCACAAGCTGACCGCGCTCCGCGACCGGGACACCGACTCACCCACGTTCCGGCGGCTCGTCGACGAGCTCGTGACGCTGCTGGCGTACGAAGCCACTCGCGATGTCCGCACCGTCGAGGTGACGGTGCAGACGCCGGTTGCCGCAGCGCAAGGAGTCCGGTTGCGCACTCCTAAACCGCTGGTCGTGCCGATCCTGCGGGCCGGGCTGGGGATGCTCGACGGGATGCAACGGCTGCTGCCGACCGCCGAGGTCGGCTTCTTGGGCATGCTGCGCAACGAGGAAACGCTCGAGGCCTCGACGTACGCGGAACGGTTACCGGAGCGCCTGGCGACGCGGCAGTGCTACGTACTGGACCCGATGCTCGCCACGGGCGGCACGCTGAGCGCCGCCATCGACTTCCTGGTGCGCCGCGGGGCCGATGACATCACCGCGATCTGCGTACTGGCCGCCCCCGAGGGGATCGCCCGCGTCGAGCGGGAGACCGCTGACGTCGGGGTCCCGGTCACGCTGGTGACCGCCGGCCTCGACGAGCGGCTCAACGCCAAGGGCTACATCGTGCCCGGGCTTGGCGACGCCGGCGACCGCCTTTACGGCATCGCCGGGGCCGCCTCCTGAGGGCGACCGCGCCATAGCATCGAATGGCGGCTTCCGGTCGTACGTCTCGGCGTGTCGTCAGCCGCTTCGCGCCAATCGACGTGGGTGGCGGGGCGGGCGGGAGGGCGGGCGGGGCTGGTGGCAGGGCTGGTGGCAGGGCGGGAGGGGCTGGTGGTGGGCGCAGGGAGGGGCGTTAGAGGGCCTTGACCGCGTTGAGCAGTTTGCTCATCGAGTCCTTGGCGTCGCCGAAGAGCAGCGAGGTCTTGGGGTCGAACAGCAGCTCGTTCTCGATGCCGGCGAAGCCCGGCCGCATCGAGCGCTTCATGAACACGACCTGCTTGGCGTGATCGGCGTGGAGGATCGGCATCCCGTAGATCGGAGCCCCGGGCGTCGATCTCGCCGCAGGGTTGACGACGTCGTTGGCACCCACCACCAGCACCACGTCGGCCTGTTTGAACTCGCCGTTGATGTCGTCCATCTCCTTCAGCTGCTCGTACGGAACCTGCGCTTCGGCCAGCAGCACGTTCATGTGGCCGGGCATGCGACCGGCGACCGGATGGATGGCGTAGTCGACGTCGACGCCACGGGAGCTGAGCAAGTCGACCAGTTCACGCAACGTGTGCTGTGCCTGGGCAACGGCGAGCCCATAGCCCGGAACGATGATGACCCGCTGCGCGTACCCCAGCAGGATGGCGACGTCCTGCGGACCGGCCGACCGGACGGGCCGGTCACTCATCACGCTGGCGCCGAGAGTCGACCCGCCCTTCAGCGCCCCGAAGAGGGTGTTCAGCAGCGAGCGTCCCATCGCCGTTGCCATCAGCTTGGTCAGGAACGTGCCGGATGCACCAACGAGGGTGCCCGCGACGAGCAGGAGCGTGTTGTCGAGGACGTATCCTCCCGCTGCGACGCTCAAGCCGGTGAACGCGTTGAGCAACGAGATGACGATCGGTACGTCAGCACCGCCGACCGGCAGCACCAGCAGCACGCCGATGGCCAGTCCCAGCAACGCAAGCAGGATGCCCCACCCGATAGCGGGTTCCACAACAACCAGCACGGCGAGCGCGACAGCCACGAGAAGGGACCCACCGAAGGCAATCGGCAGCCCCCGGAAGATCACCGGACGCGTCGTGATCAGCTCCTGCAGCTTGGCGAACGTCACCAGAGAGCCGGAGAAGCTGATCGACCCGATCACGATCGTGAAGGCGGTCGCCGCCAGGGCAAAACCTTCCGCGCGATCACCCAATGGTGCCAGCTCGTGCAGCTCCAGCATCGCCACTAGGGCTGCCGCGCCACCCCCGACACCGTTGAACAGCGCCACCAACTGCGGCATCTGCGTCATCTGGACTTGCCGGGCGGCGACGACCCCGGCGACGGTACCGACGCCGATCGCAACCAGGATGGGGACGAGGTGGTCGAGATCGCCCTCGAAGAACACCACGACAAGCGCGACCGCGGCCCCGACGACACCGATGAGATTGCCGCGTCTCGCCGTGCGCGGTGACGACAGGCCCTTCAGCGCAAGGATGAAACAGATCGCCGCCGCCAAGTACGCGAGCGCGACCCAGGTTGGGATCATGCGGAGTCCTCGCGACGCGTGACCTCCGGTCGCCGGGCACCACCGAACATCTGCAGCATCCGGTCGGTCACCACGAAGCCCCCCACCAGGTTGATCGTGGCCAAGACCACCGCCGCGAGCCCGACGACCAGGGTGACCGTCGAATCGGCCGCACCGGTGACCAGGATGGCGCCGACCAGGATGATCCCGTGAATGGCGTTGGCGCCAGACATCAGCGGGGTGTGCAGCGTCGATGACACCTTCGCGATCACCTCGACGCCGACGAAGATGCTCAACACGAAGATCGTCAACCATACGATGGACTCGTTCATGGCGACGTCTCCTTTGCAGCGCTGCTGCCAAGCAGCTCCTGTGTCGGCTGGTGGCGTACTTCGCCCCCATGGGTCACGCAGCAGCCGGCCACGATTTCGTCGTCGAAGTCCGGGGAGAGGGCGGTCCCGTCGGTCATCAGCGCGATCAGGTTGACGATGTTCTGCGCCAGCAACCGACTGGCCGGCTGCGGCATCTGACTGGGAACGTTAGCCGCTCCCCAGACCTTGGCGCCGCCGATCGCGACGACCTTTCCCGGCACGGATCCTTCCACGTTGCCACCGGTTTCGGCGGCCAAGTCGACTACCACCGACCCTGGCTTCATCTGCTCGACCATGGCGGCGGTGACGAGCAGCGGCGCGGTACGACCCGGAACCGCCGCGGTGGTGATCAGGGCGTCGGCGGCTGCGATGAACGGAGCGAGCAGCTCACGTTGTCGGTCCGCGCGATCCTCGGTCATCTCCCGTGCATAGCCACCCGACCCTTCCAGCGACTCCAGCTCGAGGGTGATCGCCTGCGCGCCCATGGATCGGATCTCCTCGGCAGCCGCCGCTCGCACGTCGTACGCCTTGACCACCGCCCCCAGCCGCCTCGTGGTCGCGATTGCCTGCAACCCGGCGACACCTGCTCCGAGCACGACGACCTCGGCGGGCGGCACGGTGCCCGCCGCGGTCATGTTCAGGGGCAGGAAGCGCCGCAGTAATCCGGCGGCGACAATCCCGCACCGGTAGCCCGCGACGAGGGACTGCGACGACAGCGCGTCCATCGACTGGGCGCGGGAGATGCGGGGGACCAGCTCCAGGGAGAATGCGGTGATCCCGCAGTCACGAAGGTTCGATACCCGCTCCAGACTCTGAGCCGGGGGCAGGAACGAGATGGTCGCCGAGCCGCTTTGCAACGCCCAAATCTGGTCAGTAACCAATGGCTGCACGGACACGGTCAGGTCGGCCTGGCGTAGCCCGTCAGCGGTGATAGTCGCTCCGGCTTCGGCGTATGCCTCGTCGGCGAACTGTGCCGCGTCGCCCGCCCCGGACTCGACGGCCACCTCGTGCCCCTCGGCGACGAGCTTCGCGACGAGCGCGGGGATGAGGGCCACCCGCGCCTCATCCTGGAGGGTTTCCTTCACCACCGCGATCTTCACGGGAGCCAACGGTAAGGCACCCGGTGGGCCAGCCCCCGGTGACCTGGCCACTTCCGACGCGCCGTGTTCCCCAAAGCTCGGCGATCAGTAATAGTGCGGGAAGGCCGACCAGTCGGGTGGCCGACGTTCGAGAAAGGCGTCGCGCCCCTCGGCGGCCTCGTTGGTCATGTACGCCAACCGGGTCGACTCACCGGCGAACAGCTGCTGACCGACCAGCCCGTCGTCGAGGAGGTTGAACGCGTACTTCAGCATGCGCTGGGCGGTCGGGCTCTTGGCGTTGATCTCGCCCGCCCACTCGAGTGCGACGCCTTCGAGCTCGGCGTGGGGTACGACGGCGTTGACCATCCCCATCCGGTGGGCGTCGTCAGCGTCGTACGTGCGACCCAGGAAGAAGATCTCCCGCGCCACCTTCTGGCCCACCTGTCGGGCCAGGTACGCCGATCCGAAACCCCCGTCGAAGCTGGCGACGTCGGCGTCGGTCTGCTTGAAGCGAGCATGCTCCCGTGAGGCCAGTGACAGGTCGCACACGACATGCAGGGAGTGGCCGCCACCAGCAGCCCAACCCGGCACCACGGCGATGACCACTTTGGGCATGAACCGGATGAGCCGCTGGCAGTCGAGGATGTGCAGCCGCGCCAGCCTTGCCTTGTCGGTGTCTGCCGCGTCGGTTGCATCGACATACTCGTACCCGGCACTGCCGCGGATGCGCTGATCGCCGCCGGCGCAGAACGCCCACCCCCCGTCCTTGCTCGACGGTCCATTACCGGTCACCAGCACACACCCGACGTCCGATGACGAGCGAGCGTGTTCGAGGGTCCGCAGCAGCTCGTCGACGGTGTGCGGACGGAACGCGTTGCGGACCTCCGGGCGGTTGAAGGCGATGCGCACGGTCCCCTGCGCCACCGCGCGGTGATAGGTGACATCGGTGAGGTCCTCGAAGCCGTGGACCGGTCGCCAGGCGGCGGCATCGAAGGTCTCCGAGACACCAGCTGAAGAATTCACCGGATCATTCCGCGATCGCCGGCGCCAGCCCGCACGCCTCGTCCCAGCTGGACAGCTCCAGCCGAATGGTGCTGCGAAAGATCCGCTCCAACTCGGGGGTCAGCTCAACCCTGTCGACCAGCACGGTCAGAGCCGCGACGAAGTCCGCCTTGTAGCTGCTACCCCACAAATCGATGTAGTCCCAAAACCGTCCGGTCTCGTCCGCCGATGCGCGCGCCGATGCCCATGCGTCGTAGTACAGCGCCTCAACGCCGAACGCGACCACGAGTCCGCGCACCCAGCCCTGCCCGACCGAGGCCATGCAGTAGGAGCTGTAGTCCATCGACCGGGCGCTGGGGGGCGCGTCGAGGTTGATCCCCCGCTGAGCCGCGAAGTCTTCGGCCTGGCGGATTTCCTCGTCCATGTCCTGCACACCCTGGAACATCAGCCTGCTGCCCCGGGGATCCGGAGCCAGGGTGCCCATCACCATCAGAAACCGGCGGTACGTACGCAGGAAGTGGGTGTTGATGCTGACCCATCCCTCGAACACCGAGGCGCTGATCGAGTCGTCGGCGGTCCGCACGATCAGCGGGTGTGATCGCGCTCGTGCCCACTCGCCGGCGTTCGAGCTGCGCAGGTGAGCCGAGGTCGCCGTGGCATCGGTCTCGGACATGTCGCCATCCTGGCCCATCCGCGGGCACTTGCTGGTGAGGTTGCGACCTTCCACGAGTTGCGTGTATCTTACAAGTAATTGCAAAGTGCACATTTAGGAGGGACCCATGCCTGCATCCGCGTACGACGTCGAGCCCCTGCTCGTCCAGGTTTCCCGCATGAGCAGGCTGCTGCACCGGCTGAAGGGCAGCACTCCAGGCGGTAGCTACGACCGCTCAGCCAACGTGCTCCTGCTGGTGATCGACCGGGTCGGCCCGTTGCGCATCGCCGACTTGGCCACCACCTGCCATGTCGACGCCTCTACGGTGAGCCGGCAAGCTGCCGAGCTGGTGCGCGAGGGGTTGGTGCACCGCCAGGCGGATCCTCAGGACGGACGTGCTTCGCTGATGGCGCTGACCACGGCAGGAGCCAAGCACGTGGCGTACATCAAGCAGCGCCGGCGCGAGTTCTTCGAGCAGGTCGTTTCCGGCTGGGAGCCTCAAACGGTGGACGTTTTCCTGGCTTTGCTCACCCGCTTCGTGGACGACATCGAGCAGCGCGTCGAGCGCAGCGCCGAACCGAGCACCGTGGGAGCCGATGCATGACCAATCAAGCCGCGACCCCCACCTCGTCGCTGGCACCGGACGCGGAGGGGGGCTTCACCCACCGCCAGATCCTCACGATCCTGTCCGGACTGATGCTCGGCATGGCGCTGGCCGCCCTGGACCAGACGGTGGTGAGCACCGCTATCCGAACCATCGCCGACGACCTGCAGGGCTTCGAGCTCCAGGCGTGGGCCACCACCGCTTTCCTCATCACGGCCACGATCTCGACGCCGCTCTACGGCAAGCTGTCCGACATCTACGGGCGGCGGCCGTTCTACCTTGCCGCCATCACGATCTTCCTGGTCGGCTCGATGTTGTGTGGCATGGCGGGCTCGATGTACGAGTTGGCCGCCTTCCGCGCGTTGCAGGGGTTAGGCGCCGGCGGACTGATGTCGCTGGCGCTGGCGATCCTGGGTGACATCGTGCCGCCGCGCCAACGGGCGCGCTACCAGGGACTCTTTCTCGGCGTGTGGGCGACGTCGAGTGTTGTCGGACCCCTCGTCGGTGGGTTCCTCGCCGGGACCGACTCGATCCTGGGTGTCCACGGCTGGCGGTGGATCTTCTACCTCAACGTCCCGATCGGCATCGCCGCCTTCCTTGTCGTCGGCCGCGTGCTCCGCCTCCCCCACCGGCGGCAGGACCACCGCATCGACTGGCCAGGCGCCGTGGCCCTCGTTGTGGCGCTGGTCCCCGTGCTCACCATCGCGGAGCAGGGTCGGCAATGGGGGTGGCAGTCCGATCGAGCCGTCGCCTGCTACCTGATCGGCGCGCTCGGTTTGGTGGGGTTCCTGCTTGCCGAGCGGGCGTACCGGGATGAGGCGCTGCTGCCGCTGCGCATGTTCGGCAATCGGTCGTTCGCGGTCGCCAGCTTCGGAAGCTTCATCATCGGGTCGGGCATGTTCGGCGCGATCGTGATACTCCCGTTGTACCTCCAGATCGTGAAGGGCTCGAGCCCCACAGAGGCGGGACTCCAGACTCTGCCTCTGATGTTGGGCATCCTGATCGGAGCGCTGGGCTCCGGTCAGGTCATTGCCCGTACCGGTCACTACCGCAGGTTCCCGTTGGCCGGTGCCGCACTCATGGTTCTCGGGCTCTACCTCTTCCACACCGTCGGTGCCGACACGCCGCTCTGGCAGACGATGATCGCCATGACCTTCTTCGGCGTAGGCCTCGGCTGCAACATGCAACCGGTGATCCTGGCCGTACAGAATGCGGTGAGCCCGACCGAGATGGGCGTGGCGACGTCGTCGGTCACGTTCTTCCGGCAGATGGGTGGGACTCTCGGTGCGGCGGTGTTCTTGTCGGTGTTGTTCAGCACTGTCACCGCCAACATCGCCTCGGCCGTCGACGACGCCAGCCGTACGGCTGAGTTCCAGTCGGCTGTCGCCGCCAACCCCGGTGACGTCAAACTGCTCCGCGGTGGCTCGACGAACCTGAACGACACCTCGTTCATCGAAACCATGGACCCGACGTTGGCCTACCCCCTCAAGGTCGGGTTCTCGGAGTCGATGGATCTAATCTTCTTGGTTGCGGCCGGCGTCATCATGATCGGGCTCGTCGCCGTCGCGTTCCTGCCGAACGTGCCGTTGCGCTCGTTGTCGGGTGTCCAGGCCCGCCAAGCCGACGCTGAGGCGCTCGCTGCCACAGAGAGCGCGCCTACCGACGTCCACGCCGGCGCTGGCTCGCTTGACTCCCCCGTCGACGACCATGCTCGGCGGTCCACGGCCGCCCGTCGAACTGATCCCTGAGCGCGGCCTGGGCCGACCACTTCGCCTACTCCACGGGAAGGTTCTGCAGCCGCACCTGACCGCGGGCGACCATTCGGTCAGCGGCGTCGTACGTCTCGATGCTCCACAGCTGTTGCAGCCGACCGCGGTGTACGGGTGACGCTGTTGCGGTCAACGTCGCGCCCGGCTCGGCTTGCCGGATGAAGTCGGTCGTGTTGGCGACGCCAACGACCCGGCCGCGGCCGCCGAACCACACCGAGCCGGCGACGCTCGCGGCGGTCTCGTTCACCGCGCAGTAGACACCACCATGCACGATCCCCTGCGGCTGCAGGTGCCGCTCGTCCACCGTCCAGCTGATCACAACCTGATCGGCACTGATGTGTTCGAACCGGAGCCCGAGGAGGGCGACCAGACCGGTGTCCGGCGGCGACGTACCCATCTCGCTCACCTCTGCGACCTCACGGATCTAGAACTTGTTGGCAACGAGCACCCACCCGACAACCCCGTGACAACGATAAGTACGCCGCACAGCGACACCAGCTGCAACGCTGAGGGTAGGCCGATTGCGGCTGCGGAGAGGCCGATCACGGCCGGGCTGGTCGCGGGGAGCCCGAGGATGCCGACCGCGAACCCACCAAGTGACACTCGCAGGAGCTTGAACTGCGCCGCATCGGGCGCCCGACGAGCGATGCCCATCGCCAGCAGCGCGCCAACCGGGATGACGAGGAGCGCCAGGCCGAGCTCGGCGTCGTCGATCGATTGCTCTTGCTGACCAGCGGAAGCAACGCAGCCCAGCCACCCCAGAAGACTCCCCAAGCCATCGATGCGGCAAGGACACCGATGATGGCCATGCGATGGTCGGTTGCTCGGTTCATCTCGAGTCTGGTCCCCTCACGCCATGCCCAGGACGAAATACTGGTGGTGGCCGACGGGCTAGACTTCGGCGGTCCGCGGACACGCGCTCGTAGCTCAACGGATAGAGCATCTGACTACGGATCAGAAGGTTGGGGGTTCGAATCCCTCCGAGCGCGCCACAGCTTGTGCAGGTCAGCGCCCCGAATCACGCCGCGTCACCGTTTCGACACACCGATTTGCTAACACCTTTGCTAACAAGCGCTCACGGCGGTGGCGAAGACGTTCCCGATGTCGACGGTGTCTTGGCGCAGGACGTGAGCGTAAACCCGAAGCGTGACGCTGGCGTCAGCGTGCCCGAGACGAGCAGCGACGACGTGAACCGGAACCCCGGCCAGCAGCAGTGTGGTCGCGTGCAAGTGCCTCAGGTCGTGAAGACGAGCGTGCGGGACGCCAGCGGTCGAGACCAGCTTGGGCATCAGCTGGCTCGCGGTGTCAGGACTTAGCGGCTTGCCGGTCTCGGTAACGAAGACGTGACCGCCGGTGTCTGTCCACAGTGACCCCGCTTTGAGCCGCTCGGCTACCTGCCGTGCCCGATGTTCTCGCAGAATTGCAACCGTGCCGGCATCAACCGAGACGACGCGGCTGCGGTCTCCCTTTGTGGTGCCCTCGATGCGTTGCCCTTCGACGACTGCCGCCGAGCCGGTGATGGTCACCTCGCACTCATCCATTGCCAGGTCCGACCAACGCAGGTATAGCAACTCGCCACGTCGCGCCCCGGTGTAGGCAGCGAGTCGGTAGAAGGCGTAGAGCCGGTGCGTCTGCGCCGTTGCCAGGAACGTGCCCAACTGCTCGACGTTCCAGACCCTCACAACCTCACGGCGTGCCGCGCGAGGGCGCTTGGCTCGCTCGGCGGGGTTCGATGTGATGAGCCGTTCCACGTGCACGGCATCGTTCAATGCCTTGCGGAGGGTGCGGTGGATGGCTTCGACGGACCGAGCCGACAGGGGACGTCCACCGCGTCCACCGCTGGCTGCAAGGTCGCGGTAGAGCTTCGAGATGGCGGCTGGGCGCAGACCTTGCAACCGCTGTCCACCGATGTGCGGGATGACCCAGTGTTCCAGGTTGTAGCGGTACCCCGCGAGCGTCTTCGGCTTGACGGACCCCGCGTGCGTTTCGAGCCACTCAAGGAGATACCCACGGACGGTGACGCCGTCCTTGTCGACGTACTCACCCCGGCGTGCCGTTACGCGAGCGTCGTCGCGCGCTGCCTTTGCTGCTGCCTCACTTGAGAATCCGCCGACCCACTTGGGGCGACTGCGCCCGGTTGCTGGGTCGACAACTCTGATGACGTACGACCATCTGCTGCCCCGCTTCACGACCCCGTCCCTGACGCGTCCGTTCATCGGCTCAACCTTCCTTTGCGACTGTGCGCTGCGCCCGTTCACGCGCCCGCCTGTCCCGGTTCGCGATCTTCACTGGGACACCGGCGTCCCGGCAGGTCGGGCAGAACGATCGTTGTCCCGGCTTGGGCTGCCGTCGCGGTGTGTGCAGTGATCCGCACCCGTCGCAGGACCGCGTCGTCTCCGCTCGCGAGCAAGCCATCGCCACCTGCACGGTGATCGCCGGCAGACAACCCCTCGGACGTTCGC
>JACCYJ010000202.1 GCA_013696555.1 Nocardioidaceae bacterium | reverse complement strand
CGTGTCTTCCTCGCCGCCTGCCCCACCACACGCCGCTAACGCCAGCACCACGACGCCCGCAGCGACGACTCGCGGCTTGGTGTTCCGCACGCATCACCCTAACGCTCGGGCGCGAGCAGGCTCGCTGGTCGGACGGCGGTCGTCCCGAAGCGGCGCAGGGCCACATCGACCGCGCGTTCGGCCTCAGACCAGCCGCAGGCCCGGGCTCCGAGCATGAGCTGGCGGTGAGCCGACTCGGTGGGGCGCAGGCCCTCGACGCGCACACCCACCAGCCGGATGCGGGCACGTTGCAGGCCCAAAGCGCCGAACAACTCGGCGGCGGTGCCGTGGATCTCGACCGCGATGTCGGTCGGGTCCCGCAGCGTGCGGGAGCGGGTGATCGTGGTGAAGTCGGCGAACCGGACCTTGAGTACCACCGTGCGGCCCACGACACGCGCGGCACGCAGCCGGCCGGCCACCTTGGTGGACAACCGGAGCAGCTCGCGTCTCACCACCGTGGGGTCGTCGGTGTCGCGCGAGAATGTCTCGTCCGAGCCGATGCTGCGGTCAGGCTCCTCCGGACCGCGGCGGGTCACCACCGTGGCCCGTCCACCACCCCACGCCAGATCGTGGAGCGAGGCACCGAGCGCTGCACCCAGCGCCCGGCACAGGATCGTCGTCGGGGTATGCGCGATGTCGCCGATCGTGCGCAGCCCGAACCGGTGCAACGACGCCGCTGTCTTGTCGCCCACCCCCCACAGCTCCTCGAGGTCGAGTGGATGCAGGAATGAGGTCACCTGATCCGGGGGTACGACGATCACGCCGTCCGGCTTGGCGCGGCGGGAGGCTAGCTTGGCCACATGTGTCGTCGCGGCAATGCCGACCGAGCAGGTGATGCCTTGCTCATCGGCGATGCGGGCACGCAACTGCTCGGCGATCGTGACCGGTGAGCCCAATCGGCGCCAAGCGCCTGCCACGTCGAGGAACGCCTCGTCGAGCGACATCACCTCCACTCGCGGGGTGATGCCACGGAAGGTTTCCATCACCGCCGCCGACACCGCGCCAAACTGCGAGAAGTCAGGGGCGATCACGGTGGCGTGCGGGCACAGTCGCCGTGCCCGCATCATGGGCATCGCCGAGTGCACGCCGAACTTGCGCGCCTGGTAGCTCGCCGACAGCACGACACCCCGGTGCCCACCACCCACGATCACCGCAGTGCCCTGGAGCTCTGGTCGGTCGCGCACCACCACCGAGGCGTAGAACGCATCCATATCGACGTGCAGGATCGTGGCCGTGCTCATCGGGCCCGCGCTCATCGGCCCGAGCTCCCCGGGCTGCTGTGCCACAGCTTGCGCGGTGCCCTCTTGACGTCTCCCCCGGCCGGCTTGATGTCTGCGTACGGGGACTGCTTGAACCCACTGGTATGCACCAGCACCCGCCGCCTTCCCATGCCGCCGGCGGAGAACTCCTGCTCGGCCACGTCGGAGGCGTAGCTGTCGGGGCGAGTGACCACCGGCCGGCTGGATCGGCTCTCGGCCGCACCGTGCAGTGCCTGCTCGTCGATCTCGCCGAATCCCTCCGGGACCTGGGCCAGGAAGGCATGGACAGCGTCGATGCCCTGCTCCTGCCACAGGGAGTGCACCAGCGACAGCTCCCAGCAGCCGGTGGCACGCAACGACACCCCCCGCGGACCCGTGCGCCGCAACTCGCCTCGCACCAACAGCAGCCAGGAGTGGAAGACCGTTGCGGCGTAGGGACCTTGGGCGTCCTCGAAGAAGGTGGCATCGATCGGGCCGGTCCCGTCATCGAGGGTCAAGAACACCACCCGCCGTCCCGAACGCACCGGAGGTGTCTGGGTGGCGACCTTCACTCCCGCGACCAGCAAGGTGCTGCGGCTGCGGCGCTGCAGCAGCGAGGCGGACCGGGTCACGTCCAATGCTTCGAGCAGGGGAACATAGAAGTCGACGACATGCCGGCTGACGTCGAGACCGAGGACGTCGAGCTCGGCGCGGACTCGTTCGGCGCTGGTCATCTCCGGCAGACCGGACAGCTCGGTGTCTCCCGGTGAGTCGCCGAGATCCAAGGCCAGCTGCACCGGCTCGGCTCGAGCGGCTGAGGGTGTTTTCGACCGGGCAACCCCCCGCGCTCGGAGGGCTCGGTCGGTGACTCGGTTCCAGCGGTCGAGCTCGAGCACCTGCAACAGCAGGTCGCGCCGGGTGACCTTGCCCCGGCGCCGCACCGGCACGCTGGACCCGATGCCGTACATCGAGTCGAACCCCCCTGCCAGCACCAGCCGCTCGACGACCGGGCGGGACACCCGGGCGCGATGCCAGAAGTCGGTCATCGAGTGAAACGGCCGCCCCGCGATGATCCGCGCGACCTCCGCATCATTGATGCCCTTGACCTCGGCAAGGGAGAGCCGGATGCCGTACGACCGACCGTCGGGCAATCCCTTCGGGGGCTGAGCCCGCGGATCCTGCTGGAAGACCTGAGGAGGTGGTTCGTCGTGGCTGCCGACTCGCTCGACCCGGTAGGTCTCACCGGAGGAGTTGACGTCGAGGGAGAGCACCGCGATCCCGAACTGTCGCGCATCGTCGAGGATCAGCCGCTTGGGGTACATGCCCGGGTCGTGGGTAAGCACCCCCGCCAAGAACGCCGCGGTGTGGTGCGCCTTGAGCCACGCCGACTGGTACGTGGGCAGCGCGAAGGCAGCTGCGTGCGCCTTGCAGAAGCCGAACGACGCGAACGCCTCGAGGACCTCCCACACCCGGTCGACGATTGGCTCGGGATAGCCCCGGCCGAGCGCCGAGGGGTGGAACCAGACCTTGGTCTCGACCTTGCCCTCGCGGTCGCCGAGCGCCCGACGGGCCTCGTCGGCCTCGGCAAGCGTGCAGCCGGTGAGGGTCTTGATGATCTCGAGCACCTGCTCGTGGAAGACGACGACACCGCAGGTCTGGCGCAGCGTGTACTCCAGGTCCGGATGCAGGTACTGGGGGTCGGCCCAGCCCTGCCGGGCGGACAGGAACGGGGTCACCATGTCGCTCTTGACCGGGCCGGGCCGAAACAGCGAGATGTCGGTGATGATGTCGTCGAACGTCTCGGGGCCGAACTTGCCAACCAGCTCGCGCTGGCCCGGTGACTCGATCTGGAAGCATCCGAGCGTCTTGGCCTGCGCGATCAAGGAGTACGTCGCGGGATCGTCGAGCGGGACGTCGGACGGGTCGTCGAGGTCGATGTCGACGCCCTCGACGCGAGAGATCTCGGTGACGGCGTGCGCCATCGCCGACTGCATCCGGATGCCGAGGACGTCGAGCTTGAGCAGTCCGAGGTCTTCGACATCGTCCTTGTCGAACTGGCTCATCGGGAACCCGGCGAAGCTGGCCTCGACGGGGGTGCGGTCGAGGAGGGTCGCGTCGGACAACAACACCCCGCAGGGATGGAGAGCGATGTGGCGAGGCAGCCCGTCGAGCCGCTCGACGAGCTCGAACAGCACCGCCAGCCGTTGCTCACCCAGACCCGATGCCCGCAGCTCCGGCAGCTCGCGCAACGCGTTGCGGGCGTCGCGGGCCCGGATGTGCGGGAACGCCTTGGCGATCGTGTCGATCTCGCCGATCGGCATCCCCAGGGCGGCACCCACATCGCGGATCGCGTGCCGTACCCGATAGGTGTCCATCATCGCGACGCAGGCACAGCGCTCCCCGCCGTAGCGCTCGAGGATGCGCTGGTAGACCTCGGTCCGCCGGGCCGACTCCACGTCAATGTCGATGTCGGGCAGGGCAAGCCGCCGCGGGGAGAGGAAGCGCTCCATCAGCAGGTCGTGGCGGATCGGGTCGACGCCGGACACGCCGAGGGCGTAATTGACCAGGCTGCCGGCCCCCGAGCCGCGGGCGGCGACGCGTACGCCCATGTCCCGGATCAGGTCGCACACGTCGGCCACGGTGAGGAAGTAGGAGGCGAAGCCCAGACCGCCGATGATTCCCAGCTCATGCTCGAGCCGCGCGTGCACCCGGTCGCTCACGGCGCTGCCGAAGCGGCGGGTGATGCCGGCAGCACAGCGCTCCTGCAACACAGCGTCGACGGTGCCGGCATCGCCGGATTTGGCCGAGCTCACCGAGAACTCCGGCAGGTGGATCTCACCCAACCCCAGATCGGCGCGCGGATCCAACGCCAACCGCTCGGCGACGGTGCGGGTACGGGCCAGCAACCGGGCCGGTTCGCGCCCGGCGAACCCGGCATAGCGGCAGATCTCCTCGGCGACCTCGGCCATCTGCTTGCCGGACTTCAGGTAGCCCTCGGCGTTGCCCCGGTCGAGGTGGCGAGGGTCCAACGGGACCAGGCGTCGCACCGAGTCGAGCACGTCGACGGTCGGTGCGTCCTCGGGACCGGCATGGCGGACCGCGTTGCTCAACACGACGTCGAGGCCGCTTCGCGCAGCCAGAGCGGCCATCCGGGCGGCATGGACGCTGCTGCCCGGACCGGAACCGGCGAGCCGGTGGGACACCAGCTCGACCAACAGGTTGGCGGGCGCCACCACCTCCCGCCAGTGCCGAAGCACGGTGCTCGCCACGTCGTCCCGGCGCGCCGTGGCCGCGCGGCCAACCTCCGACCCAGGCCCGAGCATGACCAGCACGTCGCGGCCGTCGATGTGCTCGGCGATCAGCTCGGGGGTGGACACCGGGACCCCCCGCTCACCGCGCAGGTGCGTGGCCGAGATCAACCGGCACAGCGCCGCCCACCCGGCTCGCCCACCGGCGAGCAGGGTGACCCGAGGCAGGGCGGGATCGCGATGGGCGCCACCGCGGACGGGGCTGGCCCGGTGGGAGTCGGCGGCAGCCGCCGGCCGGCCGGTGAACATAGGAATGTTCGGCACCAGCCCGGAGGGCTCAACCGCCAGGTCGACGCCGAGGAGCGGGCGGACGCCCGCCCGCAGGCACGCCTTGGCGAACCGGACGGCGCCGTAGACACCGTCGCGATCGGTCAGCGCCAAGGTGTCCATACCCTGGTCGACAGCACGCTCTACGAGGACGTGGGGATGGGAAGCGCCGTAGCGCAAGGAGTATCCCGACGCCACGTGGAGGTGGACGAACGGGTCGCTCACGGCGCGTGCTCCAGACATCGCTCGACGACCCCGACAAACTGCGTCGCGTCCCGGAGCAGGTCGTCGGCCTCCCGGATGGTCACCGCCCGGGACCGACCGGCCTCGGCGGCCGAGCGTTTGGCCGACCCGGCGGCAAAGTACGCCGCCCACTCCGCCAGCTCCGGTGCCACCGCGCCAAGAAGCACCCAGGCGTTGCGCTGCCCTCGGCGGCTGTGGGGCCGCCCGCGCACGGCCAGCACGGCGGCCGCGGCACGCAGCGCCGCCATGTGTGCGCTGGCGTAGCGGGAGGTGTGCTCGACCGCTCCCGCCGCCTCGGCCAACGCCGACTCGGCACGGGCGAGGTAGCCGCACGCGGCATCGTGTGGAGCGCTCAGTCCAGGCACCGGACCAACCGCCATATCCCGCTCGACCAGTCGAAGCACAGGTCAACGACCGCCCGGGTCCCGAGGCGTCCGCGACCGGCCTCGACGCGCCATATCTCCTTCTCGGCCAGCAGTGAGGCGAGCGAGACCGCACCGGACTTCCCTCCGCCCTCGCCGCCGACGCCGAGGAGGCTGGCGACGTCTCGGTGCTCCCACCACGCCCCGGTCTCCACCCAGGTAGACACCACGGCGCACACCCGCCACAGCTGCTCTCGCCACACGAACTGCGCTGGCGCCTCGAGACCGGCAACGTGTCCGCGCACCACCTCGATGGGGTCGTCGTACCGCCGCATTCTCCTCACCTCCTCACGGGGGCCGCTTCGATGGCGTGGGGGTCGAGGTCACGCCACCGAAGCGGAGTCCGCTAGGCCGAGGATGGTGCCGCAAACACCTTCCCGGCTGCGTCGAACATTTGTTCGAGCGCCTTCACAGTAAACATCGCCACTGACAAACCGTCAATCGCGATGGCAGATCTGTGGGAAAGTCGGCGCGTGGCCCCCGAACACCCGCAGGTCCGCCACGTCGCCGAAGCGCTGCGCGAGCGGGGTGCTCACGGCGAGGTACGGATGCTTCCGGACTCCGCTCGGACCGCGGAGCAAGCGGCAACCGCTCTCGGGTGCGAGGTGGGCGCCATCGCCAACAGCCTGATCTTCGACGCCGGAGGCGAGCCGTTGCTCATCCTGACCTCGGGCTCACATCGCGTCGACACCGCCAAGGTCGCTGCAGACCACGACCTGGCCACGCTGCGCCGGGCCGCCCCCGACTTCGTCCGCGCGCACACCGGCCAGACCATCGGTGGAGTCTCCCCCGTCGGACACCCGACGCCGCTGCGTACCTTCGTCGACACCGAGCTCGCCCGGCACGGCACCGTGTGGGCGGCCGCCGGTCATCCGCACGCGGTGTTCCCCACGACGTACGACGAGCTGCTGCATGTCACCTG
>JACCYJ010000190.1 GCA_013696555.1 Nocardioidaceae bacterium | reverse complement strand
GGGTCGGTCGCGACCGGGTGCGTGGTTGTGGGGTCGGTCGGGTCCGTGGTTGTGGGGTCGGTCGGGTCCGTGGATGTGGGGTCGGTCGGGTCGGTCGGCGCCGGGGCGCTCGGGTCCAGGGTGGGGTCACCGGCCGGTGTCTCGCCATCGGCCGTCTCGGTGGTGCGCTGGGTGTCCCCGATAGCGCCGCCCACCGGGCGCATCCGCCCCACAGTCTGCACCACCAGGGGTGCGGCCGAATTCATCACGTACGGGGCGTCGGGGGGCAGACCCTGCAGTGCATCGGTTGGTACGCCGGGCTGGAGTCGAGTGGAGTTCGCTGGATCGGCCCGGTAGGTGACTTCCGCTGGCCGCTGCATGTAGACGCCGACACCCGCGACGGCGCTGATCGTCACCGTGGCTGCGGCGACGCCGACCGGAATGCTCGTGCCCAGCACTCCGAGTCCGGTCGCTCCGACTCCGGAGGCGACCGCGCCCTTTCCGCAGGCCGCAAAGTATCCGGTGGCCGCGGCGCCGAGCAGCCAAGGACCGAGAAGTCCCCGCAGGTTGGAGTTGACTTCGGCCAGCTCCAGATACACGCCGGCACACCTGCGGCAGTTCTCGACATGCTGGTCGACCTTGGCACTGTCTCGCCGCGACAGCCCGCCTCGGATGTGACCGCTGAGCCGCTCGGTCGTCCAGCGGCAGCCGGAGTCGCCCGTCTCGGCGAGGTGGTTGCGCAGGTAAGCCTTGCGAAGTCCTTCTCGAGCCCGGTACGCCAGCGCCGCCACGCTGTTGGGGGTCATTCCGAGGAGCGGCGCCACATCGGCAGGCTTGTTGCACTCGACCTCGCAGTGCCACAGCACCAGCTGCCACCGTTCGGGCAGTGACGCAAAGGCTCGAGCGGCAGCGCCTCGTTCAAAGTCCTCCACCACGGTGTCGGTGAACGGAACTCCGGGGTCAAACGCTTCCATGTTGTCGGTGCTATGCAGGCGACTTCCGGACCGGAGCTTGTCCACGTGGAGATGTCGTACCGCTGTCAGCACGTAAGCGCGAAAAGCCACGTCCGGCCCGCCGCCTGATCGCAGGATCGGCAGGAGCTTGGCAAATGCCTCGGCCACCAGATCGTCGGCTTCGGAGCTGTTCGTGAGGTTGCGAGCCAGGCGAAGCGTGGCGCGCCGGTGGCGTTCGAACAGGAGTCCGTACGACTCGGTGTCACCGCCGCGGACGCGCGCGATCAACTCAGCGTCGCTTGGCCCGACGAGGGCTGTGCTCATGTCAGTCATGGATACCAAAAGACGCTTGATTGGGCGGGGGGCCGGCTGCGTACTCGACGACCGGGACCATGTTACGCCGATCCGGGCGACACGCCAGTACACAGAGCGTGGAGATTCGCGTCATTCCAGGCACCCTGCACCGTCTCATGAGCGATAAGGAGGCCGGGATGGTGTCACTGACCAATCTCGTACGACGCCGAGAGTCGCCCGCCGGTGAGGTGGACGCGGCGTTCGTCGGGCATCGACACGACGGGCTCGCCCCCGGCTTCGAACCACTCGCGGACGCCCTGCTGTATTCCGGGAACCTCGAGGCATGTGCCACCGAGGTGGGCCTGCGGGTCGCGACGGACGGCGTCGCCCTTGATCAGGCGCTGGACGACTTGGCGGCGACGTACTTCGCCGTCGGAGCAGGTCAGCCGGGCTACCGCGTGGTCCGGGCCCTTTGCTTGGCGTGGAACGAGGTCTCGCTCCAGTACTTGCACGGGCTCTCCTGTAGTGACCCGTTGACGGGCCTGGCCAGCCTCCCGCATCTGCGCAGTCGGCTCGACGAGCTGTATCAGTCGGCTCAGCGCGACGACGAGCGGGTGGATCGCACTCACGTGCTGGTCCTGGTCGAGCTCGGCCCCCCGGTTGACCCGGCGCCGTCGATCGGCCCCACGGGTGACCTCTCGGAACGGTTCGCAGAGTTGTTGTGCCTTGTCGAGGTGGCCGAAGGTCTGCGTACGGTCTTCTCCTGCGGGGAGACCCTCGCCAGCATCGGCGCGCACCGCGCCGTCGCGTTGGTCGTCCGGCATCCGGATCTCGGGCTCACGGTGGAGTCGCTGCGTCAACTGCTGGTGAGCTGGTCTCGAACCACTGTCCGCTCCGCGCCGCGGGTGTGGACCGAGAGCCTGCCGCCTCGTCACGAGCTGGTAACGGATCTGCTTGACGAGCTGGCGCGCTAGAACGGTCCCGTCGTGTCCGCCCGATCACGGGG
>JACCYJ010000173.1 GCA_013696555.1 Nocardioidaceae bacterium | reverse complement strand
GAAGGCGAAGAAGCCGCCAAGTTCTACACGTCGATCTTCGAGAACTCAAGGATCCTCGATATTTCTCATTATGGTGACGCCGGCCCGAGACCTGCGGGCACGGTGATGACCGTGTCATTCGAACTCGAGGGCCAGGAATACCTTGCCTTGAACGGCGGTTCAGAGTTCAGATTCAACGAGTCTGTGTCTTTTCAAGTGCACTGTGAGACCCAAGAAGAGGTCGACCGGTTCTGGAACAACCTTACCGATGGTGGAGAGGAGGGTCCCTGCGGCTGGCTGAAGGACAAGTACGGCCTCTCGTGGCAGATAATTCCCACCGTTCTGCCTGAGCTGCTCGGCGATCCGGACCCGGAGAAGTCGCAGCGAGCCATGCAGGCGATGCTCGATATGAAGAGGATCGACATCAACGCATTGCGGAAGGCAGCCGACCAAGCGTAAGCCCCGGCTCCGACCGGGATGTTTGGCTGGTCGTTCGGTGCAACATGCCGATTGACTGTCCGACGAGCTGCGGTGGACGTCGTGCCTCGGGCACCACCAGACTCAGGCTCGCCTGAGCGCCTGATCGGGCGGCCGCACGGAGGTGACAGTGGTGGCGATGCCGTATCCAGTCCGCGTCGATAGGCGGTTGGACACTAAGTAGTCGCGGTGGTTGTGACTGCCCGCTTCCGCCACCGACGGCGGTGTTGCCCGAAGTATTTCGTCGAGTGGCGCGTTCGGGCGAGAGCTCACGGCGTGTCGCCAACCGCTTCACGCCAATCGATGTGATCCGGCTGCTGCCGACGACCGTGGCGGTGGCTGGGGCAGGATGTGCTCGTGCTGCACCTCCGAATCTCGTCGCCGACAGCGTTGACCGACGCTGTGATGCGCCTGCTCCGTGATGACTCGGCGGTGAGCGGTCTGGCGCTCGTCCGCGGCGCCTCCGTCATCCCCATCGGTGACCTCGTCTTCGCTGATGTCGCGCGGGAGGCCGCGAACGAGGTGATAGATGGCCTGTCGGACCTGGGGGTCCAGCGCGAGGGCACGATCCACATCGAACCGGTACACAGCTGGATCTCACGCCGGGCGTTCGATGCCGAGCGGAAGGCGCCGGGGAGCAGCGCCGACGCCGTGGTCTGGTCTGAGGTCGTCCAGCGTGCCTACGACGGGTCGGAGCTGAACTGGATCTATCTCAGCTTCATGACACTGGCCACCATGCTGGCCAGCATCGCCATTGTCGTCGACTCCGAGATCCTGGTGATCGGTGCGATGGTCCTTGGGCCAGAGTTCATCGCCATCGCCGCTCTCGGGCTGGCTCTGGTCCGGCGCCGGTTCGGGTTGCTCAGGTCGGCGGCCCGGACGCTGCTCTTCGGCTTTGCTGTGGCCATCGTCGTCGCAACCGGGGCGACACTGCTGGGCCGTTGGCTGGGCTGGATCACGCGCGCGGATGTGGTCGGGTCGAGGCCGGACACAGGCTTCATCTATTCCCCTGACAAGTGGTCCTTCATCATCGCGCTGATAGCCGCCGCTGCGGGCGTTCTATCACTCACATCAGCGAAGGTCGGCGGGCTGTCCGGGGTGTTCATCTCCGTCACCACGGTGCCGGCTGCCGGGAACGTCGCCCTCGGCATTGCGTTCGGTGCCGGGGAGGAGATCTGGGGCAGCGCGTTGCAGCTGCTGCTCAACATCTCCGGGATGGCAGTGGCGGGGTGGCTGACCCTCGCCTTCCAACAAGCCGTGTGGTCGCGCGTCGCGATCCGGCGATCCAGGTTGCCGGAGCGAGCGAGCGAGCACTAGCCGGTTCGTGCCCGCCGGGACGGCTCACATTGAGTGGCGCATTGGGTGGCGAATCACGGCGTGTCGGCAACCGCTTCGCGCCAATCGACGTGGGGCTTCCGGCAGCCCCGACGGAAGTGGACGGGGACGTCCTCTGCGCAGTACGTTCGGCCAGAGCGGTCCGTCAAGGAGTCCGCTTGTGTGAATAAAAAGAGGACCACTTGACGAACGGACAGGGGTGGTACCCAAGTGTCTGACCAACAGGCTCTCGTGGTCACCGCGGGTCGTGCGGTAGCCGCCGGACTGGCGGGAACCGCGGTGATGACCGTGTTCCAGAAGCTGGTCGAGATCCCCCTGACCGGGCGTGACGACAGCTACGCACCTGCTGACTTCGCCGCGAAGGTACTGCCCGTGAACCCGCGAAGCCCACGGCAGCGCACGCAGCTCAACTACGTGACACACTTCGCCCTCGGGGCGATGTGGGGCGGTGCATACGCGGTCGCGGCCCGCTCGGGTTTGCGCGGTCAACGCGCGGTCTTGACGGTCTTCGGTGCCGTCTACAGCGCTGACGTGGCGCTCAACACCGCGCTCGGGCTCTACCAGCCGCGGACCTGGTCGGCCCAGGACTGGGTCATCGACGTCGGCGAGAAGTTCATCCAGGCAGCGGCGACCGGAGCTGTGTTCGACCGCATCATGCAACCGCGCGCCACCGCCTGACTCGCCACGAACCCCCACTTTTGACAACTGGCCGAGGGGCGATCCGCGGTCAGGGGATGTCGAACGCCTTCCCGTCGGTGTGGTGGGTCTCCCGAATGCCCATCTCGCGCAGCACGGTCGGCATGATGTCGACCGCACGTATGCTGGCCGACGGGTGAGTGCCCGCCCTGACCCCAGCGCCGTAGAAGACCATCGGGATCCGCTGGACCGAGCGCTGGGCGCCGCCGTGGTCACCGGCCGCCCCGTAGCTCGTGTTGTCGTGCAACAGCCCGATCACGTCGGGGCCATAATTGGCGGCCTCGGTGTTGACGATCTCCTTCGCGTGCGCCCAGAACCAGCGGCGTTCACTGTCGGACAGACGATCGCCTGCGATCCGCCAGCGCAACGTGTAGTGCCCGCCGGTGCGGTAATAGCTGGCGATCACGCCCGGCAGCGTCGCCATCACATCGGCGGCCTGCCGTTTCTTGTTCCACGAACGGTCAATCAGCCAGGTACGGATTGCCGAGTCCTGCATGCTGGTCTCGACATTGCCGGTGTCGATGAGCGGCTGAAGCGCCGGTTGCGGGTCCAGGTACTCCTCATCCTCGTCGGAGCCGTAGTACCAGTTGTAGTTCCCGCGTCCTGGTCCGTTCTCGCCGTAGAAGTGCTTGGACTGCAGCTGGCCGTGGTCCGTTGTCAGCACCACCAGCGTCTCGTCGAGCTGGCCGAGCGAGCGCAGCTTCTCGACCAACCGGCCCACCTGGGCGTCAGCGTTGCGAGCGACGAAGGGCAGGTGCGCCATCTTGTCCCGCGCCCCGGCGGGGAACGGCCACCGGTCGTTCAGGCCGCCCCACATGTGTGCGACCTTGTCGATGCCACCCAGGGTGAGGAAGAGGCCACTCCAGTTCTCTCTGGCCATGATCTGCATTCCGGCGTCTGCCACCCAGGTGTCGCCGCCGAGGTGTCGGGGGTTGCGGCCTGGTACGAAGCGGTTGCCGTCGAGCGGGTAAATCCATGCCGGCGACGTGGTTTTGGTCCCATAGCCGAAAGCGCTCGAGGAGTTGACGTAGAAGCGGCCACACTCCGGCTGCGCGATGTAGCTGGGGACATTGACACTGTTGTCGCCGATGGGGCCACGCCAGTTGAACTCGCCGTCGCCGTCGCAGTCGAAGTCGCGCCCGCTGAACGTGACCTCGATGTCGGTGCTCGGACCGCCGAAGCTGTTGACCGCGTAGGCCTTCTGTCCAATGGCTGCCGTGATCCTGTTCGGGAAGCGCCGGTGCAGGTAGTCCTGGATCTTCGGGTATCCGGCGTGGTCGATCAGCGCGTTGAACTGTTCACGGCTCATCGACCCCGAGACGTACTGCTGGCGAGGTGCGCCGAGCACCCCGTCGACGTCGCGGTACCACTCGTCTGCCCATCCCATGTGCTTGGGCAGTTGGCCGCTGGTCATCACGTTGTGGCTGACGACGGTTTCGGACGCCATGTGCCCCAGGTAGGCGTTCGAGTAGTTGGCGCCGCCGGCCATCAATGCCTTGACGTTGTGCATCCCGAACGCGTCAATGAACTCTGGCCGCAGCGAGTCCAGCACGATGTAAAGCACTCGGGTGGGCGTTGTCCCAGCCGTCTGCTCGCTGGCGCCGGTTGCGGCGGGGACGCTGTTGGCCGGCGCAACACTGGTGGCAGCCACCGCCGCCAGAGCCGCTCCCGCAATGACGTTTCCAAGAATCCAGCGGTGTCGCATGACCACCCCTACCGTCGGGCGCAGCCTCTGAGCGGTTGCGGTTTGTCGCACGTTAACCCCGCGTTCATCTCTTCGGCAAGGGCCTCGCGAACGGGATCTCGTCGGAGCAGCGGGTCAGGGTCGGCAGAGCCGCTCGTGCGCTCCGCTCATCGCTGGGAGGCCTTGGAGGTAACGCTTCGCCATCTTGGCCACCACCGTGTAGCTGGTGTCCACCACGTTGGCCACCGGGGTGAGCGCCGTCTGGGACACCAGCTGGTAGGCGTCCATTCTCGACAGGTCGGTGAGCTCCCGCACCCAGCCAACGAGCTCCGTATGAGCGATCCGGAAGGCATCCTCCAGCGGGCGGGCCGAGCCGGTAGTCATGAGGTACCTGTCGTCCTCAAGGCGGGGCCAAGTGGTCGGGGGAGCATCCTTGATCAGCTCGATCACCAACTCTGTGTCCATGGCGCACTCGACGGCAACTCCGCAGGTCTCGCCTTCGCCTTGCCTGGCATGCCCGTCGCCCAGACTGAACAGGGCACCGTCGACATTGACCCCGAGGTAGCACGTCGTGCCGGCTCGCATCTCCGGGGTGTCCATGTTCCCACCCCAGTCGCCGGGAGCCAGCGAGGAACGCACTTCTCGCAACGCGGGTGCGACTCCGACGGTGCCGTGCATCGGGTCCAGGGGGAGGTCCACCTGGTAGGGGGAGTCCAGTGCGTCGTACCGGACGACCCCGGCGTCACGATCGATCTCGTAGATCCACGTACGTTCTGGCAGCGGCTCGTGCAGCATCGCGGTGAAGTGGGTCGCGGTCAGCGAACCGAAGAGCGGAACTGTGGTGCTGACGCCACGCGCCCCACGCGGTGTGATGCGGCGAAAGTGCACCGCGAGGGTGTCACCCGGCTCCGCGCCCTCGACGTAGAACGGTCCGGTCTGCGGGTTGATGAACCGCGGGTCGCACACCTGCGACACCATGTCCGCTGTCGAGCGCACCCTCCCGGCGAAGCAGTCCAGTGTCCAGGTCGAGACAACGGTGCCGGGCCGGACGCTGACCAGGGGCTCCACGCCACCGAAGGTGTACGTCAGCGACGCCGGGTCCGCGTCCGCGTCCGGCTCGAACCGGAGCCGGTCTTCAGCCGTCAGTATCGTGGGCCCTCGCTCACCGAGTCGCGTTCGTGCGCCTCCTCGTACACGCTCCGCCCGATCGAGTCGTAGACGGGCCGGTTCGTCGACTTCAGCAGCATGACCGCCAAGAGTCCCAGCACGAACGTGCCTATGACGATCCATGGGATGGCCTCGAAGAACGGAGAACCCGCCGCGAGACCGCCGGCGAACTCGAGGTTGTCGATTAGCAACCAGACGACGTACAGCATCCCCAGCCCACCGATGGCCGGGATGATGCCTGTGGTCAGGAGATTGCCCGGCGCCGCCTTCTTGACGTGGAAGTACCAGATCACCGCTAGGGAGGTGATCGCCTGAACGATCAGGATCGCCATCGTGCCGAGGATGGCCAGCAGGCCGTACTGGTAGATGTAGGCACCCTCGAAGGCCAGGTCACCCTGGTCGGCCAGGAAGTAGAACCCGAGCGTCAGCACAAGCGTGATGACGCTCTGCACCATTGAGGCGACGTGGGGAGTCTGGTGCGTCGCATGGGTGGCGCCGAGGCTGGTCTTGGTGGCCGGGAGCTCCCGCCCGATCGCGTAGATGTAGCGGCTGGCCGCGGTGTGGAATGCCAGACCGCAGGAGAAAGAGCCCAAGATGATCAGGAACAGGTAGATGTCGCCGATGAAGGCACCGCCGAGCTTGTCCTCTGCCAGGTCGGTCCACAGTCCGATGGAGTCGGTGTTGGCCTTCTCGATCGCCTGGGCCTCACCGTTGCCCGAGATCATCATCCAGGACACGAACGTGTAGAAGAGTCCCAGCCCGATGACCGCGATCAGGGTTGCCCTGGGAACGATGCGCCGGGGATTGCGGGACTCCTCGCCGTACACGGCGGTCGTCTCGAAGCCGACCCACGACCAGAAGGCGAAGAACAGCCCGATCGCGGCGCTGCCGGCGGCGATCGCCTGACCGTCGATCGCGATTCCGAGGCCGCCGCCCTCCTCGAGATCTTTGAAGGCGTTCAACGGGTTGACCGCCTCCGGCAGCAGGCCGTCCGGGCCACCGCCGCTGAGCAGCACTGAAACCGCCAGCGCCCCGAGCAGGAGCACCTCGGCGATCAGCGCGATACCGAGAAAGGCTGCGGCGATGCTGATGTCGAAGTAGCCGAAGAGCGCGATCCCCACGATGCCCACCAACGCGATCAGCAACCAGTTGACGTCAACCTCGATCCAACGGTTGAGGGCGTCGTTGGTGAAGAAGGAGAAGATGCCGATCAAAGACCCCTCGAAAACGATGTACGCCATCGTGGCCAGCGCCCCGGAGGCCATGCCCCACACCTGCCCGAGACCCTGGGTGATGAAGCCGTAGAACGCGCCGGCTGTGGTGATGTGGCGGGCCATGGCGACGTAGCCAATGGCGAACAATGTCAGCACGATGGTGGCGACCAGGTAGCCGGCCGGAGCCCCGATGCCGTTGCCGTAGCCCACCGCGATGGGGACGTTGCCTGTCATCGCGGTGATCGGTGCCGCGTTGGCGACGGCGATGAACAGCACTCCCGCGAGACCGATTGCGCCGGGCTTCAGGAAGCCGTAACCACCACCCGGCGGCCGGTCCGCGTCGAGGGAGGTTGCCCCAGAGGTCTTTGGCCGCTTGAGATCGTCGTTGGTTGCCACGGGCGCTGTCTCTCCATCCGGACGCAGTTGTAGTGCTTCGTCGCCGGTGCTTGGAGTGTCGCGTCAGGCCGGGAGCGGCTGCACGTGAACCGATTACGCCTGAGGTGACAAACGTCGCGTACCGACTCAGATGTGACCCGAGCCCACACCCACCGTGCATGGTGACAGCGCTGCCGCCCGGTGGCAAGGGTAACGAGGCAAGGTAACTGAAAGAGTCGAGACCATTGACCAGACCAGACCACCCCTGGTAGAAAACCTTTAGACAGACCGATTCGGCCATACGGTATGGTGATTCGGTTGCAACAGACCCAGCGGCTGGGCGGTGAGGCGTCATGAGCTTCGACTACGGGGACTTCTCGTACGCGTCCAAGGACGAGATGCTGGAGAAGTCCCGGGAGTTCTGGAACCCGGGCAAGACCGACTTCTGGGTGGATGCCGGAGTGCCGCTGGTTATCGACCGGCGCGAGGAGTACTACCTCTACGACATGTCGGGCAAGCGGTTGCTCGACGTCCATCTCAACGGCGGAACCTACAACCTCGGACACCGCAATCCCGAGGTCGTGCACGCCGTGACAGCCGCCACCGCGCACTTCGACATCGGGAATCACCACTTCCCGTCGCTTGCCCGCACCGCCCTCGCCGAGGCGCTGGTCACCTCCGCGCCGCCGGGGATCACCAAGGTGGTCTACGGCAGCGGGGGCGGTGAGGCGATCGACATCGCGATCAAGACGGCACGGCACACCACCCGAAAACGCAAGGTTGTCTCAATTCTCAAGGCCTACCACGGTCACACCGGGCTGGCCGTAGCAACCGGGGACGACCGGTTCAGCAAGCTCTTCCTGGCCGACCGGCCGGAGGAGTTCCCCCACGTGCCGTTCAACGACCTGAACGCCATGGAAGACGCGCTGCGCGGGCGCGACGTCGCGGCGGTGCTGATCGAGACCATTCCGGCGACGTACGGTTTCCCGCTCCCTGACCCGGGATATCTGGAGACCGTCAAAGCTCTGTGCGAGCGCTACGACGCCCTCTACATCGCCGACGAGGTACAGACGGGGCTGATGCGGACTGGGGAGTTGTGGGCGGTCAACAAGCATGGGATCGCGCCCGACATCCTGGTCACCGGCAAGGGGATCTCCGGGGGGATGTACCCGCTGTCGGCGGTGCTGGTGAACGAGCGGTCGGCGGGCTGGCTCACCGAGGACGGGTTCGGGCACATCTCGACCTTCGGTGGTGCCGAGCTCGGCTGCATCGCCGGCCTCAAGGCGCTGGAGATCTGCAACCGGGCGGAGACCCGGTCGATGGTCCACTACATCAGCGACCAGATCGGTCGCGGATTGCGGGAGATCCAGGCTCAGTTCCCCGACTGGTTCGTGGGCATCCGGCAGCACGGCGTTGTGATGGGCCTCGAGTTCGCCCACCCGCAGGGGGCGAAGCTCGTGATGCGCAGCCTGTACGAGAACGGCGTCTGGGCGATCTTCTCGACGCTCGACCCGCGGGTGTTGCAGTTCAAGCCCGGGATCTTGATGCGTCCTCAGCTGTGTGAAGACCTCCTCGACCGCACCGCGGTGGCCATCGACCAGGCCCGCAGCGCACTGCCCCGTACCGTTCGGCACGATCCCCTTCGATCACGTACGGCCGTCTCAGCATGAGTGAGACCACCGTCGAGGCCGTCGGGGTACCGCGCGCCCGGCAGATGCTCGAGCTCGCCGGATGGGCGTCGCGCGCGTACGCCCGGTACGACTCGGCCACCGTGCAGCGGATCGCGGAGGCGGTCGTGAGGGTCGCGGAGTCGAAGGCCGAGCACTACGCCGACTGGGCGGTCCGGGAAACCGGCTTCGGTGTTGTCGAGCACAAGATCGTCAAGAACAAGCTGTGCTCGCGCGGCATCCTGGATGCCTACCGCGACTCCGACTACGTCTCCCCGCGGATCCACGCCGAGCGCAAGATCGTCGAGGTGCCGCGGCCGGCCGGTGTGATCCTCGCGCTGACCCCGTCCACGAACCCGGTGTCGACGGTCTACTTCAAGGTGCTGTTGGCGTTGCTGACCCGTAACGCAATCGTGGTGAGCCCGCACCCCTTCGCCAAGGAGTGCTGCGCGGATGCGGCCCGGGAGCTCGGCAAGGCAGCGGTGGCCGCTGGCGCACCGGACGGCGTGGTGCAGGTGGTCGACGAGCCGTCGATTCCACTTATCGACGCGCTCATGACCGACGAACGCACCAATGTCATTCTGGCCACTGGCGGCGTTCCCGTGGTCCGCGCGGCCTACGGGTCCGGGAACCCGGCGATCGGGGTCGGCCCGGGCAACGTCCCCGTGCTCGTCGACGCGACCGCAGACCTCCATCGTGCCGCGACGAAGCTGGTTGACAGCAAAGCGTTCGACAACTCGATCCTGTGCACCAACGAGAGCGTCCTGGTCGTCGAGGAGTCCGTCGCGGACCGGTTCATCCGTGAGCTGGAGCGCTCCGGCGCGTACCTGCTCAAGGACGAGGAGCGGGACCGGGTCCGAGACGTGGTTTTCCCGGAGGGCCGCTTCGACACATCGTTGGTCGGCAAGGACGCCAGCGACATCGCCGCGCGCGCGCAGGTGCGGACACCGAGCCGGACGCGCATCCTGCTGGCGCCGTTCGACGCGGCCGTCGACGAGGAGCCACTCGCCCACGAAAAGCTCTGCCCAGTGCTTGGGCTGGTGCGGGTGCCCAACGCGCAGCGCGGAATTCGGACGGCGGTCGCCCTCCTACGCCTCGGTGGCGCCGGCCACTCCGCCGTCATCCACAGCACCGACCCAGGCACCGTCATGGCGTACGCGGCCGCCGTCCGCGTGCTGCGCGTCGCGGTAAACGAGGGTGGCAGCACCGGATGCGCCGGCTTCGGGACAAACCTGGCACCCTCGATGACCATCGGCACCGGCTTCGTCGGCCGCAGCTCGCTGGGGGAGAACCTCGAGCCGAAGCATTTGGTGAATTGGACTCAGGTGGCCTACAGCACCGACCCGGCCGAAGTCATGCCGTCTTTTGTGGGCATCCACCCCGAGGAGGCTCCACTCGAGCCGGTTCCGCCGTACCCCGTGGCCAGCAATGCCGGCGCGCCGACTCTGACTGCGGTGCCGGACCTCCCAGAGGAGGTGCCGACCGAGCTCCGCGAGGAGCTGCGTCGGCTGATCCTCGAAGAGCTGACCGCGATCGTGAGGGGTTGACCGTGGCCGAGCTCAGATCTTTCATCTTCTTGGACTCGCTACAACCGCAGACCATGTGTTACCTCGGCACCTGGATCCGGGGCAACCTGCCGAGGGCGGGGATGGCCGCCCAGATCATCGAGGTCGCTCCCGGCCTCGACATCGAGCCGTTGACCGATGTCGCCCTGAAGAGCACCCAGGTGCAGGCGGGAATCTTAGTCGTGGAGCGCCAATTCGGCTACCTCGAGATCCACTCCCGATCGACCGAAGCCGTCCGGTCGGCGAGCGCTGCGGTCCTCGACGCCCTCGACGCCAAGGCTTCGGACGCGACCCGGCCGACCGTCCTGGCGTCACAGATCGTCTCCCGGATCGACGCCCAGCATGCGTTCCTGATCAACCGCAACAAGCTTGGATCGATGGCGTTGCCCGACGAATCCCTGTTCGTCCTGGAGATGCAGCCGGCGTCGTACGCCATCCTTGCGACCAACGAGGCGGAGAAGGCCGCTGCCATCAAGGTGGTCGACTACCGCATGATCGGCGCCACCGGGCGGGTCTACCTCACCGGCGCCGAGGACGACGTCCGGGCCGCTGCAGAAGCGGCCGAGCAAGCCCTGCGGGAGCCGGCGTGAGCAACCAGCCGCAGAACGGGCGGTTCACGGGCTTGTCTACCGACGAGTTGCGGGCCGCCATCCGAGCGGTGCTGCGCGAAGTGTTGCCTCCGGCCGGTGGGACGGTGGCTGCCTCGACCGGGGACGAGGTCGAGCTCGTGACGCTCCGGACCGACGCGGATGTGGCCCTGTTCGTCCGGCGGCTGGCGGCGATGTGTGAGGACCCGGCGCAGCGGACGGCCCTGCGCGACGGTCAGGTACGGTTCCGCCTCGCTGCCGGAGACACCCACCCCCGCACTGCGGCGCTGGCGGGGACCGTGATCCGGGTGGACCGCGGGGCGGTCACCGAGCGGCGCGTCAAGCAGGCGTCGGCCGAAGGAGCACGGCTCATCGTCGGCCCTCGGGCCGTGCTCACCCCGCTGGCACGGGACCGGGCGAGGACCATGGGGGTCGTCGTGGAGAAGGAGCACTGATGCTGCAAGCAGTCGTGGTCGGCAACGTGTGGGCGACCAAGCGCGTCGAGGGGTTACCGAACGGCGCCCTTCTCGAGCTCGAGGTCGAGGGCAGCGGGTCACGGCTGGTGGCTCTCGACGTGCTCGGGAGCGGTATCGGCGAGCGGGTGCTCGTCGCGACGGGGTCGGTCGCTGCCCGGTACTTCCGCGACCTCCACCCGCCGGTGGATGCACTGGTCATTGGTTCGATCGACGAGTCATAGCCGAGTCACAGAGGAGAAACGCCATGCCCAACCAGGCAATCGGAATGATCGAGACGAAGGGTTACGTCGCCGCACTGGCGGCTGCAGATGCCATGGTCAAGGCCGCCAACGTGACGATCGTTGGTCGCCAGGAGGTTGGTGACGGACTGGTCGCGGTGACGATCGTGGGCGACGTCGGTGCGGTCAAGGCGGCCACCGAGGCCGGCGCCGAGACGGCCGGTCAGGTCGGGGACCTGGTGTCGGTGCACGTGATCCCGCGACCGCATGCGGAGTTGTCCCGGCACTTCGACACCGGAGGTTCGCAGGGGTGACGACCTCCGTGGTCGAGCCCCAACCGCCGCGGCCGGAGCTGCGCGTCTACCTGCTCCTCGAGGATCTGCAGCGGCAGTTCGCGGCGTACATGAGCACACCAACCCGGGCCCGCGGGTATCCCCCGTTCGAGGGCCAGCATGCGCTGATCGTCGAGGTGGCCCCCGGTCTGGCGATCGAGCGGGTCACCGACCTGGCCCTGCGAGCGGTGCCGGCGGTCGAGCCCGGCCTGCTGTTCGTCGAGCGGCAGTTCGGCGTCCTCGAGGTGCACGGCAGCGACCTGGACGACGTCCGGCGGGCCGGAACGGCGATCCTGGACGGCCTTGGCGCGTCCGCAGACGACCAGCTGCGCCCGCGGGTGCTGTACACCGACGTGATCGAAGACGTGACCGATCAGCACGCGGTCATCATCAACCGCAATCGCCAGGCGTCCATGCTCATGCCGGGGCATACCCTGCTGGTCTACGAGATGACACCCGCGCTGTTCGCCTCGGTCGCAGCGAATGCTGCCGAGAAGGTGGCACCGGGTGTCACTCTCGTCGACGTGTCGATGATCGGTGCCGCGGGCCGGGTCTACATGAGCGGCACGACCGAGGACGTGTTGCTGGCCCGCGACGAGATCACCAGAGTCTTGGGTGAGGTGGAGGGACGCGACAACGCATGAGCGTGCACGACCTGTCCGGTGAAGACGCCGCCGGCTGGCTGGAGCCGGTGGCCCGCAGGGCGCTCGAGCAGTACGGCGTGAGCGCAGCTGCCACCCTGACGTTGCTCAATATCAGCGAAAATGCGACCTTCGCCGTCGACGACCCGGCATCGGGGAGGCGGACCGTGCTGCGGATCCACCGCCACGGCTACCATGACGGCCCGGAGATCGCGTCCGAGCTGGCGTGGCTGAGCGCACTCCGCGGGGATGCCGGGATCCGTACCCCCCATGTCTTGCCGACCGCTGAGGGGCAGCTGCTGCTGGCCATGACAGAGACCGGCTCGCCGGACCCTCGCCACGTCGTCCACTTCGAGTGGCTGCCCGGCTCGGAGCCCGCCGACGACCGGCTCGCCGAGTCCTTCGAGCTGCTCGGGGCGATCACCGCCCGGATGCACGACCACGTGCAGACATGGGAACCGCCGCCGGGCTTTCGTCGGTTCGCCTGGGATTACGACGGCTCGCTGGGTGCGGAGGCTCGGTGGGGACACTGGCAGTCGGGGATCGCGGTCGGCGACGCCGAACGCGAGATCCTGGGACGGCTGGACGCCACGCTGCGCGAAAGGTTGGGACGATTCGGGACCGCTGAGCACCGCTACGGCCTCGTGCACGCCGACATGCGGCTGGCGAATCTGCTCGTCGACGGCGACGACACGTACGTCATCGACTTCGACGACTGCGGGTGGAGCTGGTTCCTGTACGACTTCGGCGCCGCGGTCAGCTTCTTCGAGCACGATCCACGGGTGCCTGAGCTCACCGATTCGTGGACCCGCGGGTACCGGACCGTCCGGGCCCTGCCGGCCGGTGATGAGCAGGAGATCCCCACCTTTGTCATGCTGCGTCGGCTGCTGCTGGTGGCCTGGATCGGCTCCCACTCGGGTACCGCATTGGCGCAGTCGATGGGAGCGGAGTACACCAAGGGCAGCTGCGACCTGGCTGAGACGTACCTCAGCCGGTACGGCTGAGCCGATCACGCGAGGTCGATACGAGAGGGGCACGAGTGTTCACAGCGCTGGAAGGTTGTTCGGTTGTCGTCACCGGCGGCAGCAAGGGGATCGGGAAGGGCATCGCCCGCGTGTTCGCCCGTGCGGGCGCGAACGTGCTGGTGGCGGCCAGAGACGAGGAGACGCTGGCGGCAACGGCTGCGGAGCTCGGCCGGGAGACGGGGGGCCGGATTGCGACCGTGTCCGCGGATGTGTCGCGCACGCAGGACTGCGCCCGGATCGCTGAGACGGCGATGGCCGAGCTGGGTGGCATCGACGTGCTCTGCGCGAACGCCGGCATCTTTCCGGACAAGCCGTTCGCGCAGTTGACGGAGGAGGACGTCGACACCGTCTTCAACTGCAACGTCAAGGGGACGATGTTCATGGTGCAGGCCGCCTTGCCGGCTCTGGAGGCGAGTGGTCGCGGCCGCGTGGTCCTGACCTCATCGATCACCGGACCGCTGACCGGCTTCCCGGGTTGGTCACATTACGGCGCCAGCAAGGCGGCGCAGCTGGGGTTTTTGCGGACGGTTGCCATCGAGCTCGCGCCCAGCCGCATCACGGTCAACGCCGTGCTGCCGGGAAACGTCGCCACCGAGGGACTCGACGAGCTCGGCGAGGACTACCGGGCCGGGATGGAAGCCGCGATCCCACAGCACCGGCTGGGATCGGTCGAGGACATCGGCTACGCGGCGCTGTTCCTGGCCACCGAGGAAGCCGGCTACATCACCGGACAGACCATCGTCGTCGATGGCGGCCAGGTGCTGCCGGAGTCACCCGCCGCCCTGGAAGGCATCTAGCGGGTGGGTACGTGACCGTCCCCGACAACGCGATCGGTCCGGCGGCCGAAGACATCCGGCGGCAGCTGCTCGACGAGATCAACCGCGGGCAGCTGCGTCCGGGTGAACGGCTCGGCGCCGAGCGCGACCTCGCCCGGACGATGGGCGTGAGCCGTTCTACGGTGCGGCAGGCGCTCGCCACTCTGGAATCCGCCGGTGTCGTACGCCGGGTTCCGGGCCGCGGCGGTGGGACGTTCGTCCGACAGCAGAAGGTCGAGCGTGACCTCTCCCAGGTGGTTGGCGTGCCGGCGCTGCTGCGCCAGCAGGGCATGACGGCTGGCTCGCGGGTCGTCAGCACCGGGCTCGCCGCTGCGGACGAGGAAACCGCCGCGGCTCTCGGTCTGCCTGGCGGAACCTATGTGATCGACGTCGTCCGCATCCGGCTCGCCGACGGTACGCCGATCTCGCTCGAACACGTCCGCCTCCCGGCGCAGATGTTCCCGGGACTGCTCGACCTGCCGCTGGGCGGGTCGCTGTATGAGCTGCTGGAGAAGCACTACCGCACCGTCCCTGGTGAGGCGCTGGAGCACATCGAAGTGAGAGCCGCGGACGAGGACGAGGCGTCCATCCTCGGCGTCGATTCCGGTGCCGCCCTGCTCTCCATCACGCGCACCACCAAGAACGCCGACGGTCGCGCTTTCGAGTTCTCCTCCGACCTGTTCCGTGCCGACCGCACCGTGATCACCGTTCGGACGCCGGCATCGGTTCGCGAGCAAGACGGGGCGGGTGAGCACGGCCGAGTGGTGCAGACGCGGCCGCGAAGCCGCCGATGACTGCCGTGCGAACCGCGCTGCTCGTGGCGAACTCGACCGACTCGGACGCGGGTTACGTCGGCGAGCGGCTCTCTCAACGGGGGTACGCGCTCCGCACGGTGCTGCGCGAGACGGGCGAGGTGCCGGTCGACGTGGCCACGGCCGGCGATGTCGACGTGGTGGTGTGCCTCGGGTCGGAGTGGTCGGTGCACACCCCCGTCGATGCGAGCGCGCTGCGGGCGGAGTGCGCGTTGGTGAGGTCGGCATCCGCTGCCCAGATCCCGGTGCTCGGTATCTGCTACGGGGCGCAGGTGGTGGCCGCCGCATTCGGCGGGGCCGTCACCCGGGCGGCCACACCGGAGATCGGCTGGATTGAGGTCACCTCCCTCGACGCCGACCTGGTTCCCACCGGGCCCTGGCTGGCCTTCCACCTCGACGTCGTACACCTGCCGCCGCAGGCCCGGCTCGTGGCCGACAACGACTGCGGCGCGCAGGCTTTCGTCCTCCCCGGGGTCCTCGCCGTCCAGTTCCATCCAGAGGTCCGCCCCGCCGTCCTGGACGACTGGGCAGAACGCTTCCCCGGGTTGCTGTCGGAGGTAGGGGTCGACCGGAGGGAGCTCCTGGCTCAAGGGTGGGCGCGCGAGTCCGAGTCGCGCCGGGCCGCCCACGCACTCGTCGACGGTTTCCTCGATCAGGTGGCGCCTCAGCTCCGCAGCAGCGAGAGCAGCAGCCCGTAGGCAACGCCGTAGCGGTGGCCGAGCATGCCGGCAGCGTTTCCCCGGCCGACAGCCACGCCGGACGGCAAGGCGCGGGCCACCGACGCCAGGACCTCGTCGTCACCGACCGGCCCACCCACGAGGACGACGGTCGTAGGCCGTTCGTTAAGCGTGCGCACTGCCCGAGCGACGTTGGCACCGAGCGCGTCAGCCTTGAGCCGCAGCCGGAGTGCTCGCCACTCGCCCGGGGCGTGGGTGCGGTCGAAGGGCAGCAGTCCGGCCGGTCCGCGGACAGCGAGGCTGCCGACGGTCTCCCGCCCTGCGGGTCGGTCGAGGAACTCCCGGCTGCCGTCCTCTCCGAGCAGCAGGTGTGGAGTCTCCACCCGCACGGCTGGCCCGCGTTTCACCCATTCCGCCGCCGCCGGTGTTGCCCCGGTGAGGGCTGCCACCGAGATGGTCAGCAGCTGACCGCCCCCCGCGGCTACGACGTTCTCCCCGGCCGCCACCACGTCGATCGTGCCGCCACCGATGTCGACGACCAGCGCCGTCTGCTCGGCTCCAGGCGTGGAGATGCCTCCCGCGCGGGCAGCTGTGGCCTCGGACGCCACCGTCTGCACCGCGACACCGAGCCGGTCAGCGAGGGCGTCCCCGGGATCGCGATACGGCGAGTCGGCGTGCAGCATGGACAGAGCGACCGCTCGCGACCGCTGGGCGCCAGAGCGCGCCACGACGGTGTCCGCGACGACCCCGAGGTCGACGGCGAACAGGTCATCGACCTTCCGTCGCGAGACCGCGGGAGGCAGGCCGTACGCGTGAGCCGCACCGACCGGCGCGTCTCGGAGTGCATCGTTCTCCGACGCCAACAACAGGCATCGCCGTCCATCGGCGGAGTCGATCTCGAACCACGCCGCCGGGGAAACCTCCGCTGCCGGCATGACCTCGGACAGCGCGATCACGGCATTCGACGCGTCGCGGAGCCTGGCGCTGAGCCGGGCGGCGTCGGCACGATCGGTCTCGCGCAGCCCGAGCTGGGCAACCAGCTGCAGCGGGTCCGCCAGGTCCCGCAGGGGTGTCCCGGCTGGGCGTACCTCCGCGGCGACCCGGACAGCGTCGAGCATCTGGTCAGTGGGCACCTCATCAATGACCGGCACCCGTCCAGCGAGGCGGTTGCCGAGCAGCACGGCCTCGTCCTCGGCCATCACGACGGCCATCAGCCGGCCGCCGCTGGCCAGCGCGCGCAACGGCTCGAGCACTGCTTGATAGGCGACGCCCCTCGGAACCACCGCGACCACCGCGTCGCTCCCATCGACGCTCAGAGCGTGGCCGTTCACCAGGACCGGGCGACCGATTCCGCTGCCCTCCCCGCCAACGGTCCGCGACCCGGAGGCGACCAGCCGTAGCCGTCCGGTCGTCTGCTCTGGCTCCGGCAAAGTCGTCGCTGCGGTGTCCACGGGGCGCAACGGTGCCGCCACGGCGACCTCGACACTCAGCCCGGAGCGGCGTTCGAGGCGGCGAAGAAGCGAGACAGCTCCGTCGAGGCTCTCCGCGGACCCTTTGCTCCGCCTGGTCGGCGCGGTGGCGTCTGCCAGCACGTCGACCTCACCGCGGCCGACGCGGGCGAGCAGCACCTCGGTCGTGGAGTTGCCGATGTCGATGCCGGCGGCGATCGTCACCCGAGCAGGCCGCGGCGGGCGTAGACCTCGGCTGCCTCCCGCACCAGCTCGGCGCACCGCGGAGCGGGATAGGCCGCCAACTCCCGTGCCAAGGACTCGAGGTCGGCCGCGCTGGAGCGGTGCGGACGCAGCGCCTCGTACATCGCCATGACCTGCTCCTCGGGCACCGACGCGAGCTCGGCCGCCCGTCGAAAGTTGGCGGCGAGCTGGGGATTGCCGTGGTTCTCGGCGACCTGTGCCTGGTGCTCGAGGGTGTCTGCGTGGATGCGTACGTCGTCGACGCCGAGCTCATCGCGAGCCAACCGGTCCGGGGTCAGCTCGTCGGCCGGCCGGCCGGAGAACGCTCGGGTCACAGCCGCACCTCGAGGTCCTCGTTCCCGAGCCTGCGGTCGACACAGGCTCGCTCCAACGCCACCAGCGCGACCACGCTGGTGTGGTAGCGGGCCTCGATCGCCTCATCGGTGTACGGGTTGCGCGCCGGCACCGGGGTCGCGCCTTTGGCGTGCCGGCCGGCGTTGCTGCCCAGCAGTCGGTAGAGCGCCGGAGTGATGACGGGAGCCATGCTGTAGAGCTCGAGGTTTGCCAGGGGTGGCAGGTCGCGGCGGTGTATCAGGGCGGTGCCCTTGCCCTGCAGGCCGATACCGATGCCCGAGCCGGCGAGCCGGGCGGCGGTGAGACCGATCATGCCGAGATCCAGGGTGCTGTTGACCCGCACCACGCGGGCCTGGCAGGACTCCTCCTCCAGCCCGGCGAGGAGCTCCCGGAGCACGTCCAGGACCGACAACCCCGACAAGGTCTGCCACACGGTGCGCCCGACGGCGGGGGAGAGCCCGATGACCACCTCTTGCGGGTGGCCACCTTGAGCAGCAGGTCCCACCACGCGCAGCGACTCGTTGGCCCACTGCGCTTGGTCGGCACGCAGGTCCTCGACACCTCGGGCCTGGCGGATCGCGTCGATCTCCGCCTGTCGTCGAGGGGCAGGGTCATATCCGGTACCCGGACCCGCGTAGTCGTTGGGGTCGGTCACCAGGCTCAGCACCTGCATGGACTCGTTGAAGATCGCGGCGGTCTGGAGGTGGTCGCCGTGCACTCGGGCCGCGAGCATGTCCAAGACCCGGCTTGCTTCCTCGTCGTACCCGCACTCCTGCAACGCCCTCGCCACCTGCAAGGAGCCCAGCCCCGAGCTGCGGATCGCCTGGGCCGCGCCGAGGACCACCATCGGGTCAGGATCACCGAGATCCTTGGACCCCACCGCGTCCACCGCGCGTTCGACATGGTCGTCGGTGAAGTCCGCGAGCCCCAGCCAGCGGTAGACGTCGCGCGTGGCCTCGGCCGCGCGCCGGCGTAGCCGGCCGACCTCGTACACATCTGCAGTACGGAGGCCGCCGTCGACGCCCCAGTCGCGCTGCATGACCAGCCAGTCGTCGATGTCCTCGGCGTTCCACTGGGACGGGCCGAACATGTTGTCGTAGCGCTGGATGGAGCCGAACCCGCTGCAGACGTAGTCGCTGCCGGCCAGCAGTATCGGCAGCGTGCGCGACGTCCGGCGGACGTCCGACTCCGACATCAGGGCGTCGTTTCCCGAGCAGGACTCGAGGTTGCGGGCCATCACCATGACGTTCTCGGCCATCAACTCGCGGACCCCGCAGGGCACCGAGCCGGCGACGCTGGCCCCGTCGATGCCGCCGTTCTGGACTCCCTGAACGCCCATCGCCCGGGCCAGCGATACGCAGCGCGACTCCAGGTAGAGCATCGAGCACCGCTCCGCGCCACCCATGAGGACCTCCGAGCCGGCACCCGACGACACTCGCATCTTCACCCCGCGGCTCGCATAGGCCGCCGCCAGGATGGCCTTCGAGTACGGGGTGTCGTCACCGTCCACGAACACCGCCTCGGTCCCGTAGATGCTGACGGTTTCGGCGTACGACACGAGGCCGCGCATGCCCATCTCGAGCTCCATGGCTTCCTCGACCGAGCACTGGACGAGCACGCCCGGCGATGCCACCGCCGCACCCACCGTTACGGCGACGGCGTTCGAGGGGGCGTCGGCAAGCACCGGGACCGTTGTCTCGAGCTCCCGGAAGCCGTACGCAGCGGCGGTGGCCGCATCGGCGGCGAGCAGCAGCGGGTCGTCAAGCCGGTTCGTCACATGCGCCTGGTTGCTGGGCGTACGCCGGGCCCGCATCTTGGTCATCGCCATCGTCAGCTCGGCCGGGCGCAGCAAGGCCATGACTCGAGCCAGCTTGGCCGGTGTGGTGCCCGCCACCAGCCGCACGATCTCGGCCCGCGGGACCGTCGCGTCGACCAGCATGCGCGCCAGTGCCACGTCGTCGAGGGCCATCGCCTCCGCGGCAACGCCGAGGTCGATACCGTGCCTGGCGATCATTGCGTCGATGACGTCGAAGTCAGCTGCCGGTCGGCTGTCCATCTCCACGACGACACCGTGCTCGATTCGTAGTGAGGGCTCCGGATCCGCCGGGCTGTGCAGAGCGACCAGGCCCAGACTCACGTCTTCGTGGGCAAAACCGTCGAGGTTGACCCGTTGTTGGTCCATGAAGCGGATCCGGCCGACGCGGTCGGGTATCGCATTGTCGGTGGGCGCGGGTTCGGCAGCCACGACCGAGACCCTAGCCAATCGCGATCGTCGCCGTCTCCCAGACGTCTAGCGCTGCCCGGGCACATTCGATGTCCTGGCTCACGCTGCCGCCGCTGACACCGACCGCACCGACCACCTGGCCCGTTGACCAGCAGGGCTCGCCGCCACCGAAGACCACGTAGCGGCCGCCGCCGTTGCTCTGCAACCCGGCCAGCTCGCCCCCCGGACCTGTTAGGGCGGTCAGGTCCGCGGTCGGCACCCGGTGCGCAACTGCGGTGAACGCCTTGTCGACGGCGAGGGTCGGCCCGGCGATCTCAGCACCGTCCATGCGTTGGAAGTGCACCAGGTGGCCACCGGCATCCACCACTGCTGCTGACACGGCGGCACCGAGTTCGGCCGCCCGGGCGAGAGCGGCGTCCGTCATCTGGGCGGCGAGCTGCAAGGTCAAGTCCGGCATCTAGCCAATCTGCCAGAGGCTGTCATGCGATGGCGCACCCGGCTCACCTCGTTTTCGGCGAGTAGCGCAAAGCCCGCCCCGACCCGGCGAGTGGTGCAAAAGCCCGCGCCGACCCGGCGAGTGGCGTAAAAGGAAGCAGATTTTTGGACCCCGACCACGGTTTTGCGCCACTCGCGACGGTGGAGGAGGGCACCAATTGCTCTCGGGTGCGAAGCGCCGTGCCAAGGGCTACTGCGTGCCGGTGACGTAGCGGTCGAGCTGGTCGCGTTCGAACTCCAGCTGGCGCATGCGCTGCTTGACCGCGTCCCCGATGCTGACGATGCCGGCGAGCTTGCCGTTGCGGACGACGGGAACGTGCCGGATCCGGTGCTCGGTCATCACCTGCATGAGGCGCTCGAGGCTGTCGTCGGGGTCGCAGACGTGGATGTCAGTGGTCATGATCGACGACACTGCGGCTTCGAGCAGGTTGTCGCCGTCGCGTAGCCGGCGAACGACGTCGCGTTCGGAAACGATTCCGGTAGCCGTCTCGCCGTCCTCGCTCACCACGAGGGCCCCGACGTTGTGCTGCGCGAGCCGGTCGACCAGCTCGCGCACCGATGCATCGGGGGTGATCGTCTCAACGTCGCTGCCCTTGGACTGCAGCACATCGCGGATATGCATGCTCCGCAGGTTATCGCCGAGCCGCCTCGTCGGCATAGGACAGGATGGTCCGGTGCTCGTCGCCCGTCCCGCCGGCCCGGCCCACCTCGACAAGCCGAGGCGGGTAACTGTCCGCACCGAGGCACGCTCGCGCTTGCGCGGGGGGTCAGGGCCGCTGGCCGCTGCGGTCGTGATGGCCTGGATCAGCGTGGTTCTCGTGCTCGACTCGGCCGGAACCATCTGGCTGCAACGTGGCCTGGGTGTCCTGACTTGGTGCTTGCTGGTGGGCATGCTGTTGCGCGAATCACCCCTGGTGCGAATGCAGACGGCCGTCGTGGTCGCTTTCGCTACCGCCGTCGAGTACACCTTCTCGCCGTTGCTCGAGGTGTATGTATACCGCTTCGACAACGTCCCGGCGTACGTGCCACCGGGACATGGCCTGGTCTACCTAGCTGCGCTCGGGTTAAGCCGATCACGGTGGGTCCAGACGAAACTGCGGGGGTGCACGACAGCGGTGCTGGTCATCGGTGGCGCCTATTCCCTATGGGGTCTCACGCTCGGCCCGCGTCCAGACGTGCTGGGCGCGGTCTGGTACGCCTGCCTTGTCGCGTTCGTGCTGTGGGGGCCGTCCCGGACGCTGTACCTCGGAGCCTTCATCGTCGTGACCTATCTGGAAATCGTTGGTACCGCGCTCGGCACCTGGACCTGGCAGCCGCACGACCCGACCGGCATCGTCGCCATCGGCAACCCTCCATCGGGTGCCGCCGGCGGCTACGGCTGGTTCGACCTCGCCGCCCTCCTCAGCGCGCCATGGCTGTTGTCCCGATACCACGTGAACGTGGTATCGGGTCACTTCCAATGGGTTCGAACCCATTGGAAGTGACCCTGAGCCATTGGAAGCGGGGCCGTTGGAGCATTGGAAGCGGGGGCATCTGAGGTACGAGCCTGCGTCACCGGGCGCTACTCGCGAGGCCGCCGGCGCGAAGTGAGGTCGCGTACGTTGCCACCGACCGGCTCGGCGGGGGAGTCACCCTCGATGTCTGGCCAGTGCCCGACGAACGCCATGGCGGCGTCATGCAGCCGGCCGTTGGTCGCCAGTGCGTTGCGACCCAACGGTCCGGGCCGGCCGTCGAGGCCGGTGAACCGGCCGCCCGCCTCGCGCACGATCACGTCGAGGGCGGCCATGTCGTGCACCGCCAGCTCCGGCTCGGCAGCGATGTCGACGGCGCCCTCGGCCACCATCGCGTACGACCAGAAGTCACCGAACGCCCGGGTCCGCCAGCAGCGTCGAGCCAACGCCAAGAACCCGTCCTGGCGACCGATGTGCTCCCAACCAGTCAGTGAGGCGTACGAGAATGACGCATCAGCGATGTCGTCGATGTCGGAGACATGACATGCACGGGCGGACATCAACGACTTGCCCGTCCAGGCCCCACCATCCTGTGATGCCCACCAGCGGCGCGCCAGTGCGGGTGCGGAGACGCAGCCGACGACCACCTCGTCGTCGACCATGAGGGCGACCAGCGTCGCCCATACGGGCACACCGCGGATGTAGTTGGCTGTCCCGTCGATCGGGTCGATCACCCAGCAACGTGACCCTTGACCCGATGTGCCCTGCTCCTCACCCTGGACGGCGTCTCTGGTTCGGGCCCGCGAAAGCGTCCGCCGGATGGCTGTCTCCACAGCCTCGTCGGCATCGCTGACCGGCGTGAGATCGGGTTTGGTGGCGATCCGGAGGTCGAGCGCGCGGAAGCGTTCCATGGCCAGCGAGTCCGCGTCGTCGGCGAGCACGTGGGCCAGCCGCAGGTCGTCGTTGAACGGGGAGGCCACGGCCGCAGGTTATCGGCTGACGTGTGCCTAGCGGCTGCTCCAACCCGATCCGGCGCGGCGATCGCCGTACCGCTCCGCCGTTGCTCGTACGGAGCGGCACAAGGGTGCATCCTTGTCGTCAACCGCTGTGAACGACTCGCGTCTTCGAGGAGGTCAGCGATGTTCGACGAGTTCCGAGACCTACCACTCCACCCGTTGGTGGTCCACGCCACTGTGGTGGTACTCCCCCTGATCGCCCTCATGGGAGTGCTGTTCGTGATGCCGCGGCTGAGGGCACCGCTACGCTGGCCGCTGCTCGCGGGGGCCCTGGTCTCACTGGCGCTTCTCGTCGTGACGCGACAGAGCGGAGAGGCTCTCAAGGAGTCACTGAATCTGGGCGGGGCATCCGCCGATGCTGTCGAGCGGCATCAGGAACTCGCCGACCAGCTGGTGTGGATCCTGGTGGCGTTCGCCGTCCTCGTGGTGATCGCCGTTATCGCCACCCGGCCGACCAAGGCACCGCCACCGCAGTCGACCGAAACGACGAGTAGCCAGCGCCGTGAGGCGGTGGCACAGACCGCGTTAGCGGTGCTGGTCCTGATCACCGCAGCCGCCGTTGGCGTCCAGACCGCCCGGGTGGGGGAAGCGGGGTCGAAGGCCGTGTGGAACCCAACGGGGGACACCAGCTTCGATACCAACGACTGAGCTGCCGATTCAGTCCTCACGGCGTTCGCGACTGGCGAGCAACCGGCGAAACGACTCAACCCGCGCGGGGTCGAGTCGTCCGTCGGTCACGGCGACGTCGAGCTCGCACTCCGGTTCATCGTCGGTGTGGCTGCACCCTCGAGGACACCCAGACCCGACCGCCGCCAGGTCACCGAAGGACGCCAGCACCCGGTCGGGCTCGACGTGGGCCAGCCCGAACGAACGGATGCCCGGGGTGTCTATGATCCAGCCGCCGAAGGACAGCCGAAGTGCGATCGCGGACGTCGAAGCGTGCCGGCCGCGACCGGTCACCTGGTTGACGCCGCGCGTGATGCGCGCCGCGTCCGGCACCAGGGCGTTGACCAGAGTCGACTTGCCCACACCGCTGTGTCCGACGAGCACGCTGACGCGGTCCTGCAGTCGCCGGGTGATCTCGTCGAGTGAGCCGCCGCGCGAGATCGCCACAGCCGTCACCCCCAGCGGACGGTAGGCCGTCAACAGCTCATCCGGCGACGCCAGATCCGACTTCGTGAGGCACAACAGCGCGTGCATCCCGGCGTCGTACGCCGCCACGAGACAACGGTCGATCAGTCGGGGTCGCGGTGGCGGGTCGGCGAGCGCCGTGACAATCACCAACTGGTCGGCATTGGCCACCAGCACCCGCTCGACCGGGTCGTCGTCGTCGGCACTGCGGCGCAGCACTGTCCGTCGATCCTCCACCTCGACGATGCGCGCCAAGCTGCCCTCAGCGCCGCTGAGGTCGCCGACGGCGCGGACGTTGTCTCCGATCACGACACCCTGACGACCCAGCTGACGCGCCTTCATGGCGCTGACCAGTCGTTCGGCCCCGCCGTCACGGACCAGCAGGGTGTAGCGGCCACGGTCGATGCTCAGCACCCGTGCGGTTGTCGCATCCCGGTAGGACGGTCGATCCTTGGTACGCGGCCTAGTACGCCGCTGCGGACGGCCGTAGCTGTCGTGATCGTGTTCCTCGTACCGCGAGCTCATCGGACGAACTCCGCCCATGCGGTGGTGAACTCGGGGAAGGTCTTCGCGGTCGCGGTCACGTCGTCGACGCTGACGCCGTCGACCGCCAGGCCGAGCACGGCACCGGCGTGGGCCATCCTGTGGTCGGCGAAGGAGGAGAAGATGCCGCCGTGCAGGGAGGTCGGCTCGATGCGTAGACCGTCCGGGAGCTCGGTGACGCGCCCACCGAGCCCGTTCAGCTGACCAGCGATGGCAGCCAGCCGGTCGCTTTCGTGACCCCGCAGGTGGGCGATGCCGCTGAGCCGCGACGGTGAGGAGGCTAGTGCACACAAGGCGGCCACCACCGGCGTCAACTCCCCGACCTCATGGAGGTCGAGGGTCACACCGTCGATACCGGTGCCGGCGGTGACCACCAGATCGCGACCGTCGTGCTCGACCCGAGCTCCCATCATCGGCAGGATCGCGCGCAACCGGTCTCCGGCCTGGTCGGTCGACCGCGGCCAGTGCTCGATGCGACAGCGTCCTCCAGTCGCCAGTGCGGCGGCCAGGAAGGGGGCGGCGTTGGACAGGTCGGGCTCGATGGCGGCGGTGTGCGCAGCAATCGGCCCCGGCTGGACCACCCAACGGTCAGCGTCGGTGTCGACCACGGAAACGCCGCGCGCGCGCAGTTGCGACACGGTCATCGCGATGTGCGGTGCCGAGGGCACCGCGTCGCCGCAATGCCGGATCTCGATGCCGTCGTGATAGCGCGCTCCGACGAGGAGCAGCGCCGACACGAACTGGCTGGAGGCCGAGGCGTCGATCGTCACCGTGCCGCCGCGGACTTCGCCGCTCCCGTTGATCCGAAACGGCAACCGGTCGTCGCTGAGGCGTACGCCCAGATCCCGCAGCGCCGCGAGCAAGGGTTGGATCGGGCGTTCGCGGGCTCGGAGGTCACCGTCGAAGTCGACCGGCCCTTCGGCCAGCGCGGCCAGCGGCGGGAGGAAGCGCAGCACCGTCCCGGCCAGGCCGCAGTCGATGCGAGCCGGGCCGCGCAGCGGCGCTGGCGCCACCCGCCAGCCATCAGCCACGTCGGCAATGACGACTCCCAGAGAGCCGAGTGCCGTCGCCATCAAGGAGGTGTCGCGGGCACGCAGGGGTCGCTCGATGACCGAGGGCCCGTCCGCCAGGGCAGCCAGCACCAGGGCCCGGTTCGTCAACGACTTCGATCCCGGAAGCGTCACGGTGGCGTCGAGCGGAGCCGCCGCTCGAGGCGCCGGCCACGGCTCGCTCACCCGGGGATCATCCGGGCGCGAGCTCCTTGACCTTGTTCTTGGCCCGGGTGACCAGCATCTTCTTGTGGGGGTCGGAGTCGATGCCGGCCATCAGCAGGCCACCGATCATCGAAATGTTCTTGAAGAAGTGAACGCTCTGGTTCTTGCGAGCCACCGGGTCACTCTGCTGCCAGAACGCATGCCCGACAAACGTGGTGGGGACCAGGGTCCCGGCCAGCGTCCAAGACGTCAGTCGCGGTAGATGTCCGGTGGCTAACATCGCGCCACCGACGACGTGGACCGCGCCGGTGATGCGTACCCAGGTCGCGGCGTTGGTCGGCAGCGGGACCTGCGGCATGACCTCGGCCAGGGCCGGGATCACCCTGTCGGTCACGGCCTGCGCCTTCGGCGCGAGCACCGGTGTCTCGCGAAGGGCGTTGATGCCCCCCGCGACGAACATCGAGGCCAGCATGGGACGGGCTACCACTCGAATCAGGCTCATGGCCCATTCATACCGTGATCGGGCCCCTTCTGCCGAGCCCGTCAGGGTGACAACCTGTGCAGATCTCGCGGGAACAGAGTCGTTTGGCGGATGTTGTCGGCCTCCACAAGGCGCCCAATCCAGCGTTCGAGCCCGATGGCGAAACCGCCGTGAGGTGGCATCCCGTGTCGGAAGGCATCGAGGTACGTCTCGTACGGACCGGTCGGCTCCCCCCGCTCACTCAGGGCGGTGACGTAATCGGCGTACCGGTGTAGCCGTTGGCCCCCGGTGACCAGCTCGAGCCCGCGGAACAGGAGGTCGAACGAGTTCGACCAGCGTGGGTCACCGGGTTGTGGGGAGGTGTAGAAGGGACGTTTGCGCATCGGATAGCCCTCGACGGCGATGAAGTCGCTGCCGTGCTCGCGCATTGCCCACTGTCCAAGGGCTCGCTCATGCTCGGGCGCCAGATCCGGTTCGTCGGGGTCAGCTCCCAGCATCGCCAACGCGTCGGTGAAGTGCACGACGGGAATATCGGCCGGAAGGTCGGGAAGGCGTAAGCCCAGCAGGTCCACGGCGTCTTCGGCGTCCACCGTGACTGCTGCCAGCATCCCGGCGAGCACCTCCCGCAGGACGCCGAGGACGTCGCGATGGTCGTCGATGAAGCCCAGCTCCGCGTCGAGGGAGACGTACTCGGCGAGGTGCCGAACCGTGTCGTGTGGCTCGGCGCGGAAGACCGGGCCGACCTCGAACACCCTCTCGAAGACCCCGACCATGATCTGCTTGTAGAACTGTGGTGACTGGGCCAGATAGGCAGGTCGCCCGAAGTAGTCCACTTCGAACACGTTGGCGCCGGACTCGGTCGAGCTGCCAACCAGCTTCGGCGTCGAGATCTCGGTGTAGCCCTTCGGCAGCAGGGTTTCGCGGAAGCCGCGCAATGACGCGGCCGCCAGCTGCCATATGGCCCGGCGGCGGGGATGTCGCCAGGTCACCGGCGCCTGATCCAGCAGCGTCGGGAGGCTCACATTGAGGCTCGGTCGCCACAGCTCGATCGCAGGGGTGTCGGCCGGATCGCTGAGCAGGGCGAGGCTGGGGTCGACGATCTCGACACCGGCAGGGGCCGCCGGGTTGGGGCTGGCGCGTCCCGTCACGCTGATGACTGTTTCCTCCCCGATGCCGTCGAGGCGGCTCATCAGCGCGGCGTCTTTGACGACGACCTGGGCCAATCCGGTCCGATCACGCAGGATGACAAATGTCAGCGCAGCAAGCCGACGACGACGGTGCAGCCATCCGCGGAGCTCGACCGTCTCGCCCAGTCGCTGGGGCAGATCTGCGGTGAGTACGCGGCCGGCATCAGTGCCCTCGTGCAGACGCCGGTGGAGGTCAGCGCTCCCCGCCACGGCCGTCGTCGCCCGGCTCGGGATCCGTTGGCTCCTCTTCACCCGGCTCGGGATCCGTTGGCTCGGGATCCGTTGGCTCGGGGTTGGTCGGGATCGGGTCGGTCGGGAGTGGGTCGGTCGGAAGTGGGTCCGTCGGGAGTGGGTCGGTCGGGTCCGTGGGTGTGGGATCGGTCGGTGTGGGGT
>JACCYJ010000153.1 GCA_013696555.1 Nocardioidaceae bacterium | reverse complement strand
TAGACAACTCCGGAGCGGGCAGCTGCGGCTTGGTCCACGGTCTTGCAGGTGGCGGCACCGGATGAGATGCGGGGCCGGCCCGTCCCACCTTCCCCAGGTGAACCTGGTATCAGCACACTTCACCTGGCACACACGCCGGGTGAAGTGCACTCGTACCAGGTGAACCTGGGATAGCGACGGCGTGCGCGTCAGCTCGTCAAGGCAGGTCGTCAGGGCTGGTGACGGCGCATCTCGGTGATGACGTCGTCGAACCGGCTGCGCTGCAAGGCCGCCCCCTCACGGCGGACCTTGTTCGGGTCCAGGCGCAGCAGCCGGTCCACCCGTACCTCACTCGGCCGGCGCTCCGAGTCCCAGTCGCCGGCGCCGACGTCGATCCAGTAGCGACCCTGCCGGGCTTCCTCACTCGCGTCCCGGTCGTGGTCCTTGCTGGTCAGCATGAGCCCCAGCAGTCGGGGGCCGTCGCAGCCGACGACGAGCACCGGGCGATCCTTGCCGCGCGTCGGGTCGTCCTCGTACGCCACCCACGCCCAGACGATCTCACCGGGGTCGGGTTGCCCGTCGGCATCCGGGGCGTACCGGACGTCGAGCTCCTGTTCGTCAGGCATCGCGCTGCGAGAACAGCACGGCGGCGGCGGCGATGAGAACCGCGGCGAAAAGTGTGAGCACGAGACCCCCTTGGACAGGCCCGAACGGATCGTAACCGAGGACATCGGTGATGACGTCGGCCGCGGGCCGCGCGAACATCTGCGAGCCAGCGTCGAAGGGCAGGAACCGCGCCAGCTCATTGGCGTCGCTGCCGCCTTGCGAGACAAGGATCAGCAGCAGTCGGATGACCGCCTCGATCACCGACGGGAACAACAACATCAGTGCCACCGCGCCGGTCTGGTTCCGGACGATCGCCGCGGTCGCCATGCCGCACAGGCCGAACAGCGTCGTGTAGAGCACCAGGCCCAAGACGACCTCCCAGACGCCCGCACTGCTCATCGCGCCCTGGGTGTCGACAAAGATCGCGGCGGCGAACAGCCCGATCATCGCACAACCGAAGGCCAGCACTGCCGCCAGCGCAGCCGTCGTCAGCACCTTGGCCGAGAAGACCGCAGCCCGATCCGGTACCGCGGTCAGCGTCCCGCGGATCATCCCGTGGCGGTACTCGTGGCCGAAGGAGAAGACCCCGAGCAGGCCGATGATATAGGCGCTGAACAGCGGCGAGACGCCGTACGAGGCGCCGAGGCTGACGATGGCGCTGACGACTTCCTCGGCGTCGAAGAACGACTCGATCGGCGACGCACTCGCGGCCGCGATCATGCAGAACACCAGCTGAAGTGCGAAGGTGCCGCCGATCAGCCAGTACGTCGAACGAATCGTCCACAGTCGGCGCCACTCGTACTTCAGCGCCGCGGTCATCGGCTCTCCCCTGAGGCTCCTGACGCCTGGCTGCCGGGCGGTTCGTACCCGATGAACTCCTGCGACATCCCGGTCGCCTCGAGGAACGCCTCCTCCAACGTCGCATGCTGCGTCCTCAGCTCGTGCAACCGGACACTGACCTGGTGCGCTATGTCGCCGACCTGTTCCTGGCTGAGTCCGGTGACCGAGTACGAGCCGTCAGCGGCCGTGACGACATGCGCACCGCGACCGGCCAGGGCTGGTCCGAATGTCGTCATGTCGGGGGTTCGCACGACGATGCTGGTCCGGGTACTGGCGGAGATGAAGTCAGCGACCGGTCCGCTCGTGATGAGGTGACCCCGGCCGATGACGACCAGTGAATCGGCGAGCAGGGCCATCTCCGACAGCAGGTGACTGGAGACGAACACCGAGCGCCCTTGTGAGGCGAGCGACTTGAGCAGGTTTCGCAGCCAGTTGATGCCCTGCGGGTCCAGCCCGTTGGATGGCTCGTCCAGGATCAGCGTATGCGGGTCGCCGAGCAGGGCCGCAGCTATGCCGAGCCGTTGCCCCATCCCGAGGCTGAAGTTCTTCGGCTTGTTGGTGGTGACCGAGCTCAGCCCGACCAGATCCAGCACCTCGTCCACCCGGGCGTCCGGGATGTTGTTGGCCCCGGCAAGCATCCGGAGGTGGTTGCGCGCCTTGCGGGTGGGGTGAAACGGCTTCGCCTCCAGCAAGGCACCCACCTGGCGCATCGGCGTGGTCAGGTCGCGAAACGTTGTCCCATCGAACGTGGTGACACCGGCTCCGTTGTCCAGGCCCAGCATCAGCCGCATGGTGGTCGACTTGCCCGATCCGTTGGGGCCTAAGAAGCCGGTCACGCTGCCGGGTTGCACCGTGAACGACAGGTCGACGACCGCCGGCTTGCCGCTGTAGGCCTTGCTCAGGCTACGCGCCTCGATGACGGCCAACGACTGCCCCCTCTACGTCGCGACGCAGATTACCGTGGCGGCGATGACCGATGTCGGAAATACCTCTGGCCGGGTGCCGCGCACCCTTGCGGAGGACCTGCGCGCACGTGACGACGATGCGCTGTCCCACCTGCTGCTGGCGCGTCCCGACCTGGCGCGTCCGGCGCCGGTCGACATGACTCAGCTCGCGTCGCGGGTCGGCGA
>JACCYJ010000148.1 GCA_013696555.1 Nocardioidaceae bacterium | reverse complement strand
GTACCGGGCCTGGTAGCGACCGGACGGCAGGCGCCTAAGACCGCCGAACGACGCTTTGCTGCGAGACATGTCAGTCCCCTCTGTCGTGCCCACTGCGTGCCCAACCAGAGTACCGGCATGGCATCCTGTGTCCAGCCGTGACACGCGCTACTGGTTCACTAAATGCCTGGTCAGGAGGCTTTCCTGCAGGCCAGAGTCAGTATCGCCACCAGGCTCGGTCACTGGTTCGAACCCAGTATCGCCCACCGGTATCTGCACAGGCGAGCAGCAGGTAGTTGAGCCTGGATAACCCCTACGGCACCGGTGCGATACCTCGATACGATCGCGCCCGTGCCGGATCAACACGTGGTCGTCGTCTCAGCAGCAGGTTCTGCGGAGCATACGGTCACGAGCGGCACGAAGGCATGGGAACTGTTCGCCGACGAGCCCGAGGTCATCGCCGCTCGAGTCGGGGACGAGTTGCGCGACCTGTCGTACCAGCTAGAAGACGGCGACCGGGTCGAGGGCGTGACTATTGACTCGTCGGACGGTCGGGCGATTCTGCGGCACTCGACCGCGCACGTCATGGCGCAGGCGGTGCAAGAGCTTTTCCCGAAGGCGAAGCTCGGCATCGGTCCGCCGATCGAGGAGGGCTTCTACTACGACTTCGACGTCCCCGAACCATTCAAGCCTGAGGACGTCGAACGCATCGAGTCGCGGATGCGCAAGATCATCAAGGAGGGGCAGCGCTTTTCCCGCCGGCAGGTGAGCGATGCGGAGGCGCGAGACGAGCTGACGGCCGAGCCGTACAAGCTCGAGCTGATCGGGCTCAAGGGGGACGCGGGGAAGTCTGCTGAGGGCGCAAACGTCGAGGTAGGAGCCGGCGCGCTCAGCATCTACGACAACTTGCGCCGTGACGGTTCGCTGGCGTGGAAGGACCTGTGCCGCGGGCCGCATCTGCCCACCACCAAACGGATTCCGGCGTTCACCCTCATGCGGACCGCTGCGGCGTACTGGCGTGGCAGTGAGAAGAACCAACAGCTGCAACGCATCTACGGCACCGCATGGGAGAGCAAGGAGGCGCTGGACGCGTACCTGCACCGGTTGGAGGAGGCGGCGCGGAGGGACCACCGACGGCTGGGAGCCGAGCTGGACCTGTTCAGCTTCCCCGACGAGCTGGGGTCGGGGTTGGCGGTCTTCCACCCCAAAGGTGGCGTGCTCCGCAAGGAGATGGAGGACTACGCCCGCCGTCGCCACGAGGAGTCCGGCTACGACTTCGTCTACAGTCCTCACATCACCAAGGCGGGATTGTTCGAGACCTCGGGTCATCTGCAGTGGTACGCCGATGGCATGTACCCCCCGATGCACGTCGACGCGGTTGTCGACGACGAGGGTGCGGTGGTGAAACCCGGGCAGGACTACTACCTCAAACCGATGAACTGCCCGATGCATTGCCTGATCTACCGGTCCCACGGGCGGTCCTACCGCGACCTGCCCATGCGGTTGTTCGAGTTCGGGTCGGTCTACAGGTACGAGAAATCAGGCACACTCCATGGGTTGGTCCGGGTGCGCGGAATGACCCAGGACGACGCGCACATCTATTGCTCCCGTGAGCAGCTGCACGACGAGCTGGGGGAGTTGCTGACCTTCGTGCTGGACCTGCTGCGCGACTACGGGCTCGACGACTTCTACCTTGAGCTGTCCACCAAGGACCCCGACAAGCACATCGGCTCGGACGAGGTCTGGGAGCAAGCCACCCAGATGCTTGCCGAGGTTGCCTCGGCGTCCGGATTGGAGCTGCTGCCGGACCCAGGAGGCGCCGCGTTCTACGGTCCGAAGATCTCGGTGCAGGCTCGCGACGCGATCGGGCGTACCTGGCAGATGTCGACGATCCAGCTCGACTTCAACCTCCCCGAGCGCTTCGACCTGGAGTACACGGCCTCCGACGGTTCGCGGCAGCGGCCGGTGATGATCCACCGGGCGCTGTTCGGCGCCATCGAGCGGTTCGTGGGCGTGCTCACCGAGCATTACGCCGGCGCCTTCCCGCCTTGGTTGGCACCCGTACAGGTGATCGCGATCCCGGTAGCGGAACGGCATGTTTCGTACTTGCACACGTTGGCTGCCCGGTTACGGGCCGAGGGCATCCGGGTCGAGGTGGACGAATCCGATGACAGGATGCAGAAGAAGATCCGAACCGCACAGACGCAGAAGGTGCCGTTCATGCTGATCGCCGGGGACCGCGATGTGGCGGAAGATGCGGTGTCGTTCCGCTACCGCAGTGGTGTGCAGGACAACAGCGTGCCGGTCGATGACGCGGTCGAACGTGTCGTCGAAGTCGTCCGGCAGCGGACCCAGGTGTGAGCACGTCCGACGACAAGCCTGCGCTCCGACAGCAGTTGGGCGTGGGGGAGCCGGACGCGTTGCAGCGGTTGTGGACACCACACCGCATGACGTATATCGCCGGTGAGAACAAGCCGACGGACGACGGTTCCACCGGATGCCCGTTCTGCCGGATCCCGACTCTCGACGATCGCGAGGGGCTGATCCTGCACAGGGGTGCGCGGGTGTACGCGGTGCTCAACCTGTACCCGTACAACCCAGGTCACTTGATGGTCTGCCCCTACCGGCACGTGGCCGACTACACCGAGATCGACGTCGACGAGGTGACCGAAGTGGCCGAGCTGACCCGGCAGGCGATGCGCACCATCCGCTCGGTCAGCTCGCCGCACGGCTTCAATCTCGGCATGAACCAGGGGGGTGTTGCCGGAGCCGGCATCGCGGCGCACCTGCACCAGCACGTGGTGCCCCGCTGGGGTGGAGACGCCAACTTCATGCCGGTGATCGGTCAGACCAAGGTCCTACCGCAGCTGCTCGCCCAGACCCGCGACCTGCTCGCCGACGCCTGGCGTTAGCCCCAGCGGGCGGCGACGTGAGCCGGCACCGCGTCGTAGCGGGCGAAGGTACGGGAGAACGACCCGGTGCCGTGGCTCATCGAGCGCAAGTCGGTGGCATAGCGGAGCAGCTCGATCGCCGGCGCTTGGGCGTGGACGATCGTGCGTCCGCCCGGTGATGCCTCGCTGCCGAGGACCCGAGCCCGCCGCGATGACAGGTCACCCATCACGGCCCCGACGAATTCGTCGTCGATCAGGACCGAGATGTCGTCGACCGGTTCGAGCAGCGCCACCTCGGTGTGCTCGGCCGCGTCCTTGAGCGCCAACGCACCGGCTGTCTGGAAAGCCATGTCGGACGAGTCGACGCTGTGCGCCTTCCCGTCGGTCAGCGTGACGCGCAGATCGACGACCCGGTTGCCGGTCGCGACCCCGCGCTCCATCTGCGCCAGAACTCCCTTCTCCACGCTGGGGATGAACTGTCGTGGCACCGAACCACCGACAACCTTGTCGACGAACTCGAAACCACTCCCGGACGGCAACGGTTCCACAGTGATGTCGCACACGGCGTACTGGCCGTGCCCGCCGGACTGCTTGACGTGCCGGCCGTGGCCGCTCGCCGGACCGGCGAACGTCTCGCGCAGCGGTACGGTCACCTCGACACGACGGACACTGACGCCGAAGCGCGACTCCAGCCGGTCCAACAGCACCTCGGCGTGCGACTCCCCCATGGTCCACAACACCAGCTGGTGCGTCTCGGGGCTGTGCTCGATGCGCAGGGTCGGGTCTTCGGCCGCCAGCCGGGACAACCCCTGCGAGAGCTTGTCCTCGTCGGACTTCGTCTGCGCCTCGACCGCCACCGGGAGCAGCGGCTCGGGCATCGTCCAGGGCTCAATGAGCAGCGGTCGGTCCTTGCCCGAAATAGTGTCACCGGTCTGCGCCCGGCTGAGTTTGGCTATGGCGCACAGGTCACCCGCTACCGCCTTCTGCACCGATCGCATTGTCTTGCCCAACGGGCTCGACAAACTTCCCGCACGCTCGTCTTCGTCATGGTCCTCGTGACCGTCGCCGCCGCCATGTCGGAACACCGAGGAGTGACCGGACACGTGAACGGCGGCCTCGGGACGCAGGGTGCCGGAAAACAGTCGCACCAGTGAGACCCGGCCGAGGTAGGGATCCGACGTCGTCTTGACCACCTCGGCGAGCAGCGGACCGTCAGGGTGGCACGGCATCGGGTCGACGGCGGCACCGGCGATCGTGAACACCGACGGCATCTGGTGCTCGGCCGGGGCGGGAAAACCGCGGGTGATGATCTCGTCGAGCTCGGCGAGCCCGACTCCGGTGGGCGCCGCCAGCGGGATGACCGGAAAGAACGTCGCCCGCGCGACAGCGGTCTCCAGGTCGTCGATCAACGTGTCGACGTCGATGTCGTCACCGTTGAGGTAACGGTCCATCAGCGACTCGTCCTCGGACTCCTCGATCACCGCCTCGATCAACGCGCCACGCGCCTCGATGATGACGTCAGCCTCGTCGCCGTCTGGGCTGCGCTGCTGGCGCTTACCTCCGGCATAGTCGTAGACCTGCTGCGAGAGCAGCCCCGCCAGGGCGCTGCCCGACGACAGCGGGAGGTACAACGGCATCACCTTGTCGCCGAACATCTCCTGGACGGCGGCCAACGTCGCGTCGTAGTCGGCGCGAGGATGGTCGAGCTTGCTGATCGCCACCGCCCGCGGCATGCCGACGCTCGCGCACTCCTGCCACAGGGCACGAGTTGCGCCGTCGAGCTGCTCGGCTGCCGACACGACGAACAACGCACAGTCCGCGGCCCGAAGCCCAGCCCGCAGCTCACCGACGTAGTCGGCGTACCCCGGGGTGTCGAGCAGGTTGACCTTGATGCCGTCGACGACGTACGGCACCAGCGACAAACCGACCGAGCGTTGCTGTTTGTGCTCCGCTTCGTCGTAGTCGCTGAGTGTGGTGCCGGCTTCGACCGTCCCCGCTCGCGACAACACCCGCTGTGAGAGCAGCACATGCTCGACGAGTGTGGTCTTCCCGCTGCCGGACGGGCCTACGAGGACGACGTTGCGTACGTGGTCAGGTCGATCAACGTTGGGAGCCGGCCCGCTGCCAGTGGGGCCGGCGGCTCTGTCCGCCATGGCGTTACACAACACCCCGGGTGACCGGGGGCACAAGCCCCGCGGCGGTACTGTCCGCCCATGCTCGAACGCTTTCGGCGCTTCTGGACGGGTTTGTTGTCGCCGGTCGCCGACCTTCTGCTGCGCATGGGCGTCAGCCCGGACGCGGTCACCCTCGTCGGCACTGTCGGGGTGTGTGCGGGCGCGTTGATCTTCTTCCCCCGTGGGCAGTTGTTCGTGGGTGTCCTCGTCGTGACGGCGTTCGTGTTCTCTGACCTGATCGACGGTTACATGGCTCGTGCGTCGGGGCGTTCGAGCAGCTGGGGGGCGTTCCTCGACTCCACCCTCGATCGCTTCGGCGACGCTGCCATCTTTGGCGGGCTGGTGCTCTACTTCGCCCGGTACGACGACCTGCTGCTCGCGTCGTTGGCGCTCTACTGCCTGGTGATGGGGTCGGTGACGTCGTACGCCCGAGCCCGGGCCGAGAGCCTCGGCATGCAGGCGAGGATCGGGGTGGCCGAACGAGCCGACCGGCTGGTTGCGGTCTTGGCGATGACCGGGCTTTCGGACCTGTTCGGCGCCCCCTGGCTGCTCACGATCACCCTCTGGGTGATAGCTGTTGCCAGCACGGTGACCGTGCTGCAGCGGATCATCGTCGTGCGACGTCAGGCGCTGCCCCGGCAGAGCGCGGCGTGAGCGGTGCGACCTCCTGGGCGTACCACCGGGGATGGGCGGTCGCCGCCCGGGTGCCCGAGCCGTTGGTCGGGCCGACGGTGACCACCATCGCCGACGCCGTCTGGGCCCGACGCGGCACGGGCATCAGGATGCTCGAGACAAACCTTGCCCGAGTTGTCCCCGACGCCGAAGCCGAAGAGCTGCGGGCATTGTCGCGACAGGGGATGCGGTCATACATGCGTTACTGGAGCGAGGTCATCCGACTGCCACGCTGGTCACCGGAGCGAGTCCGGGCCGGCGTGGTGACGCATCACATCGAACGCCTACGTGACCCGTTGGCGGCCCGAAGGGGAGTGGTGGCGGCACTACCGCACATGGGGAACTGGGACCTGGCAGGCGCCTGGGCGGGCGCCGACGGCATGCCGGTGACGACCGTGGTCGAGCGGTTGCGGCCGGAGGGTCGGTACGAGAGCTTCGTCCGCCTCCGGGAACGGCTGGGGATGGAGGTCCTCCCGCTGGGCCGCGGAGCGTCGACGATGCGGTTGCTCGAGCGGCGGTTGCGTACCGGCCGGTTGGTGTGCTTGCTGGCCGACCGCGACCTCTCCGGCCGTGGCGCCCGGGTGCCACTGGTCGGCGCGATGGCCCGGATACCGCTCGGGCCGGCCTGGCTGGCCCGGGCCACCGGGGCGCTGCTGTTGCCGGTGAGCACGTTCTACGACCCGCAGCGTATGCACCTGGTGGCCCACGAGCCGGTGGAGGTGGCTGCCGGGCACCGCGGGCTCGTCGACGCGACGGCAGCCGTTGCCGAGGCGTTCACGGTCGCGATCCGCCGGAGTCCCGCTGACTGGCACATGCTGCAGCCGGTGTTCGAGCCGGACTTGGCCCGGAGGCGCTGATGCGAGTCGGTCTCGTGTGCCCGTACTCCTTCGACGTTCCCGGAGGTGTCCAGAACCACGTCAAGGGCCTCTCGGAGTCCTTGCGAAGCAGTGGATGCGAGGTGTCTGTGCTGGCTCCCAGCTCGGTGGAGGCGGCGCTGCCGGAGTACGTCTTCCCAGCCGGGCGGGCGGTTCCAGTTCCGTACAACGGATCCGTTGCCCGGTTGACGTTCGGCCCGCTGTCGATGGCGCGAACGCGCCGGTGGCTGCGTGAGGGCGACTTCGACGTGCTGCACGTGCATGAGCCGACGACCCCGAGCCTGTCGTTGCTCGCCTTGTGGGCAGCGGAGGTTCGGACGGTGGCAACGTTTCACACCGCCACCGTCCGCTCCCGTGCCATGGCAGCGTCCGTGGGTGTGCTGCGCCCGGCGCTGGAGAAGATCAGCGCCCGCATCACCGTGTCGGAGCCGGCCCGAGCCACCTTGACGGCGCACCTCGGCGCCGACAGCGTGCTCATCCCGAACGGTGTGTTCGTCGACCGGTTCGCCACCGCGACACCCGATCCGGAGCTCGCCCAAGGGAACGGCACCGTGGTGTTCCTGGGCCGGTTTGACGAGCCGCGAAAGGGCCTCAACCTGTTGCTCACCGCATTCGTCGACATTGCCGAGACGCGACCGGGAGTCCGGCTGCTCGTCGCCGGGCGTGGCGAGGTCGAGGCGGCGCGGCGCCTGATCCCGCCACGTCACCGGCAGGCGGTGCGCTTCCTCGGGGTGGTGGACGACGCGACGCGGGCTCGACTCCTTGCCAGTGCGGATGTTTTCGTTGCCCCCAACACCGGCGGTGAGAGCTGCGGCCTTGTCCTGCTCGAGGCGATGGCGGCAGGGGCGCCGGTGGTCGCCAGTGACATCGAGGCCTTCGAGCTGGTCTGCGAGTACGGCCGGCTGGGAGCGCTCTTTCCCAATGGCGAGCCGGCTGGCCTGGCCTGCGCCGTACTCAGCGCGTTGGCCGGTGACCCGGCCCGGGCACGGGCGAGAGCCGCCCAGGTCGCCGTCCGCCGCTACGACTGGGCGACGGTCACCCGGCGGATCCTGCAGGTGTACGAGACCGTCGTCTCCGAGCCACGCAACCGGGCCGGCGCGTGAGGGGTCGCGTAAATCTGCTCGGATTGGCCGCGAGTGGTGCAAATCTGCTCGGATCTGCGCCTTGCAGCGACGAACTTGCGCCACTCGGCGGGCGCCGACGATCGCTTTGCGCCACTCGGCGGGCGCCGACGATGAGGCGGAACGACTCGGTCGTCAACCGCGGTCGACACGAGTCGACCACATCGCCTGCGACAGCAGGTCGACCGCGCTGGCCAGCTGTGCGGGCGTCGCGGTGAACGGGAGCCGAAGATGCCGGCGGTCGAGGCCGTCGGCGGTGAACATTGCGCCCGGGATGACCAGCAGACCGAGTCGTCGGGCAGCAGTCGTGACGACGGCCGCCTCGGTGTGCCGCAGATCGAGCCAGGCCGTCATCCCGCCCGTCGGCGGATGCCAGGCGATCTCGTCGCGCAGGCCGTCCAGCGAAGTCTGCAATGCGTCCAAGCTGAGCCGCAGCAGGCGCCGCCGCCGGCGAACGATCGCCGCCAGGTCGTCCAGAATCTCGATGGCCAGCAGCTCGTCGAATGCGCTCGGCGCCAGCAACGCCGCGGCGGGATGTTGCTGTAGCCGGCGGCTGATGTCTTGCGTTGCGCGGATCCAGCCAACCCGCAGACCGCCCCACACGGTCTTGCTGAGGGAGCCCAGCGAGATCACCCCGCGGTGTCGGCTCAGCGCCGGCGGTTGACCGACATCACCGAGCCACAGCGGCCGCAGCGTCTCGTCGCTGATCACGCTGACCTGGTGCCGCCGCAGCAGTTCGATCATGGCCGAGCGGCTGGAGTCCGGCACGCTGTGTCCGGTCGGATTGTGGTTGTCGGCTTGCACGTAGATGACTCCTGGACGCGTTCGGCGTACCAAGTGCGCCAGCTGGTCGGTGTCCCACGCCGTGGGACCCGCCGGCCAGCCGGTGACCTCCAGCCGGTGGCGCCGCAGGCATCCGAGCGCCGCCGGGTACGTCGGCGACTCGGTCAGGGCGGCACCGGGGCCGAGGTCCAACGCCTGCAGGGCGAGGTCGAGGCCGGCGTCGGCGCCGTTGGTGAGAGTCAGCTGGCTCGGCAGCGTCGGGACACCCTGCTCCGTGAGATGCTCGGCGAGCGCTGACCGCAGGCCGGGCGATCCGCCCGGGGGCGGTCCATCGCCGGCCATGGCGGAACGCAGGTGCCGCCCCGTCACTCTCCCGGCCGCCGTCTCGACCTCGTGGGGTGCCGCTGTGGTGCCGTGCCGTAAGTCGAGCCGAAGGACGCCCGGTCCCCTCGCTGCCACCGGCGCGACCGGATCGAGGAGCCGGTCCGACGGAGCGATTACCGATCGGGCACCGTGTCGGGTGACCACGACACCACCGGCGCGCAGCCGGTCCAAGGCGCGCACGACGGTTGCCCGGCTGACACCCAGCCGGTGCGCCAGGTCGCGTTCGGAGGGTAGTGCCGAACCCACCGACAGTTCCCCGCGTTCGACCTGGCGGACGACGAGCGCCGCGACCTGGTCGGTTCGAGCCCCGTCCCGTGGGTCGAGCTCCGAGCCGGTCCACATGAGTCCAGTCTTTCACGAATGGACTCATGTCTTCGGATCAACTGCGCCACCATGGGCGACATGACCGAAACCTCCTTCCAGCACGGCACCACCCGGGTCAAGCGCGGTATGGCCGAGATGCTCAAGGGCGGCGTCATCATGGACGTCGTCACCGCCGAGCAGGCAAAGATCGCCGAAGACGCCGGGGCGGTGGCGGTGATGGCCCTCGAACGAGTGCCCGCCGATATCCGATCGCAGGGCGGCGTGGCCCGGATGAGCGATCCCGACCTCATCGATGCAATCATCGACGCGGTTTCGATACCGGTGATGGCCAAGGCGCGCATTGGTCACTTCGTCGAGGCGCAGCTGCTGCAGTCGCTCGGAGTCGACTATGTCGACGAGTCCGAGGTGCTCACCCCGGCCGACTATGCCCACCACGTCGACAAGTGGCAGTTCACGGTCCCGTTCGTGTGCGGCGCGACCAATCTGGGCGAGGCCCTGCGCCGCCTCACCGAGGGGGCGGCGATGATCCGCTCCAAGGGTGAAGCCGGGACCGGTGACGTGTCCAACGCCACGACGCACATGCGTGCCATCCGGGGTGCGATCGCCCGGTTGACGTCGATGAGCGAGGACGAGCTGTACGTCGCGGCCAAAGACCTGCAGGCGCCGTATGACCTGGTACGCGAAGTCGCTGCGGCGGGCAAGCTGCCGGTGGTGTTGTTCACCGCCGGTGGGATCGCCACCCCTGCCGACGCGGCGATGATGATGCAGCTCGGCGCCGAAGGCGTCTTCGTCGGCTCCGGCATCTTCAAGTCCGGCGACCCGGCAAAGCGTGCCGAAGCTATCGTCCAGGCGACCACCTTCTACGACGACCCCGACGTGATCGCCAAAGTCTCGCGTGGGCTGGGGGAAGCGATGGTCGGCATCAACGTCGACGACATTCCCGAACCCCACCGGCTGGCCGAACGCGGCTGGTGATGCCGGTCCCGTTCCGGAGCGGCCCGAAGGTGTCGCCGGCTGCGCGGGTGCGCGACTACGCCCGGGTGCTCGTCCGGTCGGGGTTGCTCACCGATCACGAGGTGGCTGCCGAGGTGACCTCGGCGGCCCGGGCTGATGTGGGCGCAGGAGCGGATCCGCTCGCCGTCAATGCTGTGGGCGACGCGCGAGCGGAGCTGGCTGACGAACAGGAGTCATGGCCGACGGTCACCGACTTCGACCTCTTGCAGGACGCCTTCGACGAGCTGGCGACGCGAGGTGTCGTCGTTCTGCAGGCCGTCGCGGACCACTGGGCGGCCACGGCGGAGTTGACCCCTCGCGACGAGCGGACCGAACGGGTCGTCGGCGTCGCCTGGTTCACCTCCGCCGATGTCTGGCACGCGATCGAGCACGGGATGCTCGAGGTCAACCTGTGGCACGGTGATAGCGCCAATGTGGCACCAGGCGACGACCTGCTCGACGACGTCGTGGCTGTTCTCGGGCGGCACGGCCTGGCGGCTCACTTCGATGAAGGACGCCTCGAGGTCGCGATGCGTTGGCAGCGCCGGCGGTGAGCGCACCCACGATCGGCGTGCTCGCGCTGCAGGGCGACGTACGCGAGCACCTGCGCATGCTGGCAGCGGCGGGTGCCACAGGCGTCAGCGTGCGCCGACCGTCCGAGCTTGCTGCGGTCGACGGCATGATCGTTCCGGGTGGTGAGTCGACCACCATGCACAAGCTCGCCGTGGTGTTCGAGATGTTCGAGCCGCTGCGCGAGCGGATCGCCTCGGGCATGCCGACGTTCGGTACCTGCGCTGGCATGATCATGCTCGCCGACCGGATCGAGGGCGGGATGGCAGGGCAGGAGACGTTCGGCGGCATCGACATGACCGTGCGCCGCAACGCGTTCGGCCGCCAGGTCGACTCGTTCGAGGCCGATGTGGCCTTCGGGTCCCTACCGGAGACTCTGCATGCCGTCTTCATCCGCGCGCCCTGGGTTGAGAAGGTAGGGAACCGGACAGAGGTGCTCGCCACCGTCCGTGGCGGAGTCGGCGACGGTAGGATCGTCGCCGTTCGGCAGGGACATCTGGTCGCCACGTCGTTCCACCCCGAGATCAGCGGCGACGATCGAGTCCACCGCTACTTCGTCGACATGGTCCGTTAGGAGAAGAGGACAACGCTATGTCCGGGCATTCCAAGTGGGCCACCACCAAGCACAAGAAGGCAGTGGTCGACGCGCGGCGCGGCAAGCTCTTCGCCAAGCTCATCAAGAACATCGAGGTCGCGGCCCGCAGCGGCGGCGGTGACCCGGGCGCCAACCCGACGCTCTACGACGCGGTCCAGAAGGCCAAGAAATCATCAGTGCCCAACGACAACATCGACCGTGCACTCAAACGCGGGGCCGGACTCGAGGCGGGCGGCGCGACGTACGAGACGATCCTGTACGAGGGATACGGACCTGGCGGGGTGGCGTTCCTCGTGGAGTGCCTCACCGACAACCGCAACCGTGCCGCCAGCGAGGTCCGCACCGCGATGACGCGCAACGGGGGCTCCCTGGCCGACCCGGGCTCGGTGTCGTACCTGTTCTCTCGCCGCGGCGTCGTCCTCGTGCCGGTCGAGCAGCCGGCGGGTCCGGTTGCGGAGGACGACGTGCTGGCGGCGGTACTCGAGGCGGGAGCCGAAGACGTCACCGATCTGGGTGGAACCTTTGAGATCATCAGCGAGCCGGGCGATCTGATCGCGGTTCGTACGGCATTGCGGGCGGCCGGGCTCGACTATGACTCGGCAGAGGTGTCGTTCGTTCCGTCCGTGACGGTCGACGTCGATGTCGACGGGGCGACGCGAGTCCTGCGCCTGGTTGACGCCCTCGAGGACTCCGACGACGTCCAGAACGTCTTTGCCAACTTCGACGCGGATGACGAGGTTTTGGCCGCCATCGGTTGACGCGCACTAGCCGGTGACATCGGTAAGGAGGCCAACGATCTCCGCTCCGAGCTGATCGGGCTCGGGTTGGCACTCGTGTTGCTGCTGTTGATGTTCCGGTCCGTGGTGGCCGCGACGATCCCGATGGTAGCCGCCGTGTTCAGCGTCGGAGCGGGACTTTCGCTGGTGGGCCTGATCGCCGCGACCACAACCTTCCCGACGACTGCTCCCACAGTCGCGACGCTGCTGGGCCTCGGTGTCGCGATCGACTACGGGCTCTTCCTCGTCGCCCGGCACAGTGAGCAGGTCGAGGACGGCATGGGCTTGGGCGACTCCATCGGACGCACGGCGGCCACCTCCGGTTCTGCGATTGTGGTCGCCGGCGGCACCGTCGTCATCGCGATCCTTGGCCTGTACGTATCGGGGGTCCCGTTCGTCGGTGCGCTGGGAGCCGCATCGGCGATCGTGGTGGCGGTGACGATGCTGTCAGCGCTCACGTTGGTGCTGGCACTGCTCGGCCTGGCCGGCCTGCGGGTGAAGCGGCGCTCGGCGCGGACTGCGGCTCCGGTTGACGACCTCGACCCGGACGAACGTGCGCGCCAGCTCGCCGCGGAACATGAGGCGCGAGCCACCGCCCATGAGCACAGCGCCTTTGCTCGCTGGGGGCGGCTGGTGAGCGATCGGCCGTGGCCGTGGGCCATCGGCGCCGTGACCGGCCTGATCATCCTCTCGATCCCGTTGCTGTCGATGCGGCTTGGTCAGCTCGACGCGGGGACCGATCCCGAGTCCGACAGCAGCCGCAAGGCGTACGACCTCATCTCCCAGGGCTTCGGCCCGGGCGCCAACGGCCAGCTCACCGTCGTCGTCGACCTTCCGAAGCAGTCGCAGAACGCGAACCAGACGCTGCTCGACAATCTGACGAAGCAACTCTCGAACACCCAGGGCGTTGCCGCGGTCGCGCCGGCGACCGTCAACTCGGCGGACACCATGGCGATCATCAACCTCCAGCCCACCAGTGCGCCGGAGGACGCCAAGACGTCAGCCCTCGTCGACCGCGTCCGCGACAACGTGCTCGCCGGGCAGGACGAGACGACGTATCTGGTGGGCACCGTCGCTGGTTATGCCGACTTCACCGAGCAGATATCCAAGCGCATGCCATGGCTGCTCGCGGCGGTCGTGCTGTTGGCGCTGCTGTTGCTGACCGCGGCATTCCGGTCACTGGTCATCGGGCTGAAGGCGGCGGCGATGAACCTGCTGTCGGTCGGTGCCGCGTACGGGGTCATCGTGGCGGTCTTCCAATGGCAGTGGGGTTCTTCTCTCATCGGCATCGATCAAAGCGTCCCGATACCGTCGTTCGTGCCGATGCTGATGTTTGCCATCGTCTTCGGTCTCTCGATGGATTACGAGGTGTTCCTGCTCTCGCGCGTACACGAGGTGTACGTCGCCACCACCGGGGACAGCCATCGCTCGGTGGCCGTCGGCATCGGCGCCACGGCCCGGGTGATCACTACCGCGGCCGCCATCATGGTGGCTGTCTTCACCAGCTTCGTGCTCAGCACTGATCCGACGGTCAAGATGCTCGCGATCGGCATGGCGGTCGCCGTCCTCATCGACGCGACGATTGTCCGGATGATCCTGGTGCCCGCGATCATGTCGCTGCTGGGGGACCGAGCCTGGTGGATCCCGCGCTGGCTGGACAAGGTCCTGCCGAACTTCGAGCAGGAAGGTTCAACGCCGAGTGCTGCGGCACCCGCGCCGGCGCTCTTGAACCGGTGACGGCCGGCGCTGTGGCGCCGCCGGTGCCCGCTCCCGGGCGCTGGCTGGCGCCGGAAAGCTCACTGACCTTCCTGGACATCGGCGCATGCTCGAGGTGGCGGGCGGAGTTGGCCTGGTGGCGGTCCCGGTCCTGCTCGCCGTGTGGCCGCGTCGCCGCATCGACCGTTCCTCCCAGCCCCAACCCCTGCCCATCACGACCTGATGCCGTGAGACCAGGCCCTGACATTAGGCAGTGACAACTCGGCACGCGGGCCCGTGGCGGCGCGGCGCTCCCGGAAGGTGTTCGACCGCCGCTAGGGTGTCGAACACGTGTTCGCGCGCGATCGTACGGAGGGCTCATGCGGGTGCTGGGGGTCGACCCGGGTTTGACGCGGTGCGGTCTCGGCGTCGTCGAGGGTCAGGTCGGCCGGCCACTGACGCTGGTCGCCGTCAGTGTGGTCCGTACCATGGCGCAGATGCCGGTCGCCGCACGGTTGGTCCTCCTCGAGCGGATGCTCGAGGAATGCCTGGCCCGCCACAATCCGGACGCGGTTGCGGTCGAGCGGGTCTTCAGCCAGCACAACGTCCGGACCGTCATGGGCACAGCGCAGGCGAGCGGCGTGGCGCTTCTCGTCGCTGCGCGAGCCGGCCTACCGGTGGCCCTGCACACCCCCAGTGAGGTCAAGGCGGCGGTCACCGGCAGCGGCCGCGCTGACAAGACGCAGGTGGCGGCAATGGTCAAACGGCTGCTACGACTGCCCGAGGCGCCTCGTCCCGCTGACGCCGCCGACGCGTTGGCCCTGGCGATCTGTCACCTCTGGCGGGGGCAGTCACAACAGCGGCTCGAGATGGCAGTCGCGGCCGCCCGGTCGGGGTATCTCCGATGATCGCGTCCGTGCGGGGAACCATCGCCGCCCTGAGCCTCACCTCGGTTGTAATAGATGTTGGCGGAGTGGGGATCGAGCTGCAGTGCGCGCCGGCAACGTTGGCCGCGCTCCGTGTCGGGTCGGTCGCTGCGCTGCCCACGTCACTCGTCGTACGAGAGGACTCGCTGACGCTGTTCGGCTTCGCGGACGAGGACGAGCGAGCTGTCTTTGCGCTGCTGCAGACGGCGAGTGGTGTCGGTCCCAAGCTTGCCCAGACGATGCTGGCTGTCCACCGCCCCGAAGCGCTGCGACGCGCCGTCGCGACCGATGACTTCGCGACGCTGACCGCTGTGCCGGGAGTTGGCCGCAAGGGCGCCCAACGGATCGTGTTGGAGCTCAAGGACCGGCTCGGCGCGCCGTCCGTCGCCGGCTCGGGGCAGCAACTGGCGTCAGTCCGGCCGTCCGAGTGGCGTGCCCACGTCCGCGACGCCCTCGTCGGTCTTGGCTGGTCGGTACGAGAAGCCGACAGTGCGGTCGAGGCCGTGGCGGAGATGGCATCACCGGATGAGCCCGCGGACATCGCCGTGCTGCTGCGCGCCGCCCTGCAGACACTGTCGAAGGCGTAGGTCGTCGTGACGGGTGAGCCGGAGGACGCGGCCAGATCACTGGTTACCGCCGAGTCCGATGCCGGCGAGCGGGCGGTGGAGGCTGCGCTCCGGCCGCGACAGCTCACCGAGGTCATCGGCCAGGAACGGGTGCGCGAACAGCTGTCGCTGGTGCTCGAGGCGGCGCACCGGCGGCGGCGGGCCCCCGACCACGTTCTGCTGTCCGGACCGCCCGGGCTCGGCAAGACGACGCTGGCGATGATCATCGCCGCGGAGATGTCGGTCCCGCTACGGATCACCAGCGGTCCAGCCCTGCAGCATGCCGGGGATCTGGCGGCCATCCTGTCCGGCGTCAACGAGGGCGACGTGTTGTTCGTCGACGAGATCCACCGGATGTCCCGCCCGGCCGAGGAGATGCTCTACATGGCCATGGAGGACTTTCGCGTCGACGTCATCGTCGGCAAGGGTCCAGGTGCCACAGCCATCCCGCTGGAGATCCCACGTTTCACGCTGGCGGGTGCGACGACCCGTACCGGGCTGCTACCCGGGCCGCTGCGCGACCGGTTCGGCTTCACCGCGGCGTTGGAGTACTACTCGCCCGACGAGCTGCAGCGCATCGTCGACCGGTCCGCCGCCCTGCTCGAGGTGAGCATCGCCGACGACGGTTCGCGCGAGATCGCCTCGCGGTCCCGAGGCACCCCGCGGATCGCCAACCGGCTCTTGCGGCGGGTGCGTGACTTCGCCGAGGTACGCGCCGACGGCGTGGTCACCCTCGCGATCGCCCGACAGGCACTCGAGCTGTACGAGGTCGACGACCTCGGTCTCGACCGGCTCGACCGAGCGGTACTCGACGTGCTGTGCCGGCGCTTCGGTGGCGGCCCGGTCGGGATCGGGACGGTCGCGGTGGCGGTGGGGGAGGAGCGCGAGACCGTCGAGGAGGTGGCCGAGCCATTCCTGGTGCGCTCCGGCTTCCTGG
>JACCYJ010000145.1 GCA_013696555.1 Nocardioidaceae bacterium | reverse complement strand
AGGTCGTCCGCCTCGGCACGGCACTCCGTGCACCACGAGCCCCAGGTGTTGACCACGACCACCTTGCCCGCGAAGTCACCGAGGGAGACCTCGTCGCCCGCCAGTGTCGGACCCGAGATGTCCGGAGCGGGCTCCCGCTCGGCCTCGGACACCACGGTGATCGCGCCGTTGCTGCTGACGTACCCGCCCGTCTCCGAGCTCGCCGAGACGCCAGCGGTGCAGGCGGTCGTCAGCAGCACGCCCAGCGCCGCCACTCCCCCGTGCACCGGCGTCACGCTCCCGCGGCAAACTTCTTGCCCGCGGCCGGCAACAGGTCGCGGGCGGGCTCGTGATACGCGACGGAGACGACCTGGTCACCCTCGTACCTGAAGGAGGTCAGGCTCGCGAGCGTGCATTGCCGCTTGCGCGGATCATGCGCGAACCGCCGGCGTTCGACGGCCGAACGCGCCGTCCAGATCGGCAGCTGGTGCGACACGATCAGCGCGTCACGCCCGCGCGCCTCGTCGCGCGCGCTGGCCATGGCAGCCAGCATCCGTTCGGAGATCTTTTGGTACGGCTCGCCCCATGACGGTGTGAACGGGTTGCGCAGCAGCCACCAGGACCGCCATTGCCGAAGCGCCCCGTTGCCGACCCCGAACACCTTGCCCTGGAAGAGGTTGCCCGACTCGATGACCCGCTCGTCGGTGTGGATCTCGAGTCCGAACGCCGCCGCGATCGGCTGTGCTGTCTCCTGCGCCCGCTCCAGCGGCGATGCGACGACAAAGGCGAGATCATGATCGGATCGCAGCCACTCGGCCACCCGGGTCGCCATCTGCTCACCGAGAGGGGACAGATGGAAGTCCGGCAGCTGGCCGTACAGGATCCCGTTGGGGTTGTTCACCTCCCCGTGGCGCATCAGGTGGACGATCGTGCGCTCCATTCAAGTCCTCTCCGGTCGGGCCGCCGCTGCGGCGCGGGCGGCCTGGGGCATCGCCTCGTTGACCCGGTCGAGCGCCGCGTCGTCGTGAGCGGACGAAACGAACCACGACTCGAACGCGCTCGGTGGCAGGTAGACGCCGGCGTCCAGCAGGGCGTGGAAGAAGGCTCGGTAGCGGTGCAGCTCCTGCCGCGAGGCGCCGGCGAAGTCGCGGATCGACGTCGCCTCGGGGGCGGAGACGAAGAAAACACTGAACAGGTTGCCGGCCGCCTGGACGACGTGCGGCACGCCCGCCTCACTCAACGCAGCAGTGGCCATCTTCTGCACGCTCGCGGCGACCGCGTCGACGCGCTCGTAGACCGCCTCATCCGCGAGGTGCAGCGTGGTCAGGCCGGCGGTCGTGGCGACCGGGTTCCCCGACAGCGTGCCGGCCTGGTACACGGGCCCCTCGGGCGCCAGCGCCGCCATGATGTCGGCGCGACCACCGAACGCAGCCGCGGGGAAGCCGCCACCCATCACCTTCCCGAACGTCACCAGGTCGGGGCGCCAGCCCTCCGACGCTCCGTCGAGTCCCCAATAGCCGCTGCGGCTGACGCGGAACCCGGTCATCACTTCGTCGCTGATGAGGAGCGAGCCGTGGCGCTGGGAAAGGCTGGCGAGCAACGCGTTGAAGCCCGGCAGCGGTGGCACCGCTCCCATGTTGCCCGCGGCGGCCTCCGTGATCACGCAGGCGATGGCGTCACCGTGTGCAGCGAACGCCGCCTTCACTGCCTCAGCGTCGTTGTAGGGCAGCACCAGGGTGGTCGCCGCAACGGCGCGCGGCACCCCCGGTGTGTCCGGTAGCCCGAATGTCGCCACCCCGGACCCGGCTGCCACGAGCAGGGCGTCGACGTGCCCGTGGTAGCACCCCGCGAACTTCACCACAAGCTCGCGGCCGGTGAACCCGCGAGCCAGCCGGAGCGCCGACATGGTCGCCTCGGTGCCGGACGACACCAGGCGGACCGACTCGACCGGCGCCCGGGCGACGATCTCCTCGGCCAGCGCCACCTCGGGTTCGCTGGGCGTACCGAATGACGTACCTCGTCCCACGGCCGCCGAGACCGCTTCGACGACCTCCGGGTGGGCGTGCCCGAGCAGCAACGGTCCCCAGGAGCACACCAGGTCGACGTACTCGTTCCCGTCGGCGTCTCGCAGGTAGGGGCCGCGACCCGACACCATGAAGCGGGGAGTTCCGCCAACGGCACGGAACGCTCGTACCGGGGAGTTGACACCCCCTGGTGTCACTGCCCGCGCCCGGTCGAAGAGGGCGCCGCTGGCCGCGCTCGGTGATGAGCTCACGTCGGCATCCTCCCCGAGAGCAGGCGGGCGGCTTCGAGCGCCCAATAGGTCAAGACGATGTCCGCGCCCGCGCGCCGAATCCCGGTGAGGATCTCCATGATCGCCAGCTGCCGGTCGAGCCAGCCATTCGCCCCGGCGGCCGCCACCATCGCGTACTCCCCGGAGACGTTGTACGCAGCCACCGGCACATCCACGGCGTCGCGCAGCTGGCGTACGACGTCGAGGTAGCCGAGCGCCGGCTTGACCATCACGATGTCGGCGCCTTCGGCAACGTCGAGCAGCGCCTCGCGAGTCGCCTCCCGTCCGTTGGCATGGTCTTGCTGGTACCCGCGGCGGTCACCTTGGAGGGCGGAGCCGACGGCCTCCCGGAACGGGCCGTAGAAGGCGGAGGCGTACTTGGCCGAGTAGGCCAAGATGGCGACGCCAGGGTGCCCTGCGTCATCGAGGGCGGACCGGATCGCGCCGACCTGGCCGTCCATCATGCCGCTGGGCCCCACCATGTGGACGCCGGCGGCGGCCTGCGCGACACCCATCTGCGCGTAGAGCTCGAGTGTGGCGTCATTGTCGACATCGCCGCGCGCGTCGAGCACCCCGCAGTGACCATGGTCAGTGAACTCGTCGAGGCACAGGTCGCTCATGATGACCAGCGCATCACCCACCTCGGCGACGGCATCGCCGATCGCCGCGTTGAGGATTCCCTCCGGGTCGAGCGCCTGCGTGCCGGTGGCGTCCTTGCGCTCCGGGATGCCGAACAGCATGACGCCGCCCAGGCCGAGCTCGGCAGCCGCCGAGACTGCCGCGCGGGCCGAGCTCCGGGAGTGCTGCACCACACCGGGCATGCTGGAGATCGGCACCGGCTCGCGACCCCCCTGCCGCACGAACAGCGGTAGCACCAAGGAGCGTGGCTCCAGGTGGGTCTCACCGACCAGACGGCGCACCGCCGCGGACCGCCGGAGCCGTCGGGGCCGGGTCGACGGGAAGGCCATCGGCGAGTCAGGTGGCCGGGCGGCGGGGAGGTGCCCGCCGCTCGGAGGGTTTGGTGACTGTTTCGCCGGCGTCGAGGAGCGCCTCCCGGCGTTGCAACCCGAACTCGGCCAGCGCCGCGACCAGGGCCGGCGCGGAAGGTGCTCCGGACAATACGTCGACCCGTAAGCCGTGCTCCTGCGCGGTCTTGGCCGTGGCCGGGCCGATGCAGGCGATCACGGTGGCAGCGTGCGGCTTGCCGGCGATCCCGACAAGGTTGCGCACCGTCGAGGACGACGTGAACAGCACTGCATCGAACTTGCCGCTCTTGATGGCCTCGCGCGTCGGTGCGGGCGGCGGAGCGGCCCGGACGGTGCGATAGGCCGTCACGTCGTCGACCTCCCACCCCAGCTTCACCAGACCCGCCACCAAGGTCTCGGTGGCGATGTCTGCCCGCGGCAGGAACACCCGGTTGATCGGGTCGAGCACCTCGTCGAAGGGCGGCCAGTCCTCGAGCAGGCCGCGCGCCGACTGCTCCCCGGAGGGCACCAGGTCCGGTCGGATCCCCCAGGTCGCAACGGCCTCGGCCGTCTTCTCTCCGACAGCGGCGACCTTCAGCCCAGAGAATGCCCGTGCGTCCAGCCCGTACTCGTCAAACTTCTCCCGGACTGCCTTGACGGCGTTGACCGAGGTGAACGCGACCCACTCGTACCTCCCCTCGACCAGCCCGCGAACGGCCTTGTCCATCTGTTGGGGGTTGCGCGGTGGCTCGACGGAGATCGTCGGGACCTCTTCGGGTACGGCGCCGAAGCTCCGCAGCTGCGACGACAGCTCCGCGGATTGCTCCTTGGTCCGTGGCACCAGCACCCGCCACCCGAACAGCGGCTTGGTCTCGAACCACGACAACATCTCCCGCAGGTCGACGACGCCACCGACGACGGCCACCACCGAGGTGGCGCGGGCGACGCCGCGGGAGTCCGCGCCGATCCGGGCCAGCGTCGAGACGACCGTGGATTGCTCGGTGGTGGTGCCAACGGATGTCATCGCTATCGGCGTCTGCTCGGAGCGCCCGGCGGCGACCAGTGCCTGGGCCACGTCGGCGAGACGGCCCGCATTCGACAGCAGGACGAGGGTCTGGTCACCTCCGTACGCCGACCAGTCGATCTTGGTATCGGCGACCCGGACGACCACCATCTCGCGACGGTGACGCGTCGTCAGCGGCACGCCCGCGTAGGTTGGCACCGCCGTCGCCGCGCTGATCCCGGGGACCACTTCGAAGTCGACCCCAGCCTTGCGGCAGGCCTGCGCCTCCTCAGGCCCGGTGCCGTAGGTGAACGGGTCACCGGCGAGCAGCCGGACCACGCGCGACCCGCCCTTGGCGTATCTGACGACGAGCTTGGCCCGAGCGGCATGGGTCAACGTGGCGCCGTCGTCGGCGCTACCCCCATCGACGATCTGGACGTCTGTGGTCGTGCCGTTGGCGCTGGCGCGTACCTCTCGGATCAGCTCGGTGTGCTGGTCGTGCAGCTCGGTGATCACGACGTCGGCACTGCACAGGAGCTCGGCGGCCCGGACCGTCAACAACCCGGGATCTCCCGGCCCGGCACCGACGAAGCTCACGTGCCCACTGGTGCGGACTGGACCCGTCGACGATCGGGGTGTCACTACTTTGTTCTCCCTGCTCTGCCCTAGCGAATGAGGGTTCACGACACCAGCTCCTGACACAGCTCCGCGGCCCCTCGGGACAGCATCTCGGCAGCCAGCCGGCGTCCGACGCCGGCGGCGTCGTCGGTGGAACCCGTTGCAGACATCCGGATGAGGGGGCTGCCGCTGAGATGTGCGACGACGGCACGCAACCAGATTTCCTCCCCTTCGTCGCCAAGGGCGACGTCGGCCAAAGCACCGACCGGTGCGGTGCACCCGGCCTCGAGCCCGTTGAGCAAGGTGCGCTCGGCGGTGACCGCGGTGCGGGCGGCCGGGTCGTCGAGCACCGTCCGAACCAGCGTTGCGACCTCACCGGCGTCGCTGCGGCACTCGCAGGCCAGCGCGCCCTGACCCGGCGCCGGCAGCATCAGCAGCGGATCCAGAACCTCGGTGACGTCGTCGAGGCGGCCCAGACGGGCGAGTCCGGCACGGGCCAGCACCACCGCGTCGACGTCACCCGCCGCGACTTTGGCGATGCGGGTGTCCACGTTGCCGCGTATCCCGACGACCTCGAGGCCGAGTCCGAGCGCGTGGATCTGTGCGGCGCGCCGCGGTGAGCCGGTTCCGACCCGGGCGCCGGTCGGTAGCTCCGCAAGCGTCAGCCCGTCACGGGCGACGACGACGTCGCGCGGATCCTCACGCGCGGGGACAGCCGCTAGCAGCACATCGTCGTCGGGCTCGGTGGGCAGGTCCTTGAGCGAGTGGACAGCGAGGTCCACCTCCCCTCGCCGCAGGGCATCCCGCAGGGCAGATACGAAGACCCCACTGCCGCCGAAGTCGGTGAGCGGACGGGACGTGGTGTCCCCATCGGTGGTTATCGGCACGAGGCGAACCGGGCCATCCACCACTGGCGCCAGCCGATCCGCCACTGTCTGCGCCTGCGTGCGGGCAAGTAGGCTGGCACGGGTGCCGACGCGAAGCTCTCCGAGCTCGGTCATCGACTGCCCTCCCCCGGTGAGGCGACATCCGGGCGGGTGACCGCGGCGACCGTTCCGGGAGCGAGGGAGAAGAGGTCGGCCAGCGCGTCGGCGTACGACACCGCGCCGGGCAGCTCGGCCAGCTCCTTGATCCGCACGGTCGGTGAGTGCAAGAGCTTGTCGGCGACCCGTCGGACGGTCTCGACGACCTCGTCGTACGCCCGGGCATCCAGGTCTGGGAGCCGTCCGGAGAGCCTGCTGAGCTCCCGGTCCACCACCTCGGTGGCCATGGAGCGCAGCGCTACCACGGTGGGGGCCACCCGGGCGGCGGCCCTGGCGGCGAGGAAGCTCGTGACCTCACCGGTCACGATGTCGCGCACCGCCTCGACGTCAAGGTTGCTCTGGTCGGTGGCCAGCTCAGGAGCCAGTGCGGCGAGGTCGATGCGCTCGACTGTGGGCAAGTCGGTGACTGCGGGGTCGACGTCGTGCGGTACCGCCAGGTCGATCACGACGTACGGCCGCTCCAGCGGCCGGTCACGAACGGCCCTTCGGACTTCGGCGGCGCCGATGACGAGACCGGTGGCCCCGGTGCAGGACACGACCAGATCGACGTCTTGAAGAGCGGTCGGCAGCCCGCGCCACTCGATCGCCCGGCCGGACACCGACTGGACAAGGCGATCCGCTCGTCGCGGTGTCCGGTTGGCGATCACGACGTCGCGGACACCTCGCGCTGCCAGAGCGGAGACTGTCAGTCCCGCCATGGCCCCAGCACCCACCACCAACACCCGCTGGTGACGCAGATCACCGAGGGAGTGGCGCGCCCGCTCGAGCGCCGTGTCCACGACCGAGCGCCCAGCCCGGTCGATGCCGGTTTCGGCGTGGCCACGTTTTCCCACCCGCAGGGCCTGCTGGAACAACGCGTTGAGCGAGGGTCCGACGCTGTTGTGCGCCTGCGCCCGGTGCAGCGCCAGGCGCACCTGCCCCAGCACCTGGCTCTCGCCCACCACCATGGAGTCGAGGCCGGCGGCAACGGAGAACAAGTGCGCGACGGCGGCCTCGTCGTAGTGGACGAACAGGTGCGGGATGACGTCCTCGTCACGTGCCCCTGCGCGGGCTGCCAACAGGCTCGAGACGTCTTCGACGCTGCCGTGGAACCTGTCAACGTCTACGTAGACCTCGACCCGGTTGCAGGTAGAGAGCACGATCGCTTCCGCCGCGTGCGGGGTGTCCATGACATCGGCCAGCAGCTTCCCGACACCGTCATCGTCGAGGGTGACGCACTCCAGCACGGCCACCGGAGCACTCTTGTGTGAGACGCCCACGACCAGGACACTCATGCCGACTCCACCGCGACCGGCTCGGGGGAGCCATGCCCGGAGGCCTTGCGCTGCTCGTGGAAGGCGAGGATCTGCAACTCGATCGACAGGTCCACCTTGCGTACGTCAACACCGTCTGGGACCGCGATCACGGTGGGTGCGAAGTTGAGGATGCTCGTCACACCGCGCGCGACGAGCCGGTCAGCCACCGACTGGGCCGCCTGGGCGGGGGTGGTGATGACGCCGATCGACACCCGGTGCTCGGTGATCAGCGACTCGAGCGCGGCGAGCGGCTGGATCTTCAGCGCCCCCAACCTGTCGCCGACGAGAGCCGGGTCGGCGTCGACCAGAGCGACGATGCGGAATCCGCGGGAGCTGAAACCGGAATAGTTGGCCAGTGCCTGGCCCAGATTCCCGATGCCGACGATGACGACTGGCCAGTCCTGTGTCAGCCCGATCTCGCGGGCTATCTGATAGCGCAGGTACGCGACGTCGTACCCGACGCCGCGGGTGCCGTACGAGCCGAGGTGAGACAGGTCCTTGCGCAACTTGGCGGAGTTGACGCCGGCCGCGATGGCGAGGTCCTCCGACGAGGTGGTGGCGATGCCGTGGTCGGACAGCGTGGTGAGCGCTCGCAGGTAGATCGGCAACCGGGCCACCGTTGCCTCCGGGATGCCACGCGCTGAGCCCTGCCCGGGCTCACCGGAATCGCGGTCGTGGGCGTCGCTCACGGTGGAACTCTAGGAGCTTGTGAACGTGAGAACAAATCAGCGTGGCGTACCCAGTGCCGCTCTCAGCCGGGCCGGATCGACTCGCCAGAAGTCGTGCTGTCGACCGTCGACGAAGGTGACCGGTAGCTGTTCCCCGTACCTGGCGAGGAGCTGGGGGTCGGCACTGATGTCGACCTCACGCCACTCGACTTCGGCCTGGTCGCACACCTCGCGAATGACCTCCCGGGCTTCGTCACACAGGTGGCAACCGTGCTTCGCGTACAAGAGCACGCGCGCCGCTGACGCCGATTCGGTGAACACGGACACCTCGCCTTCGTATCATCGTGACATCGGGTCCGCGCTGTTGGCCCCTCGGGAAGGAAGCCATGCGGCCATCTCGGGAGGCACTGCGTGGGCCTGCGCTTCCCGATCCCAGCCCCACCCGTGTCGAGGCACTGGTCGACCTGGCCCGCTCCGGTGACGGCGAAGCCTTCGGAGCGCTCTACGACCACTACGTGGCCGCCATCCACCGCTACCTCTACTACCGCGTGTCCGATCAGGTCGTTGCCGAGGACCTGACCAGCGAGACGTTCTTCCGGGCTCTGCGGTCGATCGAGTCCTTCCAGTGGCAGGGCAAGGACTTCGGTGCCTGGCTGACGACGATCGCGCGCAACCTCGTCACAGATCACTTCAAGTCGAGTCGCTCCCGAAGAGAGGTGGTCAGCGATGCGCTGCCGGAGCGGGCGCATCCCGGCCCCGGACCCGAGGCCGGCGCCCTGGCCGCGCTGACCAGCCAGCGGCTGGTAACGGCGCTGCGGCAGCTTGGCCCGGAGCAGCAGGACTGTCTGGTCATGCGGTTCCTGCAGGGTCTGTCGATCGCGGAAACGGCGCGCGCCATGGGCCGCACCGAGGGGGCCGTCAAGCAGCTGCAGCTGCGGGCGATCCGTGGCCTCGCCAAACGGCTTCCGGAGGACCTGCGATGAGCCGACGCGTCATGAGGCCCGTAACCCGTCCTGCTCCTGGCTCGTTGAGTCGGGCAGAACCTGCGATGACCACCGCGATGACCGCCGGGGGAAACACCTGATGCGCCCGCTGATGCCGACTCGCCGCGACGAGCTCGCGGACGCCATCGACGGCCGTGGCTTGGCTCGGCACGCGGACGTGCGCGCGTGGGTCGAGCTCACCGAGGCGGTACGCGCACTGCCGGAACCCGCCCTGCGGGCGAGCTTCCTGTCCGAGCTCCGTTCCGACCTGGTGGTCGCTTCCCGGAGCGAGCTCAGCGAGCGGGAACCCGAGCACCGAGCGCACCCAGTTGCGGCACCCGCTCCACGATGGCGTCGGCTGGCGGTGGCGGCCGCATCCGCCCTCGTCGTCGCCGGCGGCGGAGTCGGTGTAGTGGCGACCAGCGCAGCGGCGCTGCCGGGTGAGCTGCTCTATCCGGTCAAACGGGCCGCCGAGCGAGTCGATCTGGCGATGCACTCCGGCGACAGCGCAGCCGGACACATCCTGCTCGAGCACGCGGAAACGCGGTTGGCGGAGGCGCAGGAACTCGTGGCGGCAAACTCCGACAGCCTCGTGGCGGGCACTCTGGCGGACTTCAGCGCCGACGCCACACACGGCGCCGACAGTCTGTTCACCGCGTTCGCCGACAGCGGCCAGCCGGCTGACATCGAAACGCTGCGCGCGTTCGCCGCGTCCGCGGCGGCTTCGCTGGATAGTCTGGCACCCGTGCTGCCGGCCTCCTCATACGAGGCCTACTGGGCGGCCGCAGCCGCTGTCGGTGCGCTCGACTCCGCAGCGGTCCGCGCCTGCCCGTCCTGCGCCGGCGGGACCCCCGCGATCACGCTCGGCACCTTCGCCGAAGACCTCGGCCCGGAAGTCATCGGATCCGGTCGCGTGCCGGACACCTCGCGTCCGGGGCGGCGCACCCCCAGCACCCCAGGAGCCATTGCTCCGGCGCCACCGGCTGAGGCGTCCGAGCCTGAGGTCCCTTCGGCGCCGCTCCCGTCCACGTCACCGGACCCATCCGGTGACAATGGCGGGGGAGATGATGGCGGTGGCGCGACGGCACCACCCGACGACGAACAACGAACCATCGTGCCGGAGCCCAGCTCGCCCATGCCCAGCGACCCGCTGCCAAGTGTGCCGCTGCCAAGTGTGCCGCTGCCATACTTGCCGTTGTCCGAGGGGCCGGTGCCCGAGGTGGCAGTGCCCTAAGAGCGCTGGTGACCGCTCACTTGCCTTGGCGACGGCGCTGGACGCGCGTCTTCTTCAACAGCTTGCGGTGCTTCTTCTTGGCCATCCGCTTTCGGCGCTTCTTGATGACGGAGCCCACGGTTCACCTTTCGCTGGGGCTTACCAGTCAACCAGCCTGGAAGAACGACCGCCGCAGGAACTCCTGCACGGCCTCGTCCCGCACCCGGAAGCTGCGGCCGACGCGTACCGCCTCCAGCTCACCGGAGTGGACCAGCCGGTATACCGTCATCTTGGACACCCGCATTCGGGCAGCTACCTCGGCGACGGTCAAGAACCTGTCGTCGGGACCGTCGCCAGACGCCCCGAACGTGGAACGAGCCATTGCGCACCGCACTCTCTCTCACGACGCGCTCTGCGGCTTCCCCACCGCAGATCTGGCGCACGTGCGTAGCGTGAGAGTAGTGCCTCCTGTGCCCGCTGTGTAACAAGAGACGAAAATCGTCATGGCATTGGATCCAACCCGTGCTCCGGAAACACCGCGCGCCGGGTCGCCATCACGGCACGGTCCAACCAGTCGTCGGGGTCGTAACCGGAGTCCCAGCCGCGGTACTCGACGCTGCAGCCGTCACTCAGCGTCGGTTGGCCCGGCCTGCCGGTGAGCCCCTGGGCGTGGACCCGCCAGGACACCGGGAGCTCATGGCGAGGGTCCAGCGGGGTACCTGCCACGATCGCCAGCAGATGTGTCCACGCCCGCGGTACGACGTCGACGATGGCGTACCCCCCGCCACCGGTCGCCACCCAGCGGCCGTCACACACCTCGTGCGCCAGGTCGTGAAGGGCGAGGTACGAAGCACGCTGACCGTCGACGCTGAGCATCAGGTGCGCCAACGGGTCCGCCATGTGTGAGTCGCACCCGTGCTGGGTCACCATGATGTCCGGCCGGAATCCGCGCACCAGCGGCGGCACCACGGCATGAAAGGCGCGCAGCCAGTCGGCGTCGTCGCTGCCGGACGGGAGCGCCACGTTGACGGCGCTGCCGGATGCGCCCGGGCCGCCTGTCTCCGTGGCGGCCCCGGTGCCAGGGAAGAGTGTCTGCGGTGACTCGTGCAGGCTGATCGTCAGCACCCGGGAGTCGTCGTAGAAGACCTCCTGAACGCCGTCGCCGTGATGGACGTCGACATCGACGTAGGCGATCCGCTCGGCGCCGGCGGCGAGCAGCCACGAGATGGCCACCGCCACGTCGTTGTAGAGGCAAAACCCACTCGCCAGGGATGGCATGGCATGGTGCAGCCCGCCGGTGATGTTGGCGGCATGCGCGAACTCCCCCGTCCATACCCGCCGGGCCGCCTCGACGCTGGCGCCGACGACATGCGCTCCCGCGTGATGCATACCAGCGAAGGTCGGGTTGTCCGGCGTACCCAAGCCATAGGACAGGTTGTTGTCGCCGGCCCGGCGAACGGCCCGGACCGCACCGATGTAGTCCGGCGAGTGGACCAGGCCGATCAGGTCGTCATCCGCCACCACGGCCGGGACCCTCGGCAGTGCCCGGTCACCCACCACGCCGAGCTCGGTAGCCAGCCGCATCGTCAACTTCACCCGGAGCGGCGACAGCGGGTGGGTGGGTCCGAAGTCGTACTCCGTCAGCGCATCGTCGAAGACGACACACGCGCGGCACGACACGCCAACACCCTAGGTGGTTCTCAGCCCTTGCTGACCAGTGCGCGAGCGAAGAACGCCACGTTGGCCGGGCGCTCGGCCAGGCGGCGCATCAGGTACCCGTACCACTCCTGCCCGTACGGCACGTACACCCGAACGGTGCTCCCTGCCCCGGCCAACCGCCGCTGCTCCTCGGGGCGGATTCCGTACAGCATCTGGTACTCGAAGTCGCCGGCGGCCAGACCGTTGCGGTTCGCCAAGAATGCGGAGATGGCGACAAGCCTGGGGTCGTGCGTGGCGACCATCGGGTAGCCACCACCTGCCATCAGTACCCGCAAGCACCGCACGTAGGACTGGTCGACATCGGACTTGAGTTGGTAGGCCACCTCGGCGGGTTCATTGTATGCCCCCTTGCACAACCGCACCCGGGAGCCTTCGTACGCCAGATCGTGACAGTCGGCCTCGGTGCGGTGCAGATAGGACTGCACGACCGCACCTGTCTCCGGGAAGTCCTGGCGCAGCTCGCGCAGGATCCGCAGAGTGGAGTCGGTGGTGGTGTGGTCCTCCATGTCCAACGTCACCGTGGTCCCGGCGTTTCGGGCCGCCGTGCAAACGACTCGCGCGTTGTCGAGCGCGATGCGCTCACCGTTGCCCGGCAGCGCCTGGCCGACGGCGGAAAGCTTGACCGACACCTCGGCGGCCGGGGTCAGGCTCGCCTGCGCGAGCTGGGCCAGCACGTCGAGGTAACCCTGCACGACCGCGTCTGCCTGGGCGCGGTCGACGGTGTCCTCGCCGAGGTGGTCCAGCGACACTGCGAGACCCTGGCGGACCAGCTCGGTGCTGGCGCGCACCACGTCCTCTGTCTCCTCGCCAGGGACGAAGCGGGTCACCACGGCACTGGATATCGGTAGCGTGGTGACGAGCTGTTTGACCCGGTCGCTGCGCGACAGAGCGAGCAGTGTGCGGCCCAACACGCAGCGGAGCCTACGCGGTACGTCGTCGCAACGTCACCGCGCCCAGCGCCAGCGCTCCGAATGTCCAGGCAGCCACAATGGCCAGGTCCTTGGTGAGATTCCCGGTCCAATCGGTGGATCGGGTGACGATGTTCATCGCGTCGACGGCGTAGGACATCGGCAGGGCATCGGACACCCATTCCAACACCTGGGGCAAGCCATCGCGCGGGATGAAGAGCCCACAGAGCAGCAGCTGCGGAATCACCAACGCCGGCATGAACTGGACGGCCTGGAACTCCGTTCGAGCAAACGCCGACACGAACAGGCCCAGGGCGGTGCCCAACAGCGCGTCCACGATCGCCACCAGCCCGAGCGTGATAACCGATCCCCTGACATCGAGACCCAACACACCGACGGCGAGCCCCGCAACCAGCATCGACTGCACGACCGCCACCAAACCGAAAGCGATGGCGTACCCGCACAAGAAGTCCAGGCGCCCCATGGGCATCGCAAGCAGCCGCTCCAGGGTGCCGCTGGTCCGCTCGGACAGAGTGGTGACCGAGGTGACCAGGAACATCACGATGAACGGGAACAATGCCAGGAGCGGTCCCCCCACTCGGTCGAATACTGCCTCGCGGTCCACGTACATCCACCACAGCAACGTGATGAGGACGCACGGGACAACCAACATCAGGGCGACCGTACGGTGGTCACGCTTGAGCTGGCGAAGGATCCGGGAGGCGACCGCCACGGTGATCTTGGGGTTCATGACTGGCTCCTTGTCAGCGGGGTGCGTTGCTCCACGAGTTGCAGGAATGCGTCCTCGACGTCGGCGGTGCCCGTGCGTGCCAACAGGCCCGCCGGTGTCTCGTCGGCGATCAGCTGCCCTTCCCGCATCAGCAGCAGCCGGTCGCACCGCTCGGCCTCGTCCATCACATGGCTGGAAACGACGACGGCGGCGCCGTCGGCGGCGAGGCAGTGGAACAGTCCCCACAGATCCCGACGCAGGACAGGGTCCAAGCCAACCGTCGGCTCGTCGAGCACCAATACCGTCGGCTGACCCAGCAGCGCGACCGCCAGCGAGACCCGGTTGCGCTGTCCCCCCGAGAGGGCACTGACGAGGTGGGTCGCCTCGTTGCCGAGATCAACCTGGGACAGGACGCGGTCCACATCGCCATGCGGCGCACCGAGTACCGCGGCGAAGAAGCGGAGGTTCTCCGCGACGGTGAGGTTGTCGTAGACACTGGGGGTCTGGGTGACATAACCGACCTGCGCCCGGGTCGACGCCGACCCTGCCGGCTCGCCCAGAACCTGCACCTGACCGGCCTGGACCTGTTGCACGCCGACGAGCGAACGCAGCAGGGTGCTCTTCCCACATCCGGATGGCCCTAGCAGGCCGGTGACCTCCACCGCGTTCAGCACGAGATCGAGCCCGTCCAGGACGGTCCGCCCGCTGCGGGCTACTCGCAACCCCGTCACCCGGATGACCCCTCCGACATCCTTTTTCATCATGCGATGAATTCTAGCGGAGATCGTCGCCGTAGAGATAGCGGTCGAGTGTCGGACCCGTCACTGCCGCGAGCTCGTGGGCGGTCATCGACGCCAGCGGTTCGAGACCGAGGACGTGACGGGCGATGATCAACCCGATGACCTGGCTGCCGACGAGCGCACCCCGGCGCTGCGGATCAACGACGCCAGGCAGCGTGGCGATCTGCTCGATCACCAGTCGGAGCAAGCCGTCGCGCAGCAAATGCGCGGTGTCGTCGCTCGCGAGGGCGGAACGGAGGACCGTCAGCAGCCGGGGGCGCAGGTCCGGGTCGTCCCACAGGCCCAACACCGCGCGCAGTAGCCGCTCACCCGTTCCGTCGCGCGGGCCCCGCAATACCGGCGGGAGCATCGCCCGCGGATCGAAAGGCAGCTCCATCGCGGCCAGGAACAGATCGTCCTTGCCGGAGAAGTAGTGGTGAACCAAGGCCGGATCCACGTCGGCCTCCCGGGCAACAGCCCGCATCGATGTCCCGTCGAACCCTCGGACAGAGAACTCGCGCCGAGCCGCATCGAGGATCTCACCGCGCGTGTCCGGCGAACCCCGACGACGACCGGCCACCGGCATCAGCCCGGTGTCACGTACGGCACCGGGCTGTGGAAGCGGCGGCGCTCGATCGCGCCTTCAGCACTCACCACGAAGTCCGCATGCGATGCAGCCGCCATGTGCAGCTGGGCGAACGCCAACGCCTCGGCCAGGTCGTCCTCACGGGCGGCCTGGGTGGGGCACCGCCGGGTGTTGATCTCGACGACCACCTGCCCCGCGAAACTCTGGCGGGTCAGCATCTCCAGCAGCGCAGCGCAGGGTTGGTTTCCACGACCGGGTACGAGGTGCTCGTCCTTCGCAGTGCCGGCGCCATCGGTCAGGTGCAGGTGGGTCAGCCGTGAACCTAGAGCGGAGGCCATTCGTAGCGGGTCGACGTCCGCCGTGGCGGTGTGCGACAGGTCGAGCGTCACATGCGCATAGTCCTGGTCGACGGGGTCCCAGCTCGGCGCATACGCCTGCAACTCACGTCGGGCGGTACGCCACGGGTACATGTTCTCGACGGCCATGGCGATCCCGAAGTCGGCTTCCAACCGGGCGATCCCCTCGACGAATCCTTTGGCATAGTCGCGTTGCCAGCGAAAGGGCGGGTGGACGACGACCACGTCCGCGCCCAGCGAGCTGGCCATCTCCGCGCTGCGTTCGAGCTTGGCCCAGGGCTCGGTACCCCACACCCGCTGGGTGATGAGCAGGCAGGGTGCATGGACAGCCACGACCGGAACCTGGTGCTCGTCGCTCAAGCGGGCCACGGCGTCGACGTCCGAGCTGATCTCATCGATACCGACCATCACTTCGACGCCGTCGTACCCGAGGCGGTTCGCGAGCTCGAAGGCGGTGGCCGACGACTCCGGGAAGACCGAGGCGGTCGACAGCGCAGTCACTCGACCAGCCTATTCCGCGAGACCAGGCAGACGTCTGCAGCGGCTCACATCAGGTCGAGCCGTTCGAGGATCACGCCCTCACGCAGGGCCCACGGACACATCTCCAGCTCGGCCAGGTCGAAGATGTCCATGAGCGCATCCGCGACCACGGCGCCGGCCGCGATCTGGTGGGCGCGGTTGGACGAGACGCCCGGCAGCCGGCTGATCTCACCGGCCGACATGGAGCCGAGCTCGGGCAACCTCCCGGCTAGGTCGGACCGGGCCAGCAGGCGGCGGACGTACGGTCCATCGACCGATGGCGCGGCACCGCAGATACGCGCCAGCGAACGGAACGTCTTGCTCGTGGCCACCGCGTGGCGGGCGCTGCCCGCGCGCAGCACGGCTCCCGCGTTCCGCGCCAACTCGGTCCGCACGTAGCGGCGCAGTGCCCGGATCTGCTGGGCGGCGGGCTCGGTGCCGCCGAGCCACTGCCGGGTCAATCGCCCTGCTCCGAGCGGCAACGACTGCGCGACGTCAGGCGTCTCATCGTCCCCCGCGGCGATCTCCAGCGATCCGCCACCGATGTCGAAGACCACCAGCCGGCCAGAGGACCACCCGAACCACCGGCGCACTGCCAAGAAGGTGAGCCGGGCCTCGTCACTCCCGGACAACACCTCCAGGTCCATACCGGTCTGCTCTCGTACGGTCTCGAGGACCGCATCCGCGTTGCTCGCGTGCCGAACCGCGGATGTGGCGAAGGCGTGCACGGTCTCGCAGCCTTTGTCCTCCGCCATCGCCTGGGCCTGTCGAACGAACATCACCAGCGCCGCGACGCCCGAGCTGTCCACCGCCCCCTCGTCGTCCACGTGCTCGGCAAGCCGAAGAGGCTCCTTGCAGGAGAACGCCGGCAACGGCGCCGCCCCACGGTGGGCGTCGACGACCAGCAAGTGCCCGGTGTTCGAGCCGATGTCGAGCACACCCATACGCATGGGTCCACGGTAGTGACCGGCCGCTACAGTCCACCCATGCCGGAGGTCGCGTTGCACCCACCGCGATCCTTTGCCGAGTTCGCCGATCCGGTCGACGACAGCCAGGTCTTCCGATGCGACCTCACCTGGCTCACGTCGCGCTGGACCTGCATCTTCGGCGCCGGATGCCCGGGTATCTACGCCGACCGGTCCGATGACGGTTGCTGCACACTCGGTGCCCATTTCGCCGACGAGGAGGACGAGGCGCGAGTCAGCGGCATCGCCCGCCGGCTACGTGTCCAGGACTGGGAACACCGCGCCGAGGGACGCCAAAGTGGGTGGGTCGAGACCGACGAGGGCGGCGACCGAAAGACCCGCATCGTCGACGGGGCCTGCATCTTCTTGAACCGCCCGGGTTTCGCCGGCGGCGCTGGCTGCGCCCTGCACCGGTGGGCGCTCGCGAAAGGCGTCAAGCCGTTGGCGGCCAAACCAGACGTCTGCTGGCAGCTGCCCATCAGGCGGCAGTTTCGCGACGTCGAACGCTCCGACGGCAGTACGTACTGCGAGGTGAGCATCGGCGAGTACGACCGCGGCGGTTGGGGGCCGGGTGGCCACGACCTCGACTGGTACTGCTCGGCGAACACCGAGGCGCATGTCGGCAGCGAGCCGGTCTATCTCGCCAACCGCGACGAGCTCGTCGAACTCATGGGCGCTGCTGCCTACGAGGTGCTGGCCGCCTTGTGCGCGCAGCAGCTGTCGGGCGGGATCGGCCTCACTCGTCATCCGGCCGATCCGTAGGGGGACCGATGCATCTGGATCACTTGTCGTACGCCGCCGCGCCGCAGGGACTCGTCGAGACCACCGCCCGCCTCGGGGGCCAGCTCGGGGAGGAGTTCTGCGACGGCGGTGTTCATCCTCGCTTCGGGACCCGCAACATGGTCCTGCCCTTGGCCGACGGGCGATACGTGGAGGTGGTGACGGTGTTGGACCATCCGGCCTCCGACAAGATGCCGTTCGGTCAGGCGGTCCGGGCCCGGTCGCTGGCCGGCGGCGGCTGGCTCGGCTGGGTCGTCGCGGTCGAGGACATCGCGACGGTGGAGGACCGGCTGGGACGCACTGCCGTCCAGGGCAACCGGTATCGGCCCGACGGGGTCGACCTGCGCTGGAAGCAGGTCGGCATTCTCGGATCACCAGATTTCCAGCAGCCGCCGTTCGCGGTGCAGTGGGAGGTTGCGCCGGAGCAGCATCCGTCGGCAGCAGCCACCGGTCAGGTGCGCCTGGAGGCGGTCGAGATCGCTGGGGATCCCGCTCTGCTCGCCGAGTGGCTCGGTGAGCCTGCGGTCGCCGCACTGGAGGCGGTGTCAGTCCAGTGGGTCGCACCGCACGCAGCCGCCGCACTGGTGGCCGCACACTTCTCGACGCCGCACGGGCACGTCCGCCTGATCTGAGCCCCACTACGCTCGACGAGGTGGCGCGGATCAGCGCCGGCGCGGTGCCCAGCCCCAACATCTGGAACTGGCCGGCCGTGTACGAGATCGAGAA
>JACCYJ010000129.1 GCA_013696555.1 Nocardioidaceae bacterium | reverse complement strand
GCGAGGAACTTCGTCGCCCAGGTGCCGGCTGCCTGGCAGGAGACGCTGAAGCTGGGCACGTCTCAACCGCTGCCCGACTTCGTGGCGGGGCTGACGGCCGTGGGTGAGCGCTGGAGCTGGTGGACCTTGGATCCGGCCGAGGTCTTGGCTCGCTGGGGGGCCATCCTGCCGGCGGACCGGGTACATGTGGTCACGGTGCCTGCGCGGGGGTCCGAACCCGGTCTGTTGTGGAAGCGCTTCGCGAACGTGTGCGGAATCGACGCGGACGCCTACGACACCGAGCCCGGGCAGGCCAACGAGTCGCTGGGTGCGGAGGCGGCTGCGCTGCTGCAGCGGCTCGGACCCCTCCTGCGTGCTGCGATCGACGCGGACACAGCGCACTGGACCGAGCAGTACCGCTGGATCCGCCGGTACGTCGGCCACGACCTGCTCGTACCGCAAGGGGGCAGCCGCATCGGTCTGCACGCGGCGGAAGCGGAAGTGTTGCGCCAGCGGGCGGCGCGCACGACTGCCGCCCTGGTGGCGGCCGGCTACCACGTGGTCGGCGACCTCGATGAGCTCACCGAGGAGTCCCCGTCCGGGTGCCATCCAGACGACGTGAGCGCGGAGGCCATGCTCGAGGTGGCTCTCACCCTGACGGCCCAGCTCATGCGGCGGCTGCGGGACGAAACACTGCGGGCCGACCAGGCCGAAGAGCGCACCAGCCCTTGCTAGGATGCGCACCAAACTTGGGGACCGAAAGTGAGAAGTCACCGAGCTGGGGGGAGCGGCATGGCAGGGCAGCGCATCTATTTCTTGATGTTCAACGCCGACGGTCTCGGCGGTGTGGCCCGTACCGTCCGCAATCTGGTCAGCCATCTTTCCAACCGACACCATGTCGAAATCATCAGCCTGTACCGAAAGCGTGACGCACCCTCCTATGCGATAAGTCCCGATGTCAAAGTCACCTATCTGATCGACCGTCGGGAGGGGGCTCCGGACCAAGCCGACGCGATGGCGTCGGATCTCGAGCTCACCAAAGCGACGGACGCTCAGTTGGTCGAGACGTTCAACTCCCTCCAGCCCGGCATCTTGGTGTCCACACGGCCGTCCCTGCACGCGGCGGTGGCTCGGATCGCCCCTCGCCATCTCATCACCGTTGGCCAGGATCACCTCAACTTCGAGACCCGCTCCGCTGACCCGCGGGTGCTGGTAATGCTCCGGGAAAGCATTCAGCGACTGGATTGCTACGTGGTCTTGACCAAAGGTGACGCCGAGGACTACGCCCGCCTGGTCGCCTCGGCGTCGACGCTGATAACGGCAATCCCCAATGCAATTCCTTGGCCCGTCGCGACAACGGCCGCACCCTTGACCAGCAAGATCGTCATCGGAGCGGGTCGCCTGGTCGCACAGAAGGGATTTTCGCGACTCATCCAGGCCTACGCGCCTATTGCCCGAACACACCCGGAGTGGCAGCTCCATATCTACGGGAAGGGCCAAGAGCGGCGGCAGCTCGCTGCCTTGATCATGGAGCAGGACATCGCCGACCAGGTCGTCCTGAAAGGGCATTCGAACGAGTTCGAAGATGTGCTGGCGAATGCGTCGATCTATGCGATGAGTTCTCGGTTCGAGGGTTTCCCCATGGTGTTGATCGAGGCCATGAGCAAGGGGGTGCCGCTGGTCAGCTTCGACTGTCCGCGAGGCCCCGCCGAGATCATCGTGGACGGTGAGAACGGCCGGTTAGTGCCCGACGGCGACATCCCTGCCTTTACCCAAGCTCTGGTCGACCTCATCGAGGATCCGGAGCTGCGCTCACGCGTCGGCGCAGCCGGGTTGGCAGCCGCCAGACAGCTCGAGATCGATAACATCGCCGCTCGCTGGGAGGCGTTGTTCGAGCAGCTGGCGGCGACCCGACGGGCTGCCGAAGTGGCCTCCTAGAACCCGGATTTCACTGCCATCCGCCCGGTAGATGTGGGCAGGAGCAACAACGGGGCACCGGTGTGGGTGAGGAACTCCTCGACTGCCCGCCGCGAGCCCTCCCAGTGGCCGTAGTCATCGATGATCAGCACACCGCCCGGGCTCAGCCGCGAGTAGAGATGCTCGAGCTCGTGCCGGGTCGACTCGAACCAGTCGGTGTCCAGGCGCAGCATCGCGATCCGTTCGGGTGCCTGGTCCGGGATGGTGTGCTCCACCAGCCCCTGATGGAAGTGGATTCGCTCGGCTGGGTATTCGATGTCGGCCATTCCGGCCTGGACATCGTCCAGGGTCGCAACCGCCCAGACCGCGCTCGACTGGTCTTGTGTCTCGAGCAGGTGGGCAGCAGGAATGCCGTCATGCCGGACGTCTTTCGCGGTGGGTGGAGGCATCCCCTCGAAGGTGTCGAAGAGGTGCAGGTCACGGTCCTTCACCCCGACCTCCAGCAGTGTCAGCGCGACCGCCTGCATGCTGCCACCTCGCCACACACCGCACTCGACGAAGTCCCCGGGGATGTCGTGCTTGGCGAGGTAGCGGGTGGCCAGAACAAGGCCGAAGAGCTTCTGATGTCCGGTCATCGTCCGCGGTTTGACCCGCTTGATGACCGCCTTGGCGGCATCGTCGTAGTGTGCTGGCAGCGCCCGGGGCGTGCCGACCTCGGGAGCTGGCTTCGGCGCTGTTTCGACAACGGCAGGAACCGCTGTTTCGACAGCGGCAGGAACAGCCTCGGGGGTAGTCGGGCGCTGCAGCTGATAGCCGATCGTCTTGACCAGAACACGGTTGATGCGCTGCTTCCACATGGCCACGGAGCCTAGCCGCAAGCCATGGGGCCAACTATGACCGTCCGCCGCGTGTGCGATAGGACTCAACCGGCTCCTGGAGATCGATGGCTCGACGGACCGCATCGGCGACCTCGCGCACCGCGGCGCCGACGGGGTCGCTGGCTTCGGCCCATCTGCTGGGCGAGAATTTTTCCCCGTCTTGGTTCATGCCAGTCAACGCGTCGGCCGCAGCCGCCAGCAGAGCGTCATCGGACGGCGGCTCGATCTTGTCGACCGTCACTCCCGGTACGACTCGGAGGTCGTCGAGATCGCCGTACACCTGAGCGCCGGAGCTGATAACGGCGTCGACCATCGTCCGGTTCCATCGTCTGGCAAAGCGGTTCAGGCGCCTGGTCATGGGGACTTGCGGTTCCCCGGTGCGCCGGTCGAGCACCTCCTTGACGAGGTACCGGACAGCGCGGTGGTAGGTGCCTGGCGGCAGGTCGACCAGTTGCGCGTTGACCCGGCGCATCAAGTCTGCAGAGACGTACCCGAAGGACTCGTTGCGGCGGCCCGGCGCCGGCTCGTACCCGCCCGGGTCCACGCCAATGACCGAGGCGAAGCGCTCCCACAACAACCCGTGGGCGGCCCCACTGGGCGGCACGACCACGACGTGAAGGCGCTCCGACGGCACCAGCTCGCCCCAGTCCTTCAGCATGCGGGGGACATTCAGTGCGCGCATGCTGCGGCGCCACTGGCGCCGGTTGCGGCGGCGGTTGCCGAGAACCGCGTCGGTGAACTCCTGCCACGAGGCCGTCTTGGTGTTTCGTGTCTGCGTCGCCCACGACGAGGGCAGCACCCGGGCGGAGTCGCGCAGCGTCAGCACAATGTGGACCCTGGCCGGGGCCAGGGACGCCACGATCTGGCGGGCAAGCTTGCCCCTGGCGAAGCTGAGGAACTCCATGGACACCACGCAGGCCCGGCCGTCGAAACGCAGCATCTCCTCGCGCAGTTTCGCCCAGCTGCCGGCCAGCGCCCGCTGCTGGTCGCCATCCCGTCCAGAGGTGAGGATGTCTCGAACGGCGCGGCCTTGATCAGAACGCGGATTCCGCCCGGGGAACAGCACGCCGTCGGCCCGCAGTGCTGCCTGGTTGTCGGCCATCAACTGCTGGAGGTAGCTGGTGCCGCTCTTCATCGGTCCGATGTGGAGATAGATGTCGGGTGTCCGGGGCGCCATCACCGCAGACTGCCATAGTCACCGTGGCGGACATGTGACGCACGCTACGGCGGTTGCTTAGGCTGCCCGGGTAACGTCAGGCCGCACTTCGCCGCACTGCACGCACCGCAAATGCACTGGAACGGAGTCGCCATGGGCCGCCTGGCCGAGACCACGGGCCTCAGCGACGTGCAGCAGGAGATCGTCAAGACGGTTCGTGCCTTCGTGGTGAAGGAGGTCCTGCCGGTCGCCACCGCGCTCGAGCACAACGACGAGTACCCGACCGACATCATCGAGGGACTCAAGGAACTCGGCATCTTTGGTCTGGTGATCCCCGAGGAGTACGGCGGCCTCGGGGAGTCGTTGCTGACGTACGCGCTCGTCGTGGAGGAGATCGCCCGCGGCTGGATGAGTGTGTCCGGCGTCATCAACACCCACTTCATCGTTGCCTGGATGCTCATGCACCACGGGACGGATGAGCAAAAGCGCGCCTACCTGCCGCGAATGGTCGACGGTGACGTTCGCGGCGCGTTCTCGATGTCCGAGCCCGGCTGCGGTTCCGACGTCAGCGCGATCACGACCAAGGCGCGTCCCACCGGTGAGGATGCGTACGCGATCACCGGCCAGAAGATGTGGGTGACCAACGGCGGGTCGGCGAACCTGGTGGCGGTGTTGGTGAAGACCGACGAGGGGGCGGAGTCGGTCTACAAGAACATGACCACCTTCTTGGTGGAGAAGGAGCCCGGGTTCGGGGAGACAGCTCCCGGGCTCACCGTTCCCGGCAAGCTGGGCAAGATGGGCTACAAGGGGGTCGACACCACCGAGCTCGTGTTCGACGGTCATGCCATCGGGGCCGGGCAGGTCCTCGGAGGTGCTCCCGGGCGCGGGTTCTACCAGATGATGGACGGTGTCGAGGTCGGCCGGGTCAACGTCGCAGCACGCGGTTGCGGAGTGGCGTTGAGGGCGTTCGAGCTCGCGATCGACTACGCCCAGCAGCGCGAGACGTTCGGCAAGAAGATCGCCGAGCACCAGGCTGTGCTCTTTCGGCTGGCCGAGATGGCGACGAAGGTCGAGGCCGCCCACCAGATGATGGTTCGGGCCGCTCGGGCGAAGGACCAGGGAAGCCGCGGTGATCTGGAAGCCGGCATGGCGAAGTACCTGGCCAGCGAGTACTGCTCCCAGGTGGTCGAGGACTCCTTCCGCATCCATGGTGGATACGGCTTCTCCGCGGAGTACGAGATCGAACGGCTCTACCGCGACGCGCCGATGCTGCTGATCGGCGAGGGCACCGCAGACATCCAGCGCATGATCATCGGGCGCCGGCTGCTCGAGGACTACAAGCTGCGCTGAACGCCCGGCGCGCCCCGCGTCATGCGAGCATCGTGGGTACGTGCGGCCACCGAGGAGGACGAATGCCCAAAGCAATGCCCACCCCGCCCACGGGCATGACCGTGGGGACCTACGACACCTATGAGCGGGCCCAGCGGGCCGTCGACCACCTG
>JACCYJ010000110.1 GCA_013696555.1 Nocardioidaceae bacterium | reverse complement strand
CAGGTGTCCAATCCCAGCGAGTACGGCGTGGTCGAGTTCGACGCGGATGGCACCGTCGTGTCGATCGAGGAGAAGCCAGCACAACCGAAGTCGCGCTTCGCCGTCCCCGGGCTGTACTTCTACGACTCCTCGGTGGTCGATGTCGCCAACTCGCTGACTCCCAGCGCTCGCGGGGAACTTGAGATCACCGCGGTCAACGAGGTCTATCGGGAGCGCGGCGAGTTGCGGGTCAGCGTCCTGTCCCGGGGCACTGCCTGGCTCGACACCGGAACCTTCAGCTCCCTGATGGCGGCCAGTGAGTACGTCAGGGTCATCGAGGAGCGCCAGGGACTCAAGATCGGCTGCATCGAGGAAGCTGCCTGGCGTTGCGGTTTCATCGGTGACGAACAGCTGCTGCGCCTGGCAGAGCCATTGCGCAAGAGCGGCTACGGTGATTACCTGCTCGATCTGGTGTCGTCCGGTCAAGTCCCGGCGACCAGGTCGGTCTGACCAGATGAACATCCGCGAGCTGAACATCCCAGGAGCGTTCGAGGTCACGCCGAGGCAGCGCGGTGACGCCCGAGGGCTGTTCCTGGAGTGGTATCGGGCGGATCGGCTGGCCGACGTCGTCGGGCATCCGCTGGCCCTCGCCCAGGCCAACCTCTCGGTGTCCTCCCGGGGCGTGGTGCGGGGCATTCACTTCGCCCAGGTACCGCCGGGGCAGGCCAAGTACGTCACCTGTCCCGCTGGATGCGTGCTCGACGTGGTAGTGGATCTTCGCGTCGGATCGCCGACGTTCGGACGCTGGGACAGCGTGCTGCTCGACGAGACCGATCGGCGGGCGGTCTATCTACCCGAGGGAGTCGGCCACGGCTTCTGCGCGCTCAGCGACTTGGCCACGGTGGCCTACCTCTGCTCCACTCCGTACGCGCCCTCACGAGAACACACCGTCCACGCCCTCGACCCTGCCATCGGGATCGACTGGCAGGTCGCCGAGCCGACCATGTCCGACCGGGACATCCAAGCTCCTTCTCTGGCAGATGCGGAGCGGTCCGGGCTCCTGCCCGACCACGAGCAGTGCCTCGCCTTCACGGCCAGCCTGCGCAGGCCGGGCAGCTGAGTCCGCACCCGGTCCGTTGACCGAGGAAGCTCTTCGCGACGCGCTGGCTGAGAGCGGCTGGGACCTCGGGCCGGGCGAGGTTGCCGCCCGCGAGCTCACCGGCGTGCTCGATGGCCAACAGCGAGCAGCGCTTCGACCGGGTACTCGACACGGTCCGCGGGTTGCAGCCCTCGCTGCGCAGTTTCCACCCACCGCTGCCGAATAGTGGTGTAGACTACACCAGTGGCTACATCACTTACGGTCCGTCAGGTCGCGGAGAGGGTTGGGCGCACCGAGGAAACGGTTCGCCGGTGGATCTGGGCGGGACGCCTGCCTGCCACGAAGCGGGGCAACGTGCTCTTTGTCGATGAGGACGACCTGCCCGCCACCGCCATCAGGCCGCGAGGCAGCCACGAGCGAGCGAGCGGCGAGTCTTCGCAGCAATCCCTCACCTTCATGGACTGGGGCCGACAGGTCGAGGCATGGCGAGCGACGACCGGCCCGAGCACTGGAAGCGCGGCCGATCTCGTCATCGAGGACCGCGCGAGTCATGACGTCGTTGAGCGGGCAGACGTTGCCAGCGGTTGATGCTTCCCTCGTTGTGGATTGGGTGACTCCGGGTATCGACCCGGAACTGCCGACCCGCCTGCTGGCCGCGACCTGGCAACGCCACAACGAAAGGCTGGTGGCACCCGGTCTGTTGCTTCAGGAGACGCTCAATGCGCTCCTGAGCGGGATCAGACGCCGTCGATGGTCGGCTGCCGAGGCCGATACCGGCGCCAGCCTGCTCGAGAAGCTGCCCATCGAGATCATAGACACAGCAGCCGACCGCCGACGGGCTTGGGAACTCGCGCGTCGGTACGAGAACTGGCCGATCTACGACATGGTCTACGTCGCCCTTGCCGAGCGACTCGGTCAGCCGCTGGTGACCGCAGACCGCAGGCTGGTCGGCCGACTCGGTCATCTCGACTGGATCCTGACACCCGAAGACGTTCTGTCGGGGTCCTGACCGGGCAGCCGAGCTCAGCTCAGACGACTGGAATGACTAGCCGCCTGAGCCGACCGGCGAGCTACCAACGATGTGCTACGTCGATCACCAGCCGCGATCCGCTGCCAGGCCCATCGAGGATGAACACCCGGAACGGCAGTCGGGCCCGGACGCCGAGGCCGACGGTGGTCTGACCCTCGAAGCTGCCGGCCCATGCGACGTGCCGGAAGGTCCGGTACTGGGACACGTCGGCGAGTTCACCGTTGGGCAGGAAGAACGAGTCCGTTGGAATGGCTCCGGACCGCGCAACGACCTCGATCTTGGCGCCTCCACGCAACGGGACCAGCTCGCCAGAGCCGTCGAATACGACCTGGTCGACATAGCGAACCGAGTAGCCCTGCACGTCCCCGGTCATGTCGAGCACCAGTCGGTCGTAGCAGCCGTGTTGTCCGACGCGCACGTCGGTCAACTGTGCGCTGGACCCGGCGCTTGCCTCCTTCGGGAGAGATCCCCAGGTGATCCCGCAGTACGGCGCAGCCTGCGCCGTGGCGGGGGCCAGCACGGCCATCGCTGCGATGGTCGCTGCAACTGCAATCCACTTGAGCAAGGTCTTCATGGCATGACCCCTTCCGGGCCGGCAGAACGTGGCGAGCGACAGTGCTGTCGTGCGATGAATACGCCAGCTAACGGGGGAAGGTTGCATCGTCGGTGGAAATCTGCCTACGGCCCCCGCTGATCGATCACCGGAGGATCGGTAGCGTTGCCAGGTGCCCAAAGGAGATGCCAGGGTGAGCGCCGAACCGATCGACGCGACCGAGTCCACCGACCCCCAGTGGTACAAGCGGGCGGTCTTCTACGAGCTGCTCGTCCGCGGATTCGCCGACAGCAATGCCGACGGCACCGGCGACCTGCGCGGGATGATCGGGAAGCTCGACTACCTGGCCTGGCTGGGCGTGGACTGCCTGTGGCTACCGCCGTTCTTCGTCTCGCCGTTGCGCGACGGCGGGTACGACGTCGCCGACTACAACGCGGTCCTGCCCGAG
>JACCYJ010000024.1 GCA_013696555.1 Nocardioidaceae bacterium | reverse complement strand
GATCGCGTCGATGAAGATCGCGGCGTAGGTCGGGCGCACGGACCAGTCGTGCATCTCCTCCAGGACCTTGTCGGCAATCCTGGAGCTGGTCTCCTTGATGACCGACGCGCCGTAGATCTCAGCGACATGCGCGGAGATCTCCCCGGTCGTCAGACCCTTGCCGTAGAGGGAGAGCACGACCTCGTCGACGCCGCCCAGCCGGCGTTGCCGCTTGCGCACGATCTGCCGTTCGAACGTGCCCGCCCGGTCGCGGCGGAGCGTCGATCTCGACCTGCCCCGTCGCCTCGGTCAGCACCGTCTTGGCTCGGGTGCCATTACCGACGTTGCCTGACCCGTCACCGGCCGGGTCATGCTTGTCATAGCCCAGGTGCTCGGTCATCTCCTCGTTCAACGCGGTCTCGAGCACCGTCCTGGTCAGCTGCTTGAGCAGACCGTCCGGGCCCGTCAACGACAGGCCCTGATCCTTCGCCCGGCGGACCAGCTCGACAGCGGCCAGCGCCTCCGCCGAGGCCCCCTGCGCCTTCTCATCGCCACATCGTTCAGTGTCGCGGTCATCTCACGGCACCTTCCCCGCCAGCCCACAGGCCGGCGCGTCAGGCCAGAAACACCGTTCGCCGGACAGTCCCTCACCACAGACGACGCGAACACCAACGATCACGAACTACGGCTGTGGTACTAGGTGAGCGAAGAATCGTTCGGGGTGACGACGATGTGTGCTGCGGCGGCGTCGTACTCGAGCGGCCGGCGCTAGTTCGGCAGTGGTTCGTGCCGACCTGTGACAGCCGCGCTCACCCGCAGCGGCGACCGTCAAGCTCGGGTGCGGCGCGGGGTACGCCACGCCGAGCAGGCTGCCGAAGACCAGGTGCCGCCCAGGAAGGTCAGGACGTCCCGGGCCCCGTACTTCCGGTAGGCGAAGCCGGGGTGCGGGCCCGACAGCCAGCCGCTGCTGGCCCCCTGCAGGTCCGGCTGGGCCGCCGGCTCAGGAAGGACGGGGAACAGCGTGGCGATGACGGCTCCGCCGACGAGGAAGTGGATCCGTCCTCCGAGCAGTCCCAGGCCAGCAGACGCTCCTCGCCGACGGCGTGAAAGAAGCCGGCGTAGGCGCAGGCGATGACTGCGGCGAGGACGGCGTGACCTGGCGTAGCCCACCAGACGTTGTGCGTGCCGAGAACTCCATCGGCGGCGTGGGCAGCGGTGTTCTGAGGGCCGAGGGTGGGTCATTGGGGCTGTCGGTCAGGATGATGACCGTGTTGTTGCACCTGATCTACCTTGCTCTTGGCCCTGACCCCGGACGGTGGACACGGGGTTATGCGGCTTGTTGATCTGCCGCGGTCTGGTTGCAGTGTTGCATCTCGAAGGCCACGGGGCTGATCTGTCCGATCGAGGAGTGACGTGTTTCTGAGTTCGCGATAGAGATCCGCGGGGAATCAAACAACATCGGCGGGTCCCTTGCTGGTTGTATCTTCTCGTTCTGCTCGGTGCCTGGCAAGGCGTCGGAGCCGGGCTTGTTCGAGGCCTGCTTCGCGGGCCTTGCGGATCGTTTCTCCTCTTCCCTGGTGTTCGTCATCGGGCGTGACGTAGCCAATGCCCTGGTGCAACCTGACCGTGTTGTAGTGCACCCGGGTTCCGGCGATCTCGGCACGCAGGGTCGCGGGGTCTCGGATCGCGAGCAGGTGTGGGTACTCGGCCTTGATATGCCCGTTCAGGGACTCGATCCAGGCCTGGTCGGTCGGGGTGCCTGGTCGACCGAAGTGCTGGGCGATCGCGCACAGGGCCATGAACTCCCGGGTCGAGCCCGAGGTCATCTGGGGTCCGTTGTCGGAGACCACGAGCAGGATCGGTCTGCTCTCCTCATCGACGCCGAGGTCGACCAGGCCGTCCTCGCTGCGTGCGTCCACGCCCTCAAGGAGTCCTTCGGCCTCGAGGGCGGCGGTGAACGCGAGCTCGACCTGGGTAGAGGTCTCCTCGACGCTGACGATCTCGGTGATCCACTTCCGGGAGACCAGATCCTCGATGATCAGCACCGCCATCTGGGCTCTCGGGAAGTGGGTCACGTCGTAGATCCAGATGCTGTTGGGCGTGTACTCGACCCACTCCGGGAACTGACGACGCCGCGACTTCTCCGGCTTCGGCAACGGCCGGAAGTGCTTGTCTGCAAGGGAAAGGACCCTGCGCACGCTCGAGGGTGAGACCCAGAGTTGGCCAAGGTAGGAGCCGCGGTGCGCGAGCTTGCGGTGCGAGCGGTCGGTCTCGCCCCACTCCTCGAACAAGGCCAAGATCTGGTCGGTCTCCTCAGCCAGTAGCCCGTGCATCGGGGACCCGCCCGGCGCCCGGTCGGCGAGCTGACCTCGGGCCCTGCGGGCGAACCAGCGGTGGGTCCGGGCCTCGCCGAGCTCGAGCACCCCAGCGGCGCGGCGCAGCGACCACCCTGCCTCGAGGGCGTCGTCGAGGAGGTCCAACAAGCCGGCCTTGGTGGCCGCATCGACGCGGCGTGGGACGCGGCCACTCAGCCCCAGCCTCCTTTTCCCTCGACCAACGTCAACCGGACCGCGAGCTCCTTGCACGCCTCCGAAAGCCGTGCGACCTCGGCCCTGGCCTGCTCCAGCTCGTAGTCGCGGGCCTTTGCACCCACACCCGGTTTCGAGGCCGCGAGCGCTGCCAACGCGCCGTCCTTGGCCACCGTTCGGATCCGGATGATCGTGGATCTGTCCACCTGCTCGCTGGCAGCGGCCTCGGCGATCGTCACCTCCTGACGGACCAGCCGAAGCCAGATCTCGTACTTCTGCGACGGCGTCAAGAACCGCTTCGCACGCCGCTTCGCGGGCTTGGATGAACCCTCGTTCTCGGACATATCCAGATCCTCCTGATCGAGCCGGAAGAACCGTTGGATGTTGTCTGATCGACACGCCGATCTCTATCGCTAAGTCAGGCGCAACACACGACGGTGACCCGGGAGCTGCGGTTGAACATGCGACATCGGCGCAGTCGCCGCGTGGGCCACTGGCGTCCGGGGCCTCGGAGACCGCGCGCTGGACGAGCCGTGCGGACCGATCGAGGGCCCGTGGGCAGAGCACCCGATGTCCGCGCTGGTCCTGCACATCAACCGGGAGGTCATCCACCATGGGGCGGAGATCGCCCTGCTTCGCGACCTCTACGCCCACCGCGGCTGATCCACTCACCCGCCGTTTGCCGCGGCCTGGCGCCGACTGCCGCCGCCTGCCGCCGCCTGCGCGGATCGGGACGGACGTCGAGCCGGACAGGCACACGT
>JACCYJ010000016.1 GCA_013696555.1 Nocardioidaceae bacterium | reverse complement strand
CGCTCAAGGAGCTCCCTATCGTGCTGCTGCTGCGACCGTTCGGCTTCGAGACGCTGGCGATCTGGGTGTATCAACTCGGGTCCGAGTCGCGGTGGGAGTTGGCGGGTCTTCCAGCGCTGACGATCGTCGCTGTCGCCCTCGTACCGGTGGTGGTGTTGTTCCGGCGCACTCTGCAGGTGCCCGCCGGCGGTGAGCAGGGGTGAGCGGTCCCGTACTCGTTCTCGACCAGGTGACGAAGCGCTTCCGTACGGTGGCCGCGCTCGAGGCGGTCGATCTCCAAGTCGGACACGGCGAGTTGGTGGCGATCGTCGGCCCCAGCGGTTGTGGCAAGTCCACGATGCTGCGCTCGGTCGCCGGCTTGACCACGATCGACTCCGGGCGCATCGTGGTCGGGGGTCGGGACGTCGCGGGGCCGGGGGTGTTCATCCCACCGGAGGAACGCCACATCGGGGTCGTGTTCCAGGATCTCGCGCTGTTCCCGCACCTCGACGTCGCCGGAAACGTGGCCTTCGGCGTTCCCCGCGGTGAACGCCGAAGCTCCCGCGCCCGAGAGGTGCTGGACCTGGTCGGCCTCACCGGCCTGGAGTCCCGCTACCCGCATGAACTCTCCGGCGGCGAGCAGCAACGGGTGGCACTGGCTCGCGCTCTCGCACCGCGCCCCGACGTCGTTCTGCTGGACGAGCCGTTCTCCCACCTCGACCGCAATCTGCGGATGGAGGTGCGCGATCACACCATCGAGGTACTTCGAGCGGCTGCGGCCACCGGTGTGTTCGTCACCCACGATCAAGAGGAGGCGATGGCTGTCGGGGACCGGGTCGCCGTCATGCGATCTGGTCGCTTCGAGCAGGTCGCGGCTCCGGAGACCGTCTTCCACGCACCGGTCAGCCGGTTCGTCGCGACGTTCTTGGGAGAAGCCGACTTCGTGGCCGGCACCCGCTTCGGGACTCGCGTCGACACGGTCCTGGGCCAACTACCGGTCACGTCGGCCGGGACCGGGCGGTGCGAGGTGATGTTGCGTCCGCATGAGCTCACGATCGACGAGGACGCCGACGGCGACGGCATCGTCGAGCGCACCGACTTTCGCGGCGCGGTGGTCATGCACCACGTGACCCTGTCGGAGGGGTCACGGATCCGGGCGCAACGACCGCACACGGAGCCGGTGAAGGCGGGCACCCGGGTCCGCGTACGTCCGGTGCTCACCCATCCACTGGTCGCCTTCGCCGTGCCTTGAACCGCGCCGTACGTCCGCACGTCGTTTGGTGCGTTGCGGTTCGATTCACCGGCGTGTTGCCAGCCGTTTCGCGCCAATCGACGTGGAGCAGGTGATGAGCAACGCGCCAATCGACGCACAGGGGACGGCTTGGCTCACCAGCGGACGAGCTTCCAAATCTCGGGACGCGGTTCCTCCTCCGACCCGACTTCGGAGAAGATCTCGACCGCTGCCTTGAGGTGCGCCATCGCGTCGTCAGGCCGGCCGGAAGCCTGCAACAAGTCGGCGAGGTTGTTGTGCAGTGCCGCCTCCCGGTGCCGGTCCCCCACTGCAGTGCACAACTCGAGCGCCGCACCGGTGAGCTCGGTGGCTCTGTCCAGCTCGGCGCGGGCTCGGTGGGCCAGGGCAAGGTTGTTCAGCGCCGCGATCTGAAGATCTGGCTCCCCCGCTTCGTCGGCGAGCTCCCGACTGCGCAGCAGATTCTCCAAGGCTCGGTCTGTCTCGAGGTCTGCGGTCGCGAGCATTCCCAGCAGATTGTGCGCTTGGCAACGGGACCGCAGGTCACCGGCTTCCTCCGCCAACACCCGAGCCTCGTCAGCGAGCGATCTGGCCAGGTCGGAGTCACCGCGCGAATGAGCAGCGAGACTGAGGTCAGCGGTGATGCCCGCGCGGGCGGCGGCATCCGTGGGCGGCGCCGCAGCCAAGGCGGCTCGCAGATGGGACTCGGCAAGCGCGTACTCGCCTCTGCGGTGCTGCAACCGGCCGAGCCGGTGCTCCACCGCGGTCAGCCCCGTCGGATCGACGCTTGCGGCGGCCGTTTCCAGACTCAGCAGTGCGGCTGGATAGTCGCCCATCATGGTCTGCAGGTCGCCCATCGCGGTGAGCACGTCGCTCCGGTCGGGATGCCCGAGCGCCAACGCAGCACGCAAGTGTCCCAGCGCGTCGGCGTTGGCGAATACCATGCGCGCCTCCTCACCTGCCTGCCGAAAGGCCAGAGCCGCGTCCTGTTCCCGACCGGCCATCTGCAGGTGCCGTCCCACCACGGCCGCCGGGCCACCCAGGGCGTCAGCGGCTCTGCCGTGCAGCAACCGTCGCCGGGCGAGGCTGGTTTCGTCGTAGACCAAGCCCCGCAACAGCTCGTGCCCGAAGTCGTAATCGATCGTGCCCTCACGAATCAGGCCACGTCCCACGGCCTCCTCCAACGCCGCAACGGTCTCGACGTCGGTACGCCCGCTAACCGCCCGGACGGTGTCCACGTCGAAGGATCTGCCGAGGACTGCGGCGGCGGACAGGACCTGGCGGCCGGTCTCGCTGACCGGATCGAGCCGGGATCGCAAGAGCTCACGAGCACCCGTTGGCAGCGGTCCCACGGTGTCACCGAGCGTGCGGAGATACTCGACGAGGAGCAGCGGCACACCCTCCGTGGTCGCCCAGAGCCGGTGCGACACGGATGGGTCTCGCTCGGCGTGCCCAGCGGCCCGCACGAGCTCGCTGACCGCAGCCTCGTCCAGCCGGTCCAGACGCACTACGGCCCCGTTTCCGGCCCGGGCGGCGGCTGCCGCGGTCCGCTGCAGGACATGATCGTGGGGCGTTCGCCAAGTGAGGACGACGAACAGCGCGCGACCGCTGAGCCGGCGCATCCCGTACGCCAACAACCCGAGGGTGGCGTCGTCGGCCCATTGGGCATCGTCAATGAGAAGCGCTCCCGGACGCCGACCGGCTGAGGCCGCGCACAGCGTGTCCCAGACGCCCGCAAGGAACCGGGTCTCAGCACCGGGGCCGTCCGATGTCGCGGCATTCGTGGCCGCTCGTCCCTCCCCCAGCGCCGGAACCAGGCGCGCAGCCTCACCCAACGCCCGATCCTCGGCCGCATCGAGCCACTCGTCACCCTGACGCAAGCGATCGCGGAGAGCGTCGACCAACGGCGCATAGGCCAGCCCCGCTTCCTCCTCATACGCCCGCCCGACCAGGACCTGCGCACCCTCCCGGCGCAGCTCGGTGAGCAACTCCTCGGCGAGCCGGGTCTTTCCGATTCCGGCCTCGCCTTCGATCAGAGCGACTCGTCCGTCGCCGGTCATGCCGTCGTACGCCGCCCGGAGCGCACGTAGGTCGGCTGCCCTGCCCACGAACGGGGAAGGAGGCCTCTCCCCTGGCGTCGCCGGTGCTGCCGCTGGTGCCGGCGGTGCGAACGACCCACGGTTGATCGCCTCGTACAGCTGGGTTGTTTCCCGCAACGGCGGTACGCCAAGCTCGCGGGATAATGTCCGGACGCATTCGCGGTACTGCACCAGTGCCGCCGCCCGGTCACCGGTGGCGGCGTACAACCTGATCAGCGCGCGGTGAGCGGGCTCGTGCAGGGGGTCGAGCGAGAGCCACCTCTGGACGGCGGCGAGCGCGCCAAACTGGTCGCCCGCTGCCTCCCGGGCCGCGGCGAGATCAGCCAGCGTGGCGATGAGCTCGCGGCGCAGCCCGTCGGCTTCACCGCGGGTCCAGTCCTCGAAGTCGGGCGCGTCCCGGATGGCGAACCCCTCGAGAAAGTCACCCCGGAACAGATCGGCAGCGAGGTCGAGCTGCCCTTGCGCCCGCAGGGCACGGAATCGGTCCACGTCCACGGCCATCCCCGGACCCTTGACCAGCCGGACGTGGTCTCGGGTCGCCTCGACGCGCTCAGCACCCACCGCACCGCGCAGAGTCGACAGCGTGCGCCGCAGAGCACCGCGTGCCCGCTCGGGGTCGTTGTCGCGCCAGAGCAAATCAGCCAGGGCATCGCGGGGTCGAGGGCGGTCTGAGAGGGCTAGATGGGCGAGCAACGCCAACGCCTTGCGGGTGTCGAACGTCACCAGCGCCCCCTCGCGCTCGACTCGTGGCGGGCCGAGCAGCTTGACCTCGATCACGCGCGTACCGTCCCCACGCCGTCACGGTGTCACGACCTTCGACGGGATCGTAACGATTCCTGCACGGTGGCCGAGAATTCTGGTGCCCATCTGTCCGCGGGGAAAGGAGGACGCGCCTCTGATGAGCCTTCGGCGGCTGGCGTGGTCGCTTTGGGGAGCCTGCGTCGGTCTGACCCTGGCGGGTCTCGTCTTCTTGGTGCTGAACGGAGGCACCCGGCACGCCAACTCGATCGGCTCGCCGGTGGTCGACGCGGTCTTTGGCGTGCTCTTCTTGACGTTTCCGACGGTGGGTGCGGCCATCGCCAGCCGCGAGACAGGGAACGCGATCGGGTGGTTGTTCCTCGGCGCTGGCCTCGGCGCGGCGCTGGAGGACAGCCTGCTGGGGTACGCCGCGTACGG
>JACCYJ010000284.1 GCA_013696555.1 Nocardioidaceae bacterium | reverse complement strand
GACTACTACCCGGCAATCGTCACCCGATACGGCGGGGCGGCCATGCTGCACGGATCGAGGATCGGCGGAATGAACGGCGACAGCGTGTACATCAACCCCACCTGGAAGGACATCCACGTCGTCCCGTGACGGGCGTCACGCGGGACGTTACGCCGCTCGGCAGGGCGTCCAGGCACCACGATGGCTCAGGGAGTGCCGTCGGTCCCGCAGAAAGGCAGGCCCTCCGGGAAGATTTCCTGCCGACCGTGCATAGCGTGCTTGTCTAGTCCGGATGGGAGAACCGAAGGTCGTCCGTCTCCCAGCTGGGAGAGGGCGCCGGTGACCCACTTATCGCTGCCATGATCGCTCTCGGCCACGGAATGGGACTGCGCGTGGTGGCCGAGGGGATCGAGTCGCCACACCAGCTGCAGTTCCTCGCCGAGCACCAGTGCGATCTCGGCCAAGGATATCTGCTGTGCGCCCCCCTCCCGGCCGACAAGATCGAGGCCATGCTTGGTGGAACCGTCGCAGCGTTCGATACCCTGCCCCCCGTCGCCAGCGATCGGCCGCTCGATCGCCTCGACGCCGAGCTGCTGCCGCTCATCGCGACGGCGATGCGCACCGACGTCGAGCTGGAGAACCTCGCCCGGCCGATGCTCACCAAGCTTGCGGAGATTACCGGGCTGGAGTCCACTTATATCACTGCGATCGACTGGGAAGCCGGGACGCAGAGCATCGAGATTGCTCGCAACGTCGGGACGCTGAACCTTCCGGAAGGAAGTGTCGTGGCGTGGAGCGAAACGCTGTGTCAGCACGCTCTGCCCAGCGGCCTGACGACGGTCGACGCGACCACACGCTTCCCAGGCAGCAGTGCGGTGGCACCGCTCGGGATCAACAGCTATGCAGGGGTGCCATCTGCACCGACGACGGTAGCGTCTACGGGACGTTGTGTGGGGCGAGCACCGAACGGGTGCCGCAGCCACCGGAGAACATCGAGCTCATGAAGCTGTTCGCGCGAGTCATCGGCCACGTGATCTCTTCCTTAGCCACCGCCCACGTGGTGCGTTAGGCCGGGAAGACGCCCGTGGGAGGCTAACGCCCATGCACGTGTGGCGATCAGTTGCCGACGTCGAGCCGGATCAGCGCAGTGTCGTCACCGTCGGCAACTTCGACGGCGTCCACCGTGGTCACGCGCATGTGGTGGCGGTGGCCCGCGACATCGCCGCCGAGCAGTCGCCCCCCGCCCGAGTTGTGGCCGTCACCTTCGACCCGCATCCGATGGAGGTATTGCTGCCGGAACGCGCGCCGGTGCGGCTCACGACGATCGATGACCGCGGCGAGCTGCTGTTGGCAGCCGGTGTGGACCGCGTGCTCGTGCTGCCGTTCGACCGGGAGGTGGCTGGCTGGCCACCCGAGGAGTTCGTACGCCGCATCCTGGTGGAGGCCTTGGCCGCGTTAGTGATCGTGGTCGGGGAGAACTTCCGCTTCGGCGCCAAGGCAGCGGGTGACGTCGCAACTCTGCGAGAGCTCGGTGAGGCGGCGGGTTTTCGAGTCGAGGTGCTGGCACTCGACGGCGGAGCGCAGCCGTGGTCCTCTACCGCCGTGCGGCAGGCCCTGACCCAGGGGGACGTGGCGAGCGCTGCGAAGATTCTCGGCCGGCTGCACACGGTCACCGGCGTCGTCGTGGAAGGTGATCACCGTGGGCGCGAGCTCGGATACCCCACGGCAAACGTCCCGACCGATTCGATGACCGCCGTTCCTGCCGACGGTGTCTACGCCGGGTGGCTGCAGCGGCTGGACGAGCCGAACGCACCGATGTGGCCGGCTGCCATCAGTGTCGGGACCAACCCGACGTTCGAAGGCAACCAGCGGCGCGTGGAGTCGTACGTCTTGGACCGCGACGACCTCGAGCTTTACGGCGTGCCCGTCGAGGTCGCGTTCGCCGACAGGCTCCGTGGACAGGTGCGGTTCGACTCGGTGGCCGATCTGGTGCGGCAGATGGGCGACGACGTGGACCAGGCCCGCAGTCTGCTCGTCGAAGCCGAAGACCGGTGACTTAGCCGGGTTCGGCGCGACTCCGAGGCGAAGCGGTGGTTCGCGGCTCACGTTCCCCGCCGGCTCGCGTACTTCCAATGGCTAAGGGGCACTTCCCATGGGTTCGAACCCATGGGAAGTGCCCCGATACCACGTGAACGTGGGATTGGGGCAGCGGGCCGGCGGCGCTTCGCTAGCCTCGGCGGTGATGTCAGCCCGTCTGCGTGCCAACACCGCTGCGTTGGCCGCCGGGTCGGCGTTCAGCGGCCTGCTCGCGTACCTGTTCTTCGCCCTCGCGACTCGCACGGTTGGGCCTGTCGAGGCAGCCCCGCTGTCGGTGCTGTGGACCTACTGGAGCATCGCCGCGGCGGCCCTGACGTTCCCGCTGCAACACTGGATCACCCGGACGGTGACGGCACACGGTGAAGGCGCCGTCCGGCGTGCGCTGTCGCGAGTGGCCGCGACGGTCCTGGGCATCTCCGGCGTCGTCGGCGTGCTCACGTGGCTGATCCGCGACGCTCTCTTCGAGCGGGACGACGCCTGGTTCCCCGTCCTCGTGGCGGCGGTCACCATCGGGGCCGGCTTCGTGGGTGTGCTGCGTGGTGGCTTGGCGGCGCGGCACCGGTTCCCGGCGTTGGCCTGGGCCATCGTCGCGGAGAACGCGGTGCGCTGCGTGGCGGCCGCGACCTTGGTTGTCGCCGGAGTACGAGCCGCCGTCGGGTACGGGGTGTGCCTGGTGGCCGGCCCACTGATCAGCGTGTTGTGGCCAACTGCGTTCCGCTACGCCCGGACCCGACAGGCTGACGAAATGCCATTCCCCCTGGCGTTCCTCAGCGGCTCCGCCGGGGGATCGGTGACCTCCCAGGTCATCCTCACGGGCGGGCCGGTGGTGCTGGCGCTGACTGGCGGCTCCGCCTACCAGGTCACAGTCTTGTTCGCAGCGCTGGCCTTGTTCCGGGCGCCGTACACGATGGCGCTGGGCATGGTCTCCCCGCTCACCGGCAGGCTGACGCTCCTGGTCCTGCAGGGCAATCGTGCAGCCCTGCGGCGGATCCGAGTGATGATCGTGCTGGCGACCGCCGTCGCCATCGCCGTCGCCGCGATTGCCGGTGCCACCGCCGGGCCTTGGTTGCTGCGGTTGATCTTCGGCGATGATGTCGAGCTGGCATCGTCGTTGGCGGCGCTGGTCGCCGTGGGCAGCGCCTTGGCGCTGTCCAACCTGGTGCTGACCGTCGCCGTGATGGCTCAGTCGCTGGGAGGTGCGGTTCTGCGCTGCTGGCTTGCCGGTGCTATCAGCGGTGCGGTGTTGCTAGCCACCGTGGACACGGCGGCCCTGACGCTTACCTGTTGGGCTTTCGTGGTGGCGGAGAGCGTCGCATGGGTGTGCCTGCTCGTCACCGACGAACGTGGTTCGGCCAAAGCACCGGGTCGAGCAGCCGGATCGGCCGACGGAAGTGGCACAATGCTCTTCCGATGACGGGACGACATCCGCTCGTGACGACCGCGGCGGAGGCGACCCGGCAACCTGCCGATCCGCCCCTCACCTGGCCCGCTCCTCGTGGCCGGCCGAGTCGGCGACACTGGGGCCGGCCCTGCTCCTACTCACCGTGCTCCTGCTCGTCGCCGCTGCCCGTGGCGCCACGCACTTCGAGTTGCTGACGGCGAGCCTGACCGTGCTGGTCACCCAGTTGCTGCCGGGCGTCGTCATCTGGCGGGCGATGAGGCCGGTGCACGGGTGGTGGATCGAGGACATCGCGCTTGGTGGTCTGGCCCTCGGGGCCGGCCTGGCAGTGCTCGCGCAGGTTGCTGCGGTGGCGACTTCGGTCTCGATGCTCGGCTGGCTCCCGCTCGCCCTCGCAGGCGGCGTGCTCGCACTGCCCGTCCTCAGCGTCCGGATCCTCGGCGTGACCTGCCTGCCACCCCCTCGACTCTGGGGGATTGCGTCCGCTGCTTCCCTCGCTCCAGCTTCACGGCGCCGCCTGCGGCGATCTATCTCGTGCTCCCGTTGCCCATGAGTAGGCTCATGAGAAGGAGGCTCTTTATGGCACCCCACGGTCCTGAAATCAGCTCCGGCAAGAGTGCACGTCGCCGCGGCGGATCCGTTAAGAAGCCTAGGCCGCGAACAGCTTCCCCTGGCGAGATTGATGCGATTCGTTCAGCAATCGTTGACGGTCGTCAGAAGGCTGCTGTCCGCCTGCTGCGGCGGGCTAGCCGGAGGCGGCGGAAGTGGCCACCAATGCCGGAGTCATGGCTTTGGGTCGGTGAGAGCGCTCCTCCCGAGAAGGTAATACCCGTTGCGCTGCGACTTTCGAAGCGAGGCCATTACGGTCTTGCTGCTGCAATACTTTCGGGAACAAACTACCGAGAAGCACCAGTAAAAGTCAGGCGCAGCATTGCTCGTGCTCTGGACATCGGTGGCCAACATGCAGTGGCTGCCTCCGTGTTAAACGACTTACTCGCTCCGCTCGAACCGGATCCTCATGCATACTCCGAGAGAATGCGAATTAAGGATACGCAGACGCTCGGTGTGTCAGAGATGCACCTCGTCGCCAACAGCTTTGTCAAGAATATCGAAGCGCCAACGGGTGCAGATCTCAAAGGATTCGTGCTGGTCTATAACGTTCTCAACCCGGTGCTTACCGGTCTCATGTTGCCTCTGGTTCGCCCGCTAATGGAGGAGGGTTACGGCCTGGCTGCGGTGACCGCGGGCACGTTAAGAACTCAACATTGCAAACTTCCCGATTTCGACAGTCTGCAGGGTTGCGTTGCTCCGGACGGAGAGAGTCTTGTTAGTAGGCGTCGTGAGAAAACCTCCCAGCAATGGACAGTTGATTGGACAGCCGGAATAGTTGAAGCCGCAGGAATAAACTATTTCCCATACTTCCATGAACGGTTATCCCAAAAGGCCCGTCGGTACCGGGCTGACATTCATAGTGATCCGGAAACAGCGCACAGATTCGGTGTCCTGCAACGTAGGGCAGACGTAGCACTGACCGTGTGCGAGCGACTGCTTGGCCTCGCGAAACTCAACAAACCCATACGAATCGCGATGATGGACTCACACTTTGCGCCACAAGGAGTCATCCGCGAGTGGTGCAGCCAAGTTGGCTACCGGCATGGCATCCATGTGGTGGCGCTAGGTGTCGGCTACGAAAACTATTTCTCGAATCTGACGTCCCTGGAGGCGAGCACCCTTGCCGTCGAGGACCTGACGGCTCAACCCGAGCTCAGACAACCGTTCCTTGGCGGGTCGCATCGACTGGTCGCATCGCTGAGCGAGGACCCTGGTTTGGACCGGGATCCGGATGACCAGCTGATGGCCTTGATTTGTCAGAATAGAAGTAGTGTAGGGAAATATTCGCGATCGCGTGAGCATGCCTTTAGTAAGGCGAGTGAGGTTCGAGCGGATGGCGGGCAGGTTTTTGTCGCACTGGGAAAGGTCAGCATAGACTTTGCGGCACCCGGTGATCGAGGATTCGTTCACGACGACTTTGTGAGTTGGATCAACCATCTTATCGAAGCCGTATCAGGCAGCGACAACCTGCTTCTAATAAAGCCGCATCCTCACGAACTAAGAAGAGAGATAGTGGTTCGAGGTGTCCAGTTGCTGCGAGAACTTGTCGTTCCAGACCTTCCTCAAAACGTCCTATTTCTTGACCATGACTCTTTCAACACGCATGACCTCGCGGCCTTGGTAGATGTTGCCTTCCTGTGGAATGGAACGGCCGCGTTAGAGTTCTCAATCTTAGGTGTGCCGGTCATCCCTGGCAGTATATGGGCCGACAGGGACTATCCCGTGGGACTTCAGATCCTGGAGGCTCGCGAGGAGTATGAAGAGGTCCTTCAGGGAAAGCGTGACATCCGACTTTCAGAAGGGGTGGAGCGGCGCGCAGCCACTCTTCTCCGTCTGATGCGCTCAGAACATGTCGCCATTCCATACCGATACATTCGGCGCGCAGCAACCAATCTGAAGGTTGGGGCACCGATGATCGATCTCGATAGACTGTCGCAGCTGGAGAAACTCTCCGACCCATTCGTTGAAAGGGCCTCGTCACGTTTCTTCGAGTTCTCTTAATCGTGCTTGAGAGGTTGCTGGTCTTCCTTGTTGTCGTCCGCAACCCGCGTCGACGTCGTCGGCGGTGAAGACCGCCTCGGCGTCGGTGAGCTGGCGCGCCGACGGGGACTGCGCCCCGACCGTCTTGGCCCGCGCATCGTCTCGGTCGCACACCGCCACCAGCTCGGTTACCGGGGACGCGGCGAGGTTCAGAACCAGGTTCGGCCCCCAGTAGCCCAGACCGATCACAGCGACACGCACAGACACCTTCCTACCTCAGTCGGTTGTGGCGTGCCGCAGCGCCACGCGCGAGCGGGGAGCGCGCGTACTTCCAACGGCTGCGGGTCACTTCCAATGGGTTCTACCCCATGGGAAGCGCCCCGATACCACGTGAACGTGGTATGGGGCAGCAAGATTAGGGTCGCCCTGTCGGGCGCTGATACCCTGGCCGGTGCCGTTTATCGGCCGCGGATCCACAGTGCCCGGGTGACAGGCCCCGGCGCGCCGCGCAAACGGAAGTCCTGAAGGGAGATCGCGTGTCGTTGGACGCCGCGACAAAAGAAAAGATCATCGGTGAGTACGCCACCGGCGACGCAGACACCGGCTCCCCTGAGGTCCAGGTCGCGCTGCTCACTCACCGGATTGCTCACCTGACCGAACATCTCAAGGAACACAAGCACGACCACCACAGTCGTCGTGGCCTGCTGTTGCTCGTAGGACAGCGCCGTCGGCTGCTCAACTACCTCTCCAAGAACGACATCACGCGCTACCGCAGCCTCATCGAGAGGCTCGGCCTGCGTCGCTGACCGACCGAAAACACCAGAAACCCACCAACCGGAGCAGGACGCTCGGCACCGTTGCGGCAGGCCGGTCCTCGGTAGTGGCGCCCGGGAGCCCCATCACGGCACCCGAGAGCCTCGATCGAAGACCGGCGCCCCGGCCGAGGCCGGTAGCCCGCCCTAGCGCGGGCATCGCGGAACTGCTCCGCGACACCAGAAAGGGGCATCCCGTGGAGGGACCCACCCAGTCGAGCGCCCACACTGTCATCGACAACGGCCGCTTCGGCACCCGTACCATCCGTTTCGAGACTGGCCGACTCGCCCGGCAGGCTGCCGGCGCCGTTGCTGCCTATCTCGACGACGAGACCATGCTGCTGTCAGCGACGACGGCCAGCAAGCATCCCAAGGAGCACCTCGACTTCTTCCCGCTGACCGTTGATGTCGAGGAGCGCATGTACGCCGCCGGCCGCATCCCCGGCTCGTTCTTCCGGCGTGAGGGCCGTCCCAGCGAGGATGCGATCTTGACCTGCCGGCTCATCGACCGGCCGCTGCGACCGACGTTCGTCAAAGGCCTGCGCAACGAGGTGCAGGTTGTCATCACCGTAATGTCGTTGGACCCGGACAACGCGTACGACGTTCTCGCGATCAACGCCGCCTCCGCATCCACCCAGCTCTCCGGGCTGCCTTTCTCGGGCCCCGTCGGTGGGGTCCGGGTCGCGCTGATCGACGGGCAGTGGGTGGCGTTCCCGACTCACACCCAGGTCGACGAGGCTGTCTTCGACATGGTGGTCGCCGGACGGGTGCTGTCCGATGGCGACGTCGCGATCATGATGGTCGAGGCCGAGTCGACCGAGTCGACCTGGGACCTCGTCCGCGGCGGTGCCACCGCACCGACCGAGGAGATCGTGGCCGAAGGACTCGAGGCCGCCAAGCCGTTCATCAAGCAGCTTTGCGAGGCACAGCAGTCGCTGGCCGACGAGGCCGCCAAGCCGGTCGAGCAGTTCCCGGTGTTCAAGGACTACGAGGACGACACGTATGCCGCCGTCGAGTCAATCTCGCGTGACGATCTCGCCGAGGCACTGACGGTATCCGGCAAGGCCGAGCGGGAGTCCAAGCTCGACGCCATCAAGGCGACGACGCTGGACAAGCTCGGTGCCGACTTCGAGGGCCGGGAGAAGGAGCTCAGCGCCGCGGTCCGTGCGGTCACCAAGCAGGTCGTGCGCGAGCGCGTGCTGCGCGACAAGGTACGCATCGACGGACGCGGCCTGGTCGACATCCGCACGCTCGCCGCGGAGGTTGGTTCGATCCCGCGGGTGCACGGCTCCGCGCTGTTCGAGCGCGGGGAGACCCAGATCCTCGGTGTCACGACGCTCAACATGCTCGGCCTGGAGCAAAAGCTCGACACGCTCTCGCCCGAGACCACCCGCCGTTACATGCACAACTACAACTTCCCGCCGTACTCCACCGGGGAGACCGGCCGGGTGGGTTCGCCGAAGCGCCGCGAGATCGGCCACGGCGCCCTCGCTGGACGGGCCCTGCTGCCCGTGCTGCCAACCCGCGAAGAGTTCCCGTACGCCATCCGACAGGTGTCGGAGGCGCTCGGGTCCAACGGCTCGACCTCGATGGGCTCGGTCTGCGCTTCCACGATGGCGCTGCTCAACGCGGGGGTGCCATTGCGCGCTCCGGTGGCCGGCATCGCCATGGGTCTCATCTCCGGCGTGGTCGACGAGCAGCCGGCCTACGTCACCCTCACCGACATTCTCGGCGCTGAGGACGCGTTCGGCGACATGGACTTCAAGGTCGCCGGGACGCGCGACTTCGTCACCGCGCTGCAGCTCGACACCAAGCTCGACGGGATCCCCGCGTCGGTGCTCGCCGGCGCGCTCAAGCAGGCGCGCGATGCGCGGATGACCATTCTGGACGTGATGGCGCAGGCCATCGACGGGCCGGACGAGATGTCGCCGTACGCCCCCCGGATCATCACGATGAAGGTGCCGGTCGACAAGATCGGTGAGGTGATCGGCCCCAAGGGCAAGGTCATCAACCAGATCCAGGATGACACCGGCGCACAGATCAGCATCGAGGACGACGGGACGATCTACGTCGGTGCCGAGAACGGTGATGCCGCCGAAGCGGCGCGGGCGGCGATCAACGCCATCGCCAACCCGACGATGCCGGAGATCGGGGAGCGCTACCTCGGCACCGTGGTCAAGACCACGAACTTCGGCGCGTTCGTGTCCCTCCTGCCCGGCAAGGACGGTTTGCTGCACATCTCCAAGCTGCGGGCGCTGGCCGGCGGCAAGCGGGTCGAGGCGGTCGAGGACGTCGTCGGCGTCGGGCAGAAGGTGCAGGTCGAGATCGCGGAGATCGACGATCGCGGCAAGCTCTCGCTGATCCCGGTCATCGAGGACAAGAGCACCGAGAACCCGGCGACCCCCGAGCCCGTGACAGCTGCCGCTGCCACCGAGCCGGTGGCCTGACGGAGTGACAACGCTCCGGCTGGACGCCGGGCAGAAGGTCGGGAGCACCCGCACCTTGCTCCGGGACGACGCGGGCGGCCTGATACGCCGCACCGTCTTGCCCGGCGGATTGCGGGTGATCACCGAGGCGATGCCCGGCGTACGCTCCGCCTCGCTCGGAGTGTGGGTCGGTGTCGGCTCGCTCGACGAGAGCCCGTCGCTTGCCGGAAGCTCGCATTTTCTCGAGCACCTGCTGTTCAAGGGGACCGCGAAACGGTCTGCGCTCGACATCTCCGAGGCGCTGGATGCCGTCGGCGGCGAGATGAACGCGTTCACCGCCAAGGAGTACACCTGCTACCACGCCCGCGTTCTGGACATCGACCTGCCACTGGCGGTCGACACGATCGCGGACATGGTGACCGGGTCACTGATCGCCGCGGCCGATGTCGATGCCGAGCGCGGCGTGATCCTGGAAGAGATCGCGATGAACGACGATGACCCCGACGACGTCGTGCACAACCTCATCGCGGCCAGAATCTGGGGGGACACCCCGTTGGGGCGTCCGATCGCCGGTACGCCGGAGTCGATCGGCGCACTGACGCGGCGGCAGATCGCCGGCTATTACCGCCGTCGATACCGGCCAGCCTCGATGGTGGTAGCGGTTGCCGGCAACGTCGAGCACCGCCAGGTGTTGCGCCTCGTTCGCTCGGCGTTCGGCGGAGCGGGGTTCTTGGCCGATGACTCGGCCACCCCGAGTGCTCCCCGCGAGGGCACCGGCAAGGCGCGATTCGGGCTGGGGGCGAGCGTCGTCAACCGTGCGACGGAGCAGGCGAACCTGGTGCTGGCGCTTCCCGGTCTGCCCCGCGCGGACGAGCGACGGTACGTCGCTGGCGTACTCAATGCGGCGCTGGGGGGCAGCATGTCCTCGCGACTCTTCCAGGAGGTACGCGAGAAGCGCGGGCTGGCGTACGCGGTCTACTCCTACACCGCCAACTATGCGGCCGCCGGGATGGTCGGCATCTACGCGGGTTGTGCGCCGGCGAAGGTGGACGACGTGCTGGGCCTGGTCAGAGCGCAGCTGGTGCAGGTGGCGGAGCAGGGTATCGGCCCCGGTGAGCTCGAACGCGGCAAGGGCCAGCTGCGTGGCGGGGTGGTGCTGGGGCTGGAGGATTCCGGCTCCCGGATGGGCCGGATCGCGAAGGCCGATCTGTTGTACGGCAAGCTGGTGAGCATCGACGAGGTCATCACCCAGATCGACGCGGTGACCCTCGATGACGTCCGCGAGCTGGCCGGCGAGCTGCTCGCGGCAACTCCCGCGCTGGCCGTCGTCGGCCCCTTCGACGACCCGGACCGGTTCGCCGCCGCGGTGGCGTGACGGAGAGGGAGGGCGTGATGGCCACGGGATACCGGCCGATCGAGGAGGGTGTGACCACCGACCTCGCCGGGCGGATGACGTATGGGAGCTACCTCGCGCTCGACACGCTCCTCGACGCACAGCGACCTGTCTCCGACCATCACGACGAGATGCTGTTCATCGTTCAGCATCAGGTCACCGAGCTGTGGCTGAAGCTGCTCATCCACGAGC
>JACCYJ010000282.1 GCA_013696555.1 Nocardioidaceae bacterium | reverse complement strand
GCGCTCGGTGGAACAGGAGATGGGTCCGTCCGCACTCAACTGGCCAAGCGGGCGTTGAGACACGCCGAGCCTCTGTGGCTAACGCCGGGGTAGCGGGTGTACACTCGGATACTGGCTTAGCGATCTCACACCGAGGAGGCAACCTGACGTATGGCTGAAAACTTAGACCAGGTACTATCCCGCAACCCGAAGGTTATGGGAGGACAGCTTGTCTTTGCCGGCACGCGCGTACCTTTCACACACCTCATTGAGTACCTCAAAGCGGGAGACAGCCTCGACGTTTTCCTTGACGCGTTTCGGACCGTAGAGCGAGAGCAGGCGACGAAGGTGATCGAGCTCATGGGCGAACTCGTGTTGGCTCAAGACTTAGTCAAGAGTTGAAGGCGTTGCGTGATGAAGGATTGCCGCATGCACTCAGACACGATCTGAGGGAGCACGAAGCCTTCACGGCGGAGTACATGGGGTGGAAGGGAAAAGCAAACGGCGAGCTGCTCGCTCTTGCCGAAGCTGATCACTTCGACGTGCTAGTGACGCCGGATCAAGCAATCCCCGACGAGCAGAACCTGTCACGCCTTCACTTTGTCGGCGTCGTGATATTGGCGACGCGCGACACTCGTCTACGGGCTCTACGCCCGATGATGAGCCACATACTGACCGCAGTCGCGAACGTGCAGCCGGGCGGCGTCGTTCGGGTGGAGCCGACCGGGCGGATATTGAGATCGTGATGCACGCTCGTGGTGGGCGGCTCTCGGCCGGCTAATTCGCCCACCTCGGTACTGGACGGCGACTATGTGGCGGCGCCCACTTCGGCGGTGGGCCGATTCGTGAATCTGAACTCCCCGTCGAGCGCATCTACCTCGACGACCCCGCCCTCGCGGTATTCCCCAGATAGAAGCTTCAGCGCGAGCGGGTCGGCGATCCTGTGCTGGATGACCCGCTTGATCGGGCGCGCGCCGTACTGCGGATCGTAGCCCTCGACGGCGAGCAGCTCCTTTGCCGCATCCGTGACGCTCAGCTCGATGCGGCGGTCGGCGAGCCTGCTTCGCACCGCGTCGAGTTGTATCTCAACCACGGCCTTGATCTGGTCTCGTCCGAGTGGGCGAAACACGATCACCTCGTCTACGCGATTTAGGAACTCGGGGCGGAACTGTGCCCGCAGCGCCTCCATAACCCGCTCGCGCTCGATCTCGTCGTGGGGCTCGGCGCCGCCCGCGAGGTACGCGCCGCCGACGTTGCTGGTCATAATGATTACGCTGTTTCGGAAGTCCACGGTTCGGCCCTGACCGTCTGTCAGCCGCCCGTCGTCGAGCACCTGTAGCAGCACGTTGAACACGTCCGGGTGCGCCTTCTCTATCTCGTCGAGCAGCACGACGCAGTACGGCCTGCGTCGAACGGCCTCGGTCAACTGCCCCCCCTCCTCGTAGCCCACGTAGCCTGGGGGAGCGCCGATGAGCCGCGAGACGGAGTACTTCTCCATGTACTCGCTCATGTCTATGCGGGTCATGGCAGCCTCGTTGTCGAAGAGGAACTCGGCGAGAGCGCGGGCCGTCTCGGTCTTGCCCACGCCCGTGGGACCGAGGAACATGAAGCTACCCACGGGACGGTTGGGGTCTTGCAGGCCCGCCCGCGCCCTGCGGATCGCCGCCGAGACCGAGGCGAGCGCGTCGTCCTGTCCCACGACTCGCAGCCGCAGCCGGCCCTCCATGTGGAGGAGCTTGCGTACCTCGCCCTCCATCAAGCGGCTCACCGGCACACCCGTCCACCGGCTGACCACCTCGGCCACGTCGTCCTCGTCCACGACCTCCTTGACGAGCGCGGCGCCCTCCTGCTCGGAGATGCGGGTCTCGATCTCCGCCAGCCGCTGTTGAAGGGCCGAGAGGTCGCTGTACTGCAACTGGGCAGCGCGGTTGTAATCGTAGGCGCGCTGTGCCTGCTCGATCTCCACCTGCACCCGCTCGACCTGCTCCTTGATCGAGCTCGCCTCCGCGATGGCGGCCTTCTCCTGCTCCCACCGAGACTTCAAGCCCGCGCCGCGCTCCGTGAGGTTCGCGAGTTCGCGCTCCAAACCCTCCAAGCGTTGGCGCGAGGCTTCGTCGGTCTCCTTGCGCAGCGCCTCGCGCTCGATCTCAAGCTGCATCGCGCGCCGCTCGATCTCGTCGAGCTCGACGGGCATCGAGTCAATCTCCATACGTATGCGGCTGCCGGCCTCGTCCACCAGGTCAATCGCCTTGTCGGGCAGGAAGCGGTCCGTGATGTAGCGGTTGGCGAGGACGGCCGCCGCGACGAGCGCGGAGTCCTTTATGCGCACCCCGTGGTGTACCTCGTAACGCTCGCGCAGCCCGCGTAGGATCGAGATAGTGTCCTCCACGGACGGCTCCTCGACGAGCACGGGCTGGAAACGGCGCTCCAGTGCGGCGTCCTTCTCGATATGTTTGCGATACTCGTCGAGCGTGGTGGCGCCGATGGCGTGAAGCTCGCCACGAGCCAGCATCGGCTTGAGCATGTTCGAGGCGTCCATCGCGCCCTCGGCTGCGCCGGCGCCCACGACGGTATGAAGTTCGTCAATGAAGAGTACGACGCGCCCCGCGCTGTCGGATACCTCCTTGAGCAGCTTCCCGGTTGCCTGGAGCCGGCTCAGCGCCTGTTCCTGGGTGA
>JACCYJ010000276.1 GCA_013696555.1 Nocardioidaceae bacterium | reverse complement strand
CCGTGTTCCACAACGGCGTCCTCGTCGAACGCGACGACGAGACCGAGGCGGCCGCAGCGTGAACCTCGTGCGCGACGACACCGCGACGATCACCTGCCCCGTGTGCGACGTCGCCTTCACGCCCGACGGCCGCCAACGTCACTGCTCCACCAGATGCCGACAGCGCGCCTGGCGGCAGCGGCGGGCCGCCCCGGTCGAGCCACTCGTCACCCGTTCCGACACCGTCTACGCCTGCCCCAGCTGCGACGCCCGCTACCACGGCATCCAACGCTGCGAGGACTGCAACACGTGGTGCCGTCGACTCGACCCAGGCGGAACGTGCCCAAGCTGCGACGAGCCGATCGCGATCAGCGACCTCCTCGACGCCGACCAGCTCGCCAACCCCGCAATCACCACCACGAACCGGAGGGAGGTGACCCGCCCGAAGATGAAGCCCGGAAGGACGCCGCGCCCCAACCCCATCCACAACTCTTGACTATTTCTCCTGGGGACCTTGACATTGGAGTCAACTCCAACCCTTATATTGATGTTGATGACCGACATGACCGTCTCCGAGCTGGGCAGGCGCACCGGCACCACGGCTGACACGATCCGCTATTACCAGCGGATTGGGCTCCTCCCCGACGTTGCCCGAAGCCCGGCCGGTTACCGGCTGTTCACCGACTCGGATGTGGAGCGGTTGGCTTTCATCAAGCGGGCCCAGCGTTTTGGGCTTCAACTGGACCAGATCAGCGAGCTACTTGGTGTCCGCGACCGTGGGTTGTGCCCGTGTGGTCATACCCGGGAGCTGCTCACGGGAAGACTCGAAGAGCTCGACGAGCAGTTGGAGTCTCTTTCCCGGCTAAGGGCGGACATCGAGCATCTTCTGCAAGGGGATTCGCCCTCCGAGGCGGATGACGCCTGGCCTTGTGGGTCGGGGCTGATCGAGATCGGTGCACGACCGAAAGGAGGTAGGAAATGACAACGACAGCATGTCAATGCGGCTGCGGCACGACCGTAGTCGCCGCGTCGCGACAGCACAGGACCACTACCGAGAAGGAGCGAGAGATGGCAACGACGTCATGCGGATGCGGATGCGGCACTGCTGTAGAGCAGATTTGTGAGTGCGGGTGTGACTGCTGCACTCCCGTGGCCAAGACCCGGCAAGAAGAGATCAAGGAGCTCATCCAGCTCCGGGACAACGCCGACCGGCGTTTGGTCGAGCTTCAGGTCCGCTGACACCAACTGCCAGTGTGACCGACTCGGAGGGCCCGTGATCGGGGTGGTACGCCGCGGGGTGCGTAACCTCTTGCGCAACCGGGTCCGTTTGCTGCTGGTCTTGGCGGTGATGGCGGCTGGCTTCGCTGCCCTGGTCGGGGCGGCGTCGGCCACCGCGGGTGAGCCGGTCCGGCTCCGGGCGGAGACGGCCACCCTCCTCCAGGTCGGGCCCGTCGGCGCGCCTCCGGGCGGGGGTGGAGGCGGCCAGGGTCTCGACGAATCGCTGGCGCGGCGCCTCGACGGGTCATCAGTGATCGCTGAGGTGACGTTCTTGCTGCGCAGGCAGTTCCAGGACAACGACAAGCCGGTGCAGACGGGGGTGGTGAGCGGGATCCGGCCGGGCGATACACCCCGTTTGGCGTCCATGGGCGGATTCTCCGACAGCCCGCAGATCGTAGAAGGGCGTCCCCTCTCCCCCGGTGATACGGGCAGGCCCATTGCTGTGGTGGGCGAGGTCCTGGCGAAGCAGTACGGAGTCGGGGTCGGTGACCGGCTGGTGCTTTCTGCCGAGTTGCTGCGCGGCCGCACGGATGACGCCGTGATCGGGAACCTTAGCGTCTAGTCGTTCGGCACCGGCCAACTGCCTGTGTGCGCCCGATCGTTGTCGGATGTGAGGCGTGGATCGAACCGCAGGGCAGGCCGCGTATCAGCGGACCGCCAGCCGGTCGTGCCACTGCTGTTCGTAACTCGCGGCTTCGTCTTCGTCGCCACCGGCGGCGTGCCGTACCTCGTGGGCGACAATCGACATCGTCTCGGCGAAGCTCATCCCCGCGTCGGCCCGTGCGAAGATGCCATCAGCCCGCTGCGCACCAAGCACCGCCTGGCTGGTGCCAAGCGCGAACGGAACGGCGCCGGCTGATAGCGCTTTGATCCAGTGAAGCGGCGGCGGGTCGATGCCCAGCGCGCCGGCAACATACCGGCACAACGCATCGGCGGCCTTGGCCGTGTCTGCGTCCGGTGGCTGAGTGAGCGCGTACCGGTGCGAGGTGCGAAACGAGTCCCACACGCATCGGACGTCGAGGTTCGCTTTGATGTCGCGCAGCTCACGGTCTAACTGTCCCCGTCGGAACGTTTCGGCGATCTGCGCCACCTCGCGCGCCGTCTGCGGGTCCAGCACGTCGATCCGCTTGACGGCCAGCGTCCTCGTGCCCACACCCGAGCCGCGCAGCACGGGCGAGACCTCCTTGACAGTCACTCGCTCGATCACGCGGACCGTGCGCCCGTCAATCCTGGCTCGCCGCGACTTCACGTTTGACAACAGCCTCGCCGAGAGCTTCTTCGCCACCTTGCAGACCGAGCTCTTGGACCGTCGCCACTGGAAGACCCGCGCCGAGCTGGCCACGGCGATCTTCGACTACACCGAACGGTTCTACAACCCGACCCGTCGCCACAGCCGTCTCGGCTACCTCAGCCCCATCGCCTTCGAGGCGGCAGCTGCCGTCAGCGGCGTGAACGAACACGCGTGCGAAACCAGAATGCGTTCTACGGCCAGCAACCACCAGGCCGTGGCACCCACACCCCGGAAGATCCGGCACCTCCCGACGACCATCTACCCTCACCACCAACCCGTCCGGGAAACCGGGGTCACTCCAGATGGCTTCGGTGGGGTGTGCGTGGTCAGGCATCGCCCACCCCTTCCCGGGAGCGATCGAGCAGCAGCAGGGCCCGGCGCTTCAAATAGTTCGACCTGATCTCGTCGACCGCACCCGGCGGCTCATTCGGCTGGTCCGACAAATGGGACAGGCACAGCCTTAGCTCGCGGATCAGGGTGACGCTCGCCGGCGCCTCATCGACCGCCGAGGCGATCTGCAACCCCAATAGGCCAATGACGTGACGCGGGTCGTCGACCGGATAGGCCAGCTCGTCGACAAGCGACGAGACGGCCACCTCCACCGGACCCGGACCTCCCGCACGCGGCGGTCGAGGCGTCGGCGGCGTCGTCGCATAGGCGTGGCGGCAACGGTCAGAGCACCAGCGGCGCGGCCGGCCCGTGGACGCAGTATCGAGTTCGGTTCCACAGTTGTGGCAGGTGGCAGACATAGGGGTTCTCCTGTTTCGGGTTTACGGAAAGGTTCCAAGCGGTCGGACGGAAATCGCTGTTGAGAGCGGGGTGCTCGTCTGGGAGGGTCGTAGAGATTGCATGACCCCTACCCTCCGATCACCATTGTCGGCTCGTCGGGTTGACGGGCTGTCCGCGAAGTTGGTTACCGAGTTTGGCGCCGGCTGACGTGTTGCATGTCGAAGACTCCGGGGCGAGCGGGCTGGTCGGGTCACCGTCTCGTACATGACCTGCTTGCCAGGTGGGTGGCCGTCCATTGCGGTGCGGGGCGTGAGCAGCGAG
>JACCYJ010000268.1 GCA_013696555.1 Nocardioidaceae bacterium | reverse complement strand
CGTCATGGTCTCTCCTCGCTCCCTGGTGGCCGGGTGCCGCCGTTGCGGCCAGCCTGTTCCTGTTGCCAGCGCCTGGCAAGCCGCGTCGACCCCTAAGGTTCGAGCATGTCCTCGGGACAGCCGATTTTCGGAAGTTGCCGACGTCGGTGCTTTGAGCCATTAGATCGCCAAGAGTTGAGGAGTTTCGATGGCTGTCTCTTTCGGATCAATCGTGTTGAACGTGTCAGACATCGGCCGGGCGGCGGAGTTCTGGAGCAAGACCCTCGGATACGTTCCCCAACCGGACAATCCAGCATTTCTCGTTCCCGAGAGTGGCGACGGTCCACGCCTTCATCTCGACGAGGACGACCGGACGCACCTCGACCTGTGGTGGGATCGGCAAGACTCGGACCTGCAGACCGAAGTGGAGCGACTCATCTCGCTCGGCGCCAGGCGGGTGGACTGGGACTATCCGGAAGACGCCGACTTCGTGGTTCTCGCCGATACCGAGGGCAACGTGTTCTGCGTAATTGCCTAATGAGGGCACCAGCACAGACGTGACCGTCTCTGATGACCGCGGTGCCTCGGTCCCGATCATGGCCGGCGGGAATCCGGCCGAGCCGTCGAAACATCGACAAGTTCGCGAGCCCTGGAAGCCGACGGTCCGTCCGGCCGCCACGAATGTCGGGTTGACGTAGATTTCGTTTGAGTCAACCGAATTGCTGCACAGATATGCGGGTCTCCGCTTTCCATTGTCGGCGGAGCTGCGTATAATCGTACACATGTTCGATCAGGAGATGGTGTCTCTGCTTCCCGGTCCGGCGCTGGCCGCGGCGTTGGGTGCGGTGGACCTGTCGTCGTGTTCGGATGTGGAGCTCCTCGATGTGGCCCGGGCGGCGCAACGGCTGGCGGGGTGGGCAGAGTCACGGCAGTTGGACGCGGTCGCGGCGTTCGGTGACCGCCGGGCCCCGGAGTCGCTACCGTTCCGCTTCCCCGGCCCCGGTGGCGAACAGGCGGTCAGCTCCGGTGGGTCGGGGACCCCGGCGGTGTTGGAGTTCGCGACCGAGGAGATCTCGGCCGAGCTCGGGATGTCGTCCTGGCAGGCGGCCCGGACCCTGGCCGACGCGTTGGATCTGAGGCACCGCCTCCCCCTGGTCCGCCAGGCACTGGTGTCGGGTCGGGTCGATGCCTGGCGGGCCCGGGTCGTGGCCACCGGCACCCGCAAACTTCCCCCGGCAGCGTGCGCCGAGGTCGAAGCTGCCCTGTTGCCCCGGTTGGACCGGGTCACCGTCCGCCGGTTGGCCAAGCTGGTCGACGCCGCGTTGAGCACACACGCCGAAGACGTCACCGCCGCCGACGTAGCATCCGCCGAAGCGCAGCGCGATGTCCGCTTCGGCGACTCCGACGCGGTGGGCAACAAGGAATGCTGGGCGAACCTGGCCGCCGGAGATGCCATCCGGTTAGCCGCTCGGATCGAGTTTGTCGTCGACCTCCTCCACACCGAAGCCACCCTCACCAACACCGTGCTGACCACCCCGAAGCCGCAGCTACGGGCCCGGGCCCTCGGCCTGCTCGCCGACCCGGGCGTCGTCACCGCCCTCTACCAGCGGGTGAACGCGCTGCGTGCCCGCGGCACCTCCCCCAACCCCGACACCGATCCCGATCTGGTGCCGGTTCCGGAGCCCGGAGAGGCCGACCTGCCCGCGACCGTGCTCTACCTGCACATGCGCCGAGACGAACTCTTGGAGCACTCCCCGGCAGCGGTCACCCTCGAAGGCAACAATCGACTCGGCGGACCCACCCCGGTCCCCTACGACGCGGTCGAAGAAGTCCTCGGACACTCCCACCTCACCATCAAACCCGTCATCGACCTCGAACACATGGCCCCCGGCGCCGGGTACGCGTTCACCGGCGACAACCGCGAAGGTGTCCTGATCAAGAACCTGACCTGCGTGTTCCCGTTCTGCGACAAACCCGCCCGCACCTGCCACACCGACCACAACAAACCAGCACCCACCGGAACCACCAGCCTCGACAACGCCGGCTGCCTCTGCCCACGCCACCACCGCGTGAAAACCCACGGCCGATGGCGACTCAAACAACCCCACAACGGCATCCACCTGTGGACCTCACCCACCAGCCAGCTCTACATCGTCGACAACCGCACCACCATCCGACTCTCCAACGCCGCCTAACCCAAGCCGAGCAGAACGACGAGCGCTCAGCACCGTCATCAATGCGACGCGGACCGCGAAGTTCCTCGGGTCGTCCGGCATGCGTGCGACGACATGGACGTAGGCTCGATCAAGCGCCGACGGGCCAGTGCTCAACCTCCAGTTGCGGCATAGGAAAGTGTCGCGGGTTGCCGGTGGCCAGGCGGCCACCGGCGAAGAGTGCTGCTGCGGCGATCAGGCAATCCGCCTGCGAGAGTGTGATGCCCCGAAGGGCGAAGTCTCGACGCCAAGCGCCGGCACGCTCCCCCGCCGCACGATCCAGAGGGACCACGAACAAGCCGTCCACCAGATCCGTTGCCGATGCCTGCTCAGCTGGTCGCAGTCCGCGGACTATCTCCTCGACGTTGACCGGGCTGGTCGCCGGCACATCCAGGCGATCGTGCATGAGGCGCAGACGTTGCAGCGCGGGCCTTCCGCGCAAGACATCGATGAGCACGGTCGTGTCCAACAGGACAAGGCCCATCTCATCCGACCCGTCCAAGGTCCCCGCGACGTTGGGCGGCTACCCAGGCAGCCGGGTCGTCGTCCCAAGGGTGGCCCCTGTCTTCGATCGAGCCCGCCGCCGCCAAAAGAGAGTCCCAGCGCGACTCGTCCGTAAGCCTTCGGCGCACTGCCTCCACGATGAACCGACTGCGCCCACCACGCCCTGTCCGGGCGTCCAGCTGCTCGACCAACTCATCATCGAGAAAGATGTGTAAGCGCATGTGTCAAGACTAGCCCACGCCGCAGGAGCAATCAGGCGTCGTAGTCGAGCACTACTTCGTGGCTGGTGGGATGGGACTGGCACGTCAGCACATACCCGCGCGCCATCTCCTCCGGCTCGAGCGCATAGTTGGTGTCCATCGCCACCGTGCCCTCGATCAGCAGCGCTCGACAGGTGCCGCAGACTCCACCCTTGCAGGCGTATGGCGCATCAGCGCGGACGGTCAGAGCGGCCTCCAGAATCGGCACTCCGTCGGGCGGCACCCGGACCGTTGATCGGCGACCGTCGAGCACGAACGTCACGGTCGCGGCAGCGGTGTCGTCGGTCTCGGCGCTTACCACCCGCACCGGCGGGGCGGACTCGACGTGAAAGAGCTCGGCATGGATGTGTGCGGGATCGGCGCCCCGCTGCTGAAGCGTTTCCCGCAACTCGACGACCATGGCGTACGGGCCGCACAAGTACCACTCGTCGACGGTGTCAACCGGCAGCAGCGAGTCGAGGATGCGCTCCAGGCGCGGGCCGTCCAGGCGACCGGAGAACAGCTCGACGTCGGCCGGCTCCTGCGTGAGCAGGTGCACCAGGTGGAACCGTTCGCGGTAGCGGTCCTTGAGATCCTCGAGCTCCTCCACGAACATCACGCCCGACACCCGCCGGTTCGCGAACAACAACGTTGCCCGGCTGCGTGGCTCCGTTGCGAGAACGCTGGCGATGATCGACAACACCGGAGTGATGCCGGAACCGGCCGCGAGCAGCGCATAGTGCTTGGCGTTCGCGGCGTCCAGCGCGACCGTGAAACGGCCGCTCGGAGTCATCACGTCGAGCTCGTCGCCGACCGCCAGCCGGCTGAGGGCGTGCTCGGAGAACGCCCCCTTGGCAAGCCGTTTCACCCCGATGCGCAAACGCCCCGAACCGGCCGGCGTACAGATCGAGTAGTTCCGTCGCACGTCATCCCCGATGGCGTCGGAGCGCACAGTCAGGTGTTGCCCGGGAGCGAAGGAGTAGTCGTCCGCCAGGTCCGGTGGTACGTCGAACGTCACGGCCACCGCGTCGTCGGTGAGCCACTCGATGTCGGACACGCACAGGCGGTGGAAGACGGCGTGCCGAGCCATCAGAGCACTTTGACGGCGTCGAACGGCTCCTGACAGGCGTTGCACGCCCACAGCGCTTTGCACGCGGTCGACCCGAAGCGACTCAGCTCGCGGGTGTCGGAGGAGCCGCACTGGGGGCAGCGCACCGCGAGGGTCAGCGCCACCGGCCCGCCGACCGCGGCCCGCCCGGTCGGCGGGGCGATGCCGAAGTGGAGCAGCTTGCGCCTGCCGGACTCGCTGATCTCGTCGGTCGACCACGCCGGCGCCAGGACGAGGCGGACCACGACATCGGCCATCCCAACGTCGCCCAGCCGCCGCTCCACATCGGCTCGGATGGCGTCCATCGCCGGGCAGCCGGAGTACGTGGGGGTGATGTCCACCTCGACGTGCCCGTCGTCGTCCACGCGGACTTCCCGGAGCACCCCGAGGTCGTCGATGGTGAGCACCGGCAGCTCCGGGTCGGGCACCGCGGCGACAATCGCCCGGACCGCCTCGACAGTGACCGCGCTCACCACGGTGCTCCTGGATGGGTACGGGCGAGGTGCTGCATCTCCGCCAACAGGTAGCCCAAGGCCTCGGTGTGGATTCCGCGCCGGCCTCCGGTGTGCCAGACGGAGGTGTCCGGAACCGTCAACGTCGCCTGCTCGATCACCGTGGTGAGGTAGTCGGTCGTCGGGTCTCGCAGCTCCGCCGGGTCGACAGCGATGCCGCCACCGACCAGGCCGTGCACCAGCTCGTTCCCCTCGAACAGCTCCGAGACGTACGGCCAGACCACATCCAGCGCGGCCTGCATCCGCTGCTGCGACTCCGCGGTGCCGTCGCCGAGACGGAGCACCCAGCGGGTGGCGTGGTCACGATGGTAGGCAACCTCCTTGACTGCCTTGGCGGCCACCGCCGCCAGCGTCTCGTCGGAGCTCGAGCACAGCCGGTCGTAGAGCTCGTACTGGTACGCGGCGAACACCAACATCCGCGCCATGGTGACCGCGAAGTCACCGTTAGGCAGCTCGACCAGTTGGCAGTTGACGAACTCGCGCTCGTCACGGAAGTACGCCAGGTCGTCCTCGCTGCGCCCGGTGCCGTCGACCTCACCGGCGTACGTGAGCAGCATCCGGGCCTGGCCGAGCAGGTCGAGCCCGATGTTGGCGAGCGCGACGTCCTCCTCGAGCTCCGGCGCCGAGGCGATCCACTCCGCCATGCGGTGCGCCAGCACGAGCGCGTCATCACCCAGTCGCAGCGCGTATGCCCCAACTGCCACGGACTTGTCACTGTCAGACCAGGTTATGGCCTGACCTGACGGTGACAACTCGGCAGGTTTGGAGCCGATCACAGGTGCTCGACCCCTTCCGGGACGTCGTAGAACGTCGGATGGCGGTAGACCTTGTCACCGGCCGGGTCGAAGAACGCGTCCTTCTCGTCCGGGCTCGAGGCGCTGATGGCCGCGGCGGGCACGACCCAGATCGACACGCCCTCCTGGCGACGGGTGTAGACGTCACGCGCGTTGCGCAACGCCATCTCGGCGTCCGGGGCGTGCAAGCTCCCGACGTGCCCGTGGGACAGCCCCCGCCGGGCGCGGACGAACACCTCCCACAACGGCCAGTCGCGGACGGCTCGGCCGCTGGTGGCGGGTACGCCCGTGGTGGGAACCGCGCCGTGGCCGCCCTCGGCGCTGAGGTCCTGGCCAGGCGATTGCGTCACGCCACCGCCGCCGGTGGCTCCGCCTCGCGCTCGGCGTCACGCTTGGTCGCGTAGGCAAGCGCCGCCTCGCGCACCCACGCCCCCTCCTCGTGGGCGCGGCGCCGGTGTGCCATGCGCTGCGCGTTGCACGGCCCGTTGCCCTTGATGACCTCGAACAGCTCGGTGAAGTCGATGGCGCCGTACTCCCAGTGCCCGGTAGCCGCGTCCCACGACAGCTGCGGATCGGGCAGCGTCAGGTCCAGCGCCTGGGCCTGCGGCACCGTCATGTCCACGAAGCGCTGCCGTAGCTCGTCGTTGCTGAACCGCTTGATGCCCCACCGCATCGAGCGCTCGGTGTTGGGCGACGACTCGTCCGGTGGCCCGAACATCATCAGGCTCGGCCACCACCAACGGTCGACGGCGTCCTGCGCCATCGCCTTCTGCGCCGGCGTGCCGTGCGAGAGCGTGTGCAGGATCTCGAAACCCTGGCGCTGGTGGAACGACTCCTCCTTGCACACCCGGACCATCGCCCGGGCGTACGGGCCGTACGAGCAACGGCACAGCGGCACCTGGTTGACGATCCCGGCCCCGTCGACCAGCCAGCCGATCGCACCCATGTCCGCCCAGGTCAGCGTGGGGTAGTTGAAGATCGAGGAGTACTTCTGCCGGCCCGTGTGCAGCAGGTCGAGCAGGTCGGCCCGGTCGGCTCCAAGGGTCTCCGCCGCGGCATAGAGATAGAGACCGTGGCCGGCCTCGTCCTGCACCTTCGCCATCAGGATCGCCTTGCGCTTCAGGCTGGGCGCCCGGGTGATCCAGTTGCCCTCGGGCTGCATGCCGATGATCTCGGAGTGCGCGTGCTGGGCGATTTGGCGGATGAGGTTCTTGCGGTACGCCTCGGGCATCGCGTCCCGCGGCTCGATGCGGCCGTCGGCATCGAGGATGGCCTGGAAGTCGGCGTCGTCCTCCGCGATCTCGACGATCGGCTGCTGCGTGAAGTCGTTGCCGTACACGGAAACCTCCAGGAGATGGAACCCCCATCGTATCGAGGTGTGCTGATGGCACGATCAACATCATGAGTACGCCCACGGCTGATGTCAGTGTCCGGGTCGCCTGGTCCGCGGACGCGGAGGGGATCGCGAGCGTCCAGGTGCGCGCCTGGCAGGTGGCGTACGCCGACGTCCTACCGGCCGAGGTGCTCGAAAGCTTGGACACCGGTGACTTCGCGGCCGCATGGGCGCTCGCCTTGGCCACACCGAAGGATGCCCGAAACCGGGTTCTGGTGGCGCTGGAGCGGGTCTCGATCCGGGGTTTCGCGGTGACCGGCCCCTCGTCGGACCCCGACGTAGATCCGCTCGCGGCCGGCGAGATCGCCGAGCTCGCTGTGGACCCGGCCGCAACTCGTCGCGGTCATGGGTCCCGGTTGTTGCAGGCGGGCGCGGACACGTTGCGTTCGGATCGCTTCCAGCAGGCCACGATGTGGGTCAACAGCACCGACGACCGGTGCCGCAGCTTCGTCACGGCGGCCGGTTGGGCACCCGATGGAGCCGCTCGTGAGCTCGACCTGCACGGCGACGGTTCGGTGCGCGTGAAGCAGGTACGCCTGCACACCGATCTGCGGGACGATTGAGCTTCGCACCCGGATCTCCCGACCTCCCCCAGCGTCGCGGCCCCACGGCCCGATCTCCCGAGCTGCGAAGTCCCCCAGCGAGTCATCCGTCGGGAGAACGGGTGGGCGGTTAACGTGTCACAACCCGAACCCGGAGGCAGCAATGAAGATCGGCGCGGTGCTCGTGATCATCTGGCTGCTCATCGGCACCCTCGCGGCCTGGCAGCGCGACTACTTCTCCAACGGCAAGACCGACTGCGCCGAGACCAGCACGATCATCGTGACCATCGTCTCCGGGCCGCTGAACTACGTCGGCCTCAACCCCAAGACCAAGTGCAAGCTGCCGGAGCCGTCCCGGTAACGACCGAGCCGTCAGTCCAGGCCGAGAACGTGCTCGAGACCCACGGTCAAACCCGGTCTGGCGGCGACCGACCGCACGGCTGCGACGACACCCGGCAGGAACGACGCCCGGTCGAGCGAGTCGTGTCGCAGTGTCAGGGATTCCCCGACCCCCCCGAACATGACCTCCTGGTGCGCGACGAGCCCCCGCAGTCTGACGGAGTGCACTGAGATGCCCGCAACGTCGGCACCGCGGGCGCCGTCGAGACCGGTCGTCGTCGCGTCGGGCACCGGCCGGCTGCCGGCCGCTTTCCGTGCGCCGGCGACCATCTCCGCGGTGCGTCGCGCGGTCCCGGACGGGGCATCGGCCTTGTCCGGGTGGTGCATCTCCACGATCTCGACCGACTCGAAAAAGGGAGCCGCCTGAGTGGCGAAACGCATCATCAGTACCGCACCGACAGAGAAGTTGGGGACGACCAGCACCGCCACGCTCGGCGCCGCGTCGAGCCAACTCCGGACGGTCGTCAGGCGCTCCTCGGTGAAGCCAGAGGTGCCGACGACCGCGTGAATACCGTGCTCTATGCACCACTCCAGGTTGTCCATCACGACATCCGGTGAGGTGAAGTCGACGGCCACGTCAGCGTGCTGTTCGGCCAGCATCTCGATGCGATCGCCCTCGTCGACCCGGGCGACGAGGTCCAGCCCGTCAGCAGCGGTGATTGCCTCGCACACCCCCGCGCCCATGCGGCCGGCCGAGCCCAGCACGGCCACCCTTCTCATGCCGCGATGATGTCACGCATCACCGCCAGCCCGGTCCAGGCTTCGGTGTACGACGTGGTCAACGGGGAGAGGCCGAGCCGGATCAGGTCGGGGTTGCGGAAGTCGGGCACCACGCCGGCGGCGGTCATCCGGTCGGCGGTCGCCCGGGCGTCCGAGCAGCGCACGGTCACGTGCCCGCCCCGCCTCGCCGCCTGACGGGGAGAGGCGAGACTGGCACCGAGCGGCACCAACCAGGCGTCGACGAGGTCGACGACCATGTCGGTCAGCGCCATCGCCTTGGCGTGGATCGCGTCGATCCCGGCTTCCGCAACGAGCTTGACCCCCTCGTCGACGGCCACCAACCCGGTGACCTGCGGCGTTCCGGACAGCATCCGCCGGATCCCGTCAGCCGGTTCGTACGCGGGCGCCATCGCGAAGACGTCGCGGGC
>JACCYJ010000204.1 GCA_013696555.1 Nocardioidaceae bacterium | reverse complement strand
GGCGCCGCCGGCGGCGCCTCCGAGCACCGTCGCCGTGGCGAGCCAGCAGCGGCTCGTGAGCGTGACGATGGGCCCACCGTTGGTACGCGCCGCCGCGTTGTCGTACGGGCTGCGGCGAGCGCTGCGCGCCGAACACCGGGACCGGGTCAGGGCGCTCATGCGCCGCGACCTGCGCCGCCGGCACAAGCTCCGGCAGCGGACCGCCAGACGGGCTGCTCGGGCCGCTGCTACGCACCCGGGGGCCGCGTCATGATGGGTCGCACCTTCTGGTTCATGGTCGGCACAGGCACCGGTCTGTACACCTCGATCCGGGCCCGCCGCCTGGCGTACCGGTTGACGCCCGCCGGGGTGGCGGATCAAGTGGCAGTGCTGGGAGTGGGGCTGCGCGCATTTACCGACGAGGTACGCGTCGGCATGGTCGAGCGGGAGGCGCAGATCGCCGATCAGCTCGGGATCGCCGTCGACGGGGCGGAGCGAGCTGCACCGCCGGCGCTCGCCGAATCGGTCGCACCGCGACCGCGAGCGCTGGCAGCTTCTGGCCCTGTTCGCTCCCCTTGAGTCTCGAGGTGACTCCATGCAAACCGCGGAAATTCGCCAGCGGTTCCTTGACCATTTCGCCGGCACCGGTCACACGGTCGTGCCGTCGGCTCCATTGCTGTACGACGACCCGACGCTGCTGTTCGTCGGCGCCGGCATGGTCCCATTCAAGCCGTACTTCACCGGGCAGGAGACGCCCCCGTTCGCCCGTGCCGTCAGCGTGCAGAAATGCGTGCGGACGACCGACATCGAGGAGGTCGGCAAGACCACCCGGCACGGCACGTTCTTCCAGATGTGTGGCAACTTCGCCTTCGACGACTACTTCAAGGCTGAAGCGATCGAGTTTGCTTGGGAGCTGGTGACCAAGCCCCAAACAGAAGGTGGTTACGGCTTCGACGAGGCCGTGCTGTATGCCAGCGTCTACCACGAGGACGACGAGGCCATCGTCTTGTGGAAACGTGTCGCCGGCCTGTCAGACGACCGGATCGTGCGCCTCGGTGTCAAGGACAACTTCTGGTCGATGGGAGTTCCCGGCCCGTGCGGTCCGAGCTCAGAGATTCTCATCGACCGTGGTCCCCGGTACGGCGCAGAGCGCGACTGGGACGCCGGCGACCGGTACATGGAGTTCTGGAACCTGGTGTTCATGCAGAACGTCCGCGGCGAGGGCGGTGTCAAGGAGGACTATCCGATCGTGGGCGAGCTGCCGGCGAAGAACATTGACACCGGCATGGGCCTGGAACGGGTTGCCTACCTGTTACAGGGCAAGGACAACCTGTACGAGATCGACGAGGTCTTTCCCGTTGTCGAGCGGGCGGTGGAGCTCTCCGGTCGGAACTACGGGAACGATCCCGAGGACGACGTGCGGTTCCGGATCGTCGCCGATCACGTACGCAGTGCGCTGATGCTGATGGTCGACGGCGTAACCCCTGGCAACGAGGGTCGCGGCTACGTATTGCGCAGGCTCATCCGTCGCGCCGTGCGCTCGATGCGGTTGCTCGGCGTCGACGCCCCGACGCTGCCCGAGCTGCTGCCTCTGAGCAAGGACCGGATGCGGCACTCGTACCCCGAGCTGGACACGGAGTGGGGTCGGGTCTCGCAGATCGCCTACGCCGAAGAGCAGGCTTTCCGGCAGACGTTGCGCACTGGCACGCAGATCTTCGACACCGCCGTTGTCCGAGCCCGAGACTCCGATGGTCGGCTCTCGGGTGACTCGGCGTTCCGGCTGCACGACACCTACGGCTTCCCCATCGACTTGACCCTGGAGATGGCCGCCGAAAAAGGGGTGTCGGTCGACGCGGACGGGTTCCGGCGGCTGATGGCGGCGCAGCGCGAGCGGGCCAAGACTGACTCGGCGCAGAAGAAGAAGGCCGGGCATGCCGATACCGACGCCTACCGGGAAGTTGCGGCCGACCTCGGCACCGGCGTGCACTTCACCGGTTACGACGAAGTGGTCACCGAGGCAACTGTCCGCGGCATCGTCTCCACCGACGGGGCCATCCCCGCCGCGAGCAGCGGTGCGACGGTCGAGGTCGTCCTCGACCGGACCCCCTTCTACGCCGAAGGCGGTGGCCAGCTCGCCGATCAGGGTGACATCGAGCTCGCCGACGGCACGCTGTTGCGCGTGCTGGACGTCCAGTCCCCGGTGCGCGGACTGATCGTGCACCAGGTGCAGGTCGTCTCTGGTGAGGTCACGATGGGCGCCCTCGCACTGGCGCGGGTCGAAGTGGAACGGCGCCGCTCGATCAGCCGCTCCCACACCGCGACGCACATGGTGCACAAGGCGTTCCGAGAGGCCTTGGGTGAGACCGCCACCCAAGCCGGCAGCGAGAACTCACCGGGACGGTTCCGGTTCGACTTCTCCGCGACCAGTCCGGTTCCACAGTCGGTCCTCCAGGAGATCGAGGCCCGGGTCAACGACCTCGTGCTCGCCGACCTCGGCGTGGCGGCGGAGATCATGACCCAAGAGCAGGCGCGCCGCTCCGGTGCCATGGCGTTGTTCGGTGAGAAGTACGGCGAGCAGGTTCGGGTCGTCTCCGTCGGCGACTGGGCCCGTGAGCTCTGCGGGGGTACGCACGCCGGACGGTCCGGCCAGCTGGGCGTGATCAAACTGCTGGGGGAGGGGTCCATCGGCTCGGGAGTGCGCCGGGTCGAGGCGCTCGTCGGTTCCGACGCGTACCGGTTTCTGGCCCGCGAGCACCTGCTGGTGGCGCAGCTGTCCGAAGCTCTCAAGGCACGACCCGAGGAGCTCCCGGCCAGGGTCGACGACATCGTCGAACGGTTGCGTGTGGCCGAGAAGGAGATCGAGCGGGTACGCGTTCAGTCGCTCCTGTCGTCGGCCGCCGGGCTGGCCGGCGACGCCACCGACGTGAGCGGGGTCGCGTACGTCGGGTACCGGGCACCGGAGGGGGCTACTGCTGCTGACGTGCGCCGGCTCGCGCTCGACATCCGGCGGCGGCTGGCGCCGCAACGGCCCGGCGTTGTCACGGTGATCGGGTCGGTCGACGGAAAGCCGTCGGTGGTCGTGGCGGTCAACGAGGCCGGCCTCCGAGCGGGTCTCTCGGCCTCCGATCTCGTCAAGGTCACCGCCCGCGCGCTGGGCGGCAGCGGCGGCGGGAAACCCGACGTGGCCCAAGGCGGCGGGTCGGATGCGGCGTCGGCTCCCGAGGCGTTGCGGCAGACCGAGTCCGCCCTGGCGTCGGCCGTGGGTTCCTGAAACGAGCGGCGATGCGCACAGGGGTCCGGCTCGGCGTCGATGTCGGTGACGTGCGGATCGGAGTGGCGGTCTGCGACGCCGCCGGACTGGTGGCCACTCCGGTCGAGACCGTGCCGGCGGACAGCGGGTCGGTGGCCCGGCTGGCCACATTGGCCGCCGAGCGCGCCATTCTCGAGATGGTCGTAGGGCTGCCTCGGTCATTGTCTGGCGCCGAGGGTCCCGCCGCGCGCAAGATCCGTGCCTATGCTGAGCGACTGGCGCGCGAAGTGCACCCGCTGCCGGTGCGGTTGGTCGACGAACGGCTGACCACCCGCAGCGCGGAGCGGACCTTGGCAGCGCTCGGACGGAGAGGGGCGAAGCGGCGTGCAGTCATCGACCAGGCGGCTGCCGTGGAAATCCTGCAGTCGGCCCTGGACGCCGAACGCCTCAGCGGCACTCCCCCCGGGGAGGAACTCGACGTGAGGATGACGTGAGCTCCACCGGGATCGACCTGACCGAGCCCGCCCACCAACCACCCCGCAGCAAGCGGGGCTTCGGTTGCCTGGCAGCTCTGTTCGCGCTCGCCGTCGTCGTCGTCGGTTTGTACCTGGTGGTGACCAAGGGGATCGAGTACCTCGACGCCAAGTTCAACCCACCGGCGGACTACGCCGGCGAAGGCCGCGGCTCGGTGACGGTCGAGATCGTCGCCGGCGACACGGCCACAGACATCGCCGCCACTTTGGTCGACAAGGACGTCGTCGCCAGCCTGGAGGCGTTCACCGACGCGGCAGCGGACGATCCGGACAGCACCAGTATCCAGCCCGGCGTCTACAAGATGCGCAAGAAGATGTCGGCGGCGGCGGCCCTGGGGCTGCTCATCGGCAACTCGAACCGGGTCGAGGATCTGGTCTCGATCCCCGAGGGACTGAGCACCGAGGAGATCACGACCGCGATCACCCGGCAGACCGATATCAGTGCTCAGGCGGTACGCGCGGTCCTCGACCGACCGGACTCCCTCGACCTGCCCCCCTACGCTCGTGGACAGCAGGAGGGCTACCTGTTCCCGGCCAGCTACCCGATCGGGCCTGGCACCACCGCCCGGCAGTTGTTGGCGATGATGACCGACCGGTTCGCGCAGGCCGCGAAGGACATCGACTTGGTGGCTCGTGCCGAGGAGGCCGGCGTCAACCCGCACGACGTGGTGACGGTTGCGAGCCTCATCGAGGCGGAGGCGAGCCGGCCGGAGGACCTGGGCAAGGTCGCCCGCGTCATCTACAACCGCGAGGAGGCGGGCATCGCGTTGCAGCTCGACTCGACGGTGCACTACATCGCCGGGTCGAAGGGCAAGGTGTTCACTACCGACGAGCAACGGGCGATCGATTCGCCGTACAACACCTACCTCTACCCGGGCCTGCCACCGGGCGCGATCGGCGCACCGGGTGAGGCGGCGCTCAGTGCGGCGCTCGACCCGACCCCGGGGCGGTGGCTGTATTTCGTCACCGTCAACCCCGACACGGGCAAGACCTTGTTCGCCCGCACGCTGACCGGGCACAACGCGAACGTCAACAAGCTCGAGGACTTCTGTCTCTCGTCCGACACCTGTTGAGCGTCATGGTCCGGCGCTGTGCAGTCCTCGGCAAGCCGATCGCTCACTCGCTCTCGCCGGTCATGCACCGGGCCGCCTACCAGCATCTGGGCATGGACTGGACGTACGACGCGATCGAGGTCGACGAGGCGGGGCTGGCGAGATTCCTCACCGGCCTCGACGAAGGGTGGCGCGGCCTGTCGCTGACGATGCCGCTCAAACGGGTCGCGCTGCCGTTGCTCGACGAGGTGAGCGACACCGCCCGTGAGGTCAGAGCCGTCAACACCATCGTCTTGGAGGACGGCGAGAGACGAGGACACAACACCGACATCCCGGGGATCGTGGCCGCCTTGGCCGAGCACGGGGTGACCGGGGTGAGCGGCGCGGCGGTGCTCGGCACCGGGGCCACGGCCGCCTCGTCGATCGCTGCATTGATCCGGATGGGCGTCGCAGAGGTGGTGATCCTCGGGCGTGATCCGGACGAGGCCGCCGCCCTTGCAGGCTGGGCCGGCTCCCTCGGAGTGCGTGCCGAGGCGACATCCTTGGACACCTCGCCGGCACGGGAGGTTGAGCTGCTCGTATCCACGGTTCCCGCGGCGGCGCTGTCCGCGATGGCGCACACGCTCGTCCAAGCGGCGGCGGTCGTCTTCGATGTCGGCTACTCCCCGTGGCCGTCTCCACTGCTGGAAACGGCACTGAGCGCCGGGCGTCGGATCGTGACCGGAGTCGATCTGTTGGCGCATCAGGCTGTCCTCCAGGTGGCCCTGATGACGGGGGACACCGTCCCTGTGGATGTGCTCCGACGTGCTGCTGTTGCGCAACTAGGCTCCCCCGAGTGACGGCAGCGTGACGACGGAGCAGGTGGTGGCTGCCGTGTGCTGCGCCGCGGTGGCCGCGGCCGGCGGCCTGCTGATCCCCTGGTTGGTGGCCCGGCTGCCGGAGCCGAAGGACGCCGGCGACGACAAGCTGCCGTATGCGATCTTGGCCGGGAGGCGGCGGCTCGGTGTCCGCTGTGCGGTGGTGGCCGGGGTGCTCGCCGGCTCGATCGGTGCCGTCCTCGGTCCGGACTGGTCGTTGCCGGTGTGGGTCTATCTCGCCGTCGTCGGAGTCGGGCTCGGTTACGTCGACTGGCGGACGAAGCTGTTGCCGTACCGCCTCGTGGCACCGTCGTACCCGATCGTGGCCGTGCTCCTCGTCGGCGCCGCGGCGGCCACGCCCGACCAGGACGCGCTGCTGCGGGCGGTCATCGCCGGGGCGGCGACGTTCGCGATCTTCTACGCCTTGTGGTTCGTCTACCCCCCGGGGATGGGGTACGGCGACGTCCGGCTGTCGGGGGTCCTCGCGCTGGCTCTGGGGTGGTTGGGCTGGTCCCAACTGGTCGTCGGTGTCTACGTCGGGTTTCTGCTCGGGGCGCTGGTCGGAGGTGTGCTCGCGGTCGCCAAGGTGGTCGACCGCCGCAGCTATCCGTTCGGGCCGTTCATGCTGTTAGGCACCTGGTTGGGAGTGGTGACCGGGCCGCTGACCGCGTCCTGGCTCGGTTGAGCACGCTTCGGTCCCGGACACCGTGACAGACTCGGCGCCATGCTGCGCTGGCTCACCGCGGGGGAGTCACACGGCCCCGCGCTGGTGGCGATCCTGGAAGGGTTGCCGGCCGGCGTGCCGGTGACGTCCGACGACATCCGCGCCGCCCTGGCACGGCGACGGCTGGGCTACGGGCGTGGCGCTCGGATGTCGTTCGAGGCCGACCAGCTCGAGGTGGGCGGCGGCATCCGTCATGGCACCACGTTGGGGAGCCCGGTGGCGCTGCGCATCGCCAACAGCGAGTGGCCGAAGTGGGACTCGGTCATGGCCGCGGACCCGGTCGATCCCGCGGTCCTGGCGAGTCAGGCGCGCAACGCCCCGTTGACGAGGCCACGGCCGGGGCACGCCGACCTGGTGGGCATGCAGAAGTACGGGTTCGACGAGGCGCGGCCGGTGCTCGAGCGGGCCAGTGCCCGCGAAACCGCGGCCCGGGTCGCTCTCGGGACCGTGGCAGCGGCGTTCTTGGCAACGGCGTCCGAGTCCCGGCTGGTCAGTCACGTGGTCGGGCTGGGTTCGGTCATGACCCCCGACGGCGTGCTGCCCACGCCGGACGACGTCGAACGGCTGGATGCCGACCCGGTTCGCTGCTTGGACGCCGACGCCAGTAACGCGATGGTCGCCGAGATCGACGCCGCCCATGCCGAGGGCGACACCCTGGGCGGTGTCGTCGAGGTCGTCGCATACGGTCTGCCTCCCGGGTTGGGCAGCCACGTGCACTGGGACCGCCGGCTCGACTCCCGCCTGGCGGGGGCGCTGATGGGCATCCAGGCGATCAAGGGAGTCGAGGTGGGAGACGGCTTCCGGCTGGCCCGGACCCGCGGCTCGCTGGCCCATGACGAGATCGTGACCGGTCCGCGGGGCATCGCTCGATCCTCCGGCCACTCTGGCGGCACCGAGGGCGGGATGTCGACAGGGGAGTCACTGCGGGTACGCGCGGCGATGAAGCCGATCTCGACGATCCCTCGGGCGCTGCGCACCGTCGACGTGGCCACCGGCGAACCGGCGGTCGCCCACCACCAGCGATCCGATGTGTGCGCCGTCCCGGCCGCGGGGATCGTCGCCGAGGCGATGGTGGCTCTCGTGCTCGCCGACGCCGTGCTGGAGAAGTTCGGTGGGGACTCCGTCGCCGAGACCCGGCGCAACCGTGATGCCTACCTCGCCGCGTTGAGGATCCGGTGACACCGATCGTGATCTTGATCGGGTCTCCGGGCGCCGGCAAGACCACGGTCGGGACGTTGCTCGCCACCCGGCTCGAAACCACCCTGCGTGACACCGACGCCGATGTGGAAGCCACGACCGGTTCGAGCGTGGCAGATATCTTCGTTGATTCGGGTGAGGCGCACTTTCGCCGCCTCGAGGAGGCGGCCGTGCTGGCCGCCCTGGTCGAGCACGACGGTGTCCTCGCGCTCGGCGGCGGTGCGGTCACCGGTAGCCGCGTCAGGGAGGCGCTCGGCACACAGCGCATCGTGTTCCTTGACGTCGGTCTGCCCGCGGCGGTGCGGCGGGTAGGGCTGGCGACCGCTCGGCCGCTGCTGCTCGGCAACGTACGTGCCCAGCTCAAGGCGCTGATGGACGCACGCCGTCCGGTGTACGAGAGGATTGCCTGGCGGGTCGTGTCGACGGACGACCGTTCGGCCGTCGAGGTGGTCGACGCCATCGTCGAGCTGCTCGACGAGGCGGAGCCGGTGCGATGACCTCGGCGGAGATCCGCGTCACGGTGCGCACCGCTTCCCCGTACGACGTGGTCGTGGGGACCGGCCTCGGGGGGCGACTGCCGGAGGTCATCGGGGACGCGCTGCGAGTGGCCATCATCCATCCGGAGGCGCTGGTCGCTCGGGGTGATGCCTGCCAAGCGAGCCTGGTCGAGGCCGGGTACGAGGCGCACGCGATCGAGGTGCCGAACGAGGAGTCGGCCAAGACCTCCGATGTCGCCGCCTATTGCTGGTCGGTGCTGGGGCGCTCCGGTTTCACCCGGTCCGACGTCATCGTCGGTCTGGGCGGCGGGTCGACGACCGATCTGGCTGGCTTCGTCGCGGCCACCTGGCTGCGAGGTGTGCGCCTGGTGCAGGTCCCGACCACGCTGCTCGGGATGGTCGACGCTGCCGTCGGAGGCAAGACCGGTATCAACACCGCTGAGGGCAAGAATCTTGTGGGGGCGTTCCATGAGCCGATCGCCGTGCTCTGCGATCTGGCGGCACTCGACACCCTGCCGGCCGGTGAGGTGATCAGCGGTCTCGCGGAGATCATCAAGTGTGGTTTCGTTGCCGATCCGCGGATCCTCGACATGGTGGAGCAGGAGCCGTCGGGAGCGCGCGACATCGGCAGCGACGTCCTGCGGGAGCTGGTGGTCCGCGCCATCCGAGTCAAGGCGGGCGTGGTGGCCGACGACCTGACCGAGACGGCCGCCGCCGATCCGACCGGTGCCACTCCGGGGCGCGAGGTGCTCAACTACGGACACACCTTCGGGCACGCGGTGGAGCGAGTCGAGCGCTACCAGTTCCGGCACGGGGCCGCGGTGGCGATCGGCATGTGCTACGCCGCCGAGCTGGCCCGCCTCGCCGGCCGGCTCGATGACGCCACCGCTGACCGGCATCGCCACGTGCTGGAGTTGGTGGGCCTGCCGATCAGCTACCGGGACGGGTTATGGGAGTCGCTGCACGAGGCGATGCGTGTGGACAAGAAGGCGCGCGGTGACGCGTTGCGGTTCATCATCTTGGCGGGGCTGGCTCGCCCGACGGTGTTGGCCGCGCCCGATCTCACCCTGCTGACCGCCGCGTACGACGCGATCTCCAGCGACTGAATCCGTGAGCCTGACCGAATCCGGCCAATCGTCGACGTGTCATTGCAAAAACGTCAGTGTCAGCGAAGGGTGTGGGGGTGCCTGAGGTTCATGAGCGCCGTCGCGCTCGACTGAGTGAGCAGCTCACCACACGTGGGATGGACGCGGCCCTCGTCACCGACCTGGTCAACGTCCGCTATCTGAGCGGCTTCACCGGGTCGAATGCGGCGCTGCTGGTCACGGTGGACGGCAGGGTTGTGTTCGCGACCGACGGCCGGTACGTCGACCAGGCAGCCACCCAGTGCCCCGACGTCGAGCGGCTCGTCTCGCGGCAGCTGACCGAGGTGCTGGTCGCCACGCTTGAGGACCACAAACCACTTCGCTTCGCCGTCGAGACCCACTCGCTGAGCGTGGACGAGCACGGCATCGTCGCCGCCCAGGTCACGAGCCGAGACGGCTGGGAGCTGTCGTCGCTGGAGCAGGCCGTCGAAAGACTGCGAGAGGTCAAGGACGCCGACGAGATCGAGGCGCTGCGCACCGCGTGCGACATGTCGACGCAGGCGCTGGCCGGGCTGCTCGCCGGGGAGCTCCTCGGCCGGACCGAACGAGCGTTGGCGCGGGACCTGGAGTGGCGGATGTACGAGCTCGGCGCCGAGGCGATCGCGTTCGAGACGATCGTCGCGTCGGGGCCGAACAGCGCGATCCCACACCACGAGCCGACCGACCGGCAGGTCGCGGTCGGCGATCTGCTCAAGATCGACTTCGGCGCCCGGCACGCCGGCTATCACGCCGACTGCACCCGGACCGTACTGGTGGGCTCCGGCGCCGACTGGCAACGCGACATCTACGCCGCGGTGGCTGCGGCGCAGCGGGCCGGAGTGGATGCGTGTGTCGTCGACACCCCGGTGGCGGACGTGGACGCGGCCTCGCGCGACTCCCTCGCGAGCGCCGGTTACCTCGAGTGGTTCACCACCGGGCTCGGGCACGGGGTCGGCCTGCAGATCCACGAGGAGCCGCTCATCAGCAAGCGGCATCCAGGTAGACTCCGGGCCCACACCCCGCTCACGATCGAGCCGGGGATCTACCTGCCCGGCCGGGGCGGCGTACGCATCGAGGACACGGTGGTGGTGACCGCAACCGGTCCCGAGGTCCTGACTCATGCGACGAGGGACCTGCTCGTCCTCGACTGACCGGAGACTCACGATGGCCACGACCAACGACCTCAAGAACGGCACGGTGCTCAACCTCGATGGTCAGCTGTGGTCCGTCGTGTGGTTCCAGCACCACAAACCGGGCAAGGGCGGCGCCATTGTGCGGACCAAGCTGAAGAACGTCATGTCGGGCAAGGTGGTCGACAAGACGTTCAACGCCGACGTCCGGGTGGAGACCGCCAACGTCGACAAGCGGGCGATGTCGTACCTCTACAACGACGGCTCCTCCTACGTGTTCATGGACGCCGAGACGTACGACCAGGTGCACCTGGCACCGGCGACGGTCGGCGAGGCCGCCAACTTCCTGCTGGACAACCAGGCCGCTGTCGTCGCGATGCACGAAGGGACCCCGCTCTACATCGAGCTGCCGGCGTCGGTGGAGTTGACGATCGAGTACACCGAGCCCGGCCTGCAGGGCGACCGCTCGACCGGCGGCACGAAGCCGGCCCGGTTGGAGACCGGTTATGAGATTGCGGTCCCGCTGTTCATCACCAGTGGCGAAAAGGTCAAGGTGGACACCCGCGACGGCAGCTACCTCGGCCGAGCGAGCTGATGGGAGCACGCACCAAGGCCCGCAAGCGTGCGCTGGACATCTTGTTCGAGTCCGAGCTGCGCGGTCTCGCCCTCGGTGCCACCTTGCCCGACCACATCCAGCCGGATCACAGCCAGCCGGGTGGGCGACCCGTCAACCCCTACACCGTGACTCTGGTCGAGGGAGTCGCCGCGCACCAGGACCGCATCGACGAGCTGCTCGCCGCGTACTCCGTCGGCTGGACTCTCGACCGGATGCCCGTGGTCGACCGCAACCTGTTGCGGTTGGCGGTCTTCGAAATCATGTACGCCACCGACGTTCCCGACTCAGTTGCCGTCAGCGAGGCCGTGCTGCTGGCCGGTGAGCTGTCGACCGACGAGTCAGCCGCGTTCGTCAACGGCCTGCTGGCCCACGTTGTGGAGCGCAAGCCGACGCTGCAGACCTGACGTGCCGGAACCGGGCGAGCGTCAGCTCTCGAGCTGGTCGTTGGGGGTGGCGTGACGCAGCACTCCCCAGCCGATGAAGCGGGCGGCCAGCACGCTGGGTTGCTCCTGGTAGATCACCGACAGCGTGCGCAGGTCCTCCTGGCGGATTGAGAGGACCCGGCCGTTGTAGTCACCGCGCTGGGACTGGATCGTCGAGGCGTAGCGTGCCAGCGGGGCGGCATCGTCGGCATTGACGCCGGACAACTTCTCGAGGTCGAGGACCAACCGCGGTGGTGGTTCCATGGCCGGCCGGCTGGGGCCGCCACCTGGGAGCAGCTCCTCGACCGGTACACCGTAGAACTGCGCCAGCTGCGAGAGCTTGGACACCGTGACGGCCCGGTCCCCGCGTTCGTAGGAGCCGACGACGACGGCCTTCCAACGGCCCTCGGACTTCTCCTCTACCCCGTGCAACGACAGGCCTTGCTGCTGACGGATGGAGCGCAGTCGGTTACCCAGTGCGCGGGCGTATTCGTTGGGCACGATGACTCCGGACGGTGATGTCAGGGCGGTGGCTACTCTCCGTAACCATAGCCCTGCCCTTTCGAGAAGGTCAAGCGAAAGGGCGGAACACGCTGTCGCTAACGTCCCAGGGCCGCGCATCGCCAACCCGAGCTGGAGCACTCGGGTGGCCACAGCGACACCGCTCCGTCAACAACTTGTCATCGGGTCCGCACCCGGTCACCGGCTGGTAGCGTGCCCGTAGAACGTGGACATCCTTTAACGCTCCGTCCGGTGAGGCGGGCAAGGAGGTCAGCCGGTGCCTGCACCCGCCGCCCGCGTCGTGCTCGACGAGCGCGACATCGCCCGGGCGTTGACGCGTATCTCCCACGAGATCCTGGAACGCAACCGTGGCCCGGCTGATTTGTTGGTGCTGGGGATCCCGACCCGGGGTGTCCCACTGGCGCGGCGCCTGGCGGCGCGGATCGACGAGGTCGAGGGGACAGTGGTCCCTTCCGGCGCCCTGGACGTCACCATGTACCGCGACGACCTTCGGTTGCGGCCGGCGCGCACCCTCGAGCACACCGACATCCCCCACGCTGGGGTGGACGGGAAGACCGTGATCCTGGTCGACGATGTGCTGTTCTCCGGGCGCACCATCCGGGCCGCGCTCGACGCGCTCAACAACCTCGGCCGGCCGCGGGCGGTTCGGCTCGCGGTGCTGGTTGACCGTGGGCACCGCGAGCTGCCGATCCGGGCCGACTTCGTGGGCAAGAACCTCCCGACCTCGCTCACCGAAGAGGTACGGGTCAGCGTTGCCGAGGTCGACGGGCACGACGAGGTGCTGATCGCGACCGGGTCGGTGGCCGCTGCCACGGGGGAGGCCCGGTGAGACGCCACCTGCTGAGTGCCGGCGACCTGAGTCGCGAGGACGCCGTTCTCGTGCTCGACACCGCCGAAGAGATGCGCAGCCTGGCAGATCGGCCGATCAAGAAGCTCCCGGCGCTGCGCGGTCGCACGGTGGTGAACCTGTTCTTCGAGGACTCCACCCGGACCAGGATCTCCTTCGAGGCGGCGGCGAAGCGGCTGTCGGCTGACGTGATCAACTTTGCCGCCAAGGGATCGAGTGTGTCGAAGGGGGAGAGCCTCAAGGACACCGCGCTGACGCTGCAGGCCATGGGCGCCGACGCCATCGTGGTCCGCCACCACTCCTCGGGGGCGCCACATCGGCTGGCGTCGGCGCAGTGGACGCACGGCAGCGTCATCAACGCCGGCGACGGCACGCACGAACACCCGACGCAGGCCCTGCTCGACGCGTTCACGATGCGCCGTCACCTCGGTGACCTCGAAGGCCGCCGCGTCACGATCGTGGGGGACGTCCTCCACAGCCGGGTAGCGCGGTCCAACGCGTTGCTGCTCAGCACCCTCGGTGCCGAGGTGACGCTGGTGGGTCCACCGACCCTGCTGCCCGTGGGTGTCGCCTCCTGGCCGGTGCACACGTCGTACGACCTGGACTCCTCGATCGTCAAGAGCGACGCGGTGATGATGCTGCGGGTCCAACGGGAGCGGATGAACGAGTCTTTCTTCCCCAGCGCTCGCGAGTACAGCCGTCGGTACGGCCTGGACACCAGGCGGATGGCGTTGCTGCCCGACCACACGCTCGTGCTGCACCCGGGGCCGATGAACCGTGGCATGGAGATCAGTGCCGATGTTGCCGACTCCACCCGCTCGGTCATCGTCGAGCAGGTCAGCAACGGTGTCGCGGTCCGGATGGCGGTCCTCTACCTCTTGCTCAGCGGGTCGAACGTGCCGATCGAGACGCCAGTGGGGGAGTCGTGACCTCCTCCGAGCCGAACCCATTACCGGTGCTGCTGCGGGGTGGTCGGCCGCTTGGCGGGCCGGCCACCGACCTGTTGCTGGACGAGGGCGCCATCGCCGCCATCGGCGCGGATGCGACGTCGAGGGCCGGGGCCGAGGTGATCGAGGTGGTCGAGGCCGACGGCCTGGTGATCCTGCCGGGCCTGGTCGACCTGCACACCCACCTGCGCGAGCCGGGCCGCGAAGATGCCGAGACCGTCGAGACCGGTACCCGCGCGGCCGCACGGGGTGGTTTCACCGCCGTCCATGCCATGGCCAACACCGATCCGGTCGCGGACACTGCCGGTGTCGTCGAGCAGGTCCGGCGGTTGGGTCAGGAGGCGGGCTACTGCGACGTGCAGCCGGTGGGAGCGGTCACCGTCGGACTCCAGGGCCAGCGGCTTGCCGAGATGGGTGCGATGGCCGACTCCGCGGCCCGGGTACGGATCTTCTCCGACGACGGTCACTGCGTCTCCGACGCCGTGCTGATGCGGCGGGCGTTGGAGTACGTCAAGGCCTTCGACGGGGTGGTGGCTCAGCATGCTCAAGAGCCACGCTTGACCGAGGGTGCCCAGATGAACGAGGGCCCGTTGTCCGGGATGCTCGGCATGCGGGGGTGGCCGGCCGTCGCTGAGGAGGCGATCATCGCCCGGGACGCGCTGCTCGCCGCGCACGTTGGCTCGCGGCTGCACGTCTGCCACGTCTCGACGGCCGGCTCGGTGGAGCTGCTGCGGTGGGCCAAGGGCAAGGGCTGGGCCATCACCGCCGAGGTCACCCCGCACCACCTGTTGCTGACCGACGAGCTGGCGGCAACGTACGACCCCGTCTACAAGGTCAACCCACCGTTGCGCTCCGCTGCCGACGTCGACGCACTGCGTGCGGGACTGGCCGACGGCACCATCGACGCAGTGGCCACCGACCACGCCCCTCATCCCAGGGAGGACAAGGAGTGTGAGTGGGCCGCAGCCGCCTTCGGCATGCTGGGGCTCGAGACCGCACTGTCGGTGGTCCACCAGAGCATGGTCGACACCGGCCTGCTCGACTGGGCCGGGGTGGCCGACCGAATGTCCTTCCGGCCGGCACGTATCGGCCAGCTGGCCACGCACGGCCGTCCGTTGGCGGTGGGGGAGCCGGCCAACCTGGTGCTCTACGACGCCGCCGTCAGCGAAGTCGTCCGCCCGCAGGACAGCGCCTCGTTGTCGCGCAACACCCCCTACGCCGGTCGTACGCTGCCCGGGCGGGTCGTGGCGACGTACCTGCGGGGCCGGTGCAGCACCGCGGTCGAGACGGTCCCGGCGTGAGCGCCGCGGTGCTGGTGTTGGAAGACGGCCGGACCTTCCGCGGCCAGGCGTACGGGGCGGTGGGGGAGACCGTTGGTGAGGCAGTGTTTGCGACCGGCATGACCGGCTACCAGGAGACGCTGACCGACCCCTCGTACCACCGCCAGGTAGTGGTGATGACCGCCCCGCACATCGGCAACACCGGCATGAACGACGAAGACGACGAGTCGGCCCGGATCTGGGTGGCGGGCTACGTCGTGCGGGAGCCGGCTCGCGCGCCGAGCAGCTGGCGGTCACGGCGCAGCCTGGTCGATGCACTGTGCCAGCAAGGGATCGTCGGGATCTCGGGGGTCGACACGCGTGCGCTGACTCGCCACCTGCGGGAGCGGGGCGCGATGCGGGTCGGCATCAGCTCGGTGTCGACCGACGTCGACACGCTGCTCGCCACCGTCCGGGCGGCGCCGCAGATGACCGGTGCCGACCTGACCGGCGAGGTCACGACCCCCGAGCGGTACGTTGTCCCCGCCGTCGGGGTGACTCGGTTCCGGGTCGCCGCGATCGACCTGGGCATCAAGCGGCGCATCCCTGTGCTGCTCGCCCGGCGCGGTATCGAGGTGCACGTGCTGCCGGCAACCGTCACCATCGACGAGATCGAGGAATGCGGCGTCGACGGTGTGTTCTTCGGCAACGGTCCCGGGGACCCCAGCACCGCCGACGCCGCTGTGGCGCTGGTCCGCGGGGTGCTCGACCGGCGGCTGCCCATATTCGGAATCTGCTTCGGCCACCAGCTGCTCGGCCGGGCGCTGGGATTGGGCACGTTCAAGCTTCCGTATGGGCACCGCGGCATCAACGCACCGGTGAAGGACCTGACGACCGGCAGGGTGGAGGTGACCGCGCACAACCACGGCTTCGCCGTCGCGGCATCCGTCGAAGAGCCGATGGAGAACTCGTACGGCACCGTCGAGGTGACGCACATCTGCCTCAACGACGGCGTGGTCGAAGGACTGCGGGTCGTCGACGCCGCGGGGGCCGTGGTCGCCTTCAGCGTGCAGTACCACCCGGAGTCGGCTGCCGGACCGCACGATGCGGAGCACCTGTTCGACCGGTTCGCGGAACTGCTCCCAGCGCAGGCCGGCTGATGCCGCGACGCGACGACATCACCTCCGTGCTGGTGATCGGCTCCGGCCCGATCATCATTGGGCAGGCTTGTGAGTTCGACTACTCCGGCACCCAAGCCTGCCGGGTCCTGCGGGACGAGGGCCTGCGCGTGGTGCTGGTCAACTCCAACCCGGCGACGATCATGACCGACCCCGAGCTGGCCGATGCAACGTACGTCGAGCCGATCACGCCGGAGGTCGTCGAACGCGTCATCGCCCAGGAGCGCCCGGACGCGCTGCTGGCGACGCTCGGTGGGCAGACCGCGCTCAACCTTGCCCTCACGCTGGCCGATACCGGTGTGCTCGACAAGTACGACGTCGAGCTCATCGGCGCCTCTGCCGAGGCCATCGTCGCGGGGGAGAATCGCGAGTCGTTCAAACGCATCGTGGCGTCGCTGCCGGCGCACTGGCGCGCCGAGGTGGCTCGCTCGCTCAGCTGCACCTCGATGCCCGAATGCCTGGCAGCGGCCGAGGATCTCGGCTACCCGGTGGTGGTGCGCCCGTCGTTCACCATGGGTGGGGCCGGGTCGGGAATGGCGCACGACGAGGATCAGTTGCAGCGCATCGCCAGCGCCGGGCTCGCCGCCAGTCCGATCACCCAGGTGCTGCTCGAGGAGTCGGTGCTGGGATGGAAGGAGTACGAGCTCGAGGTGATGCGCGACAGGGCGGACAACGTCGTCGTCGTGTGCTCGATCGAGAACCT
>JACCYJ010000212.1 GCA_013696555.1 Nocardioidaceae bacterium | reverse complement strand
CCATCAGCCCCAGAACTCGGACCCGAGATCGCCGGCGTGTATCTGAACCGAGAGGCAAAACGGACCTCTACGTGGGCGGCCCGGCGCACCTAGAGGTGCAGTGCATGACCGGGCCGACTTCAGAAGGTCGACGCCACCCCAGTTGCCCGAGGCTCTTGCCGCAACTGCCACACCCACGAACAACTAGAGAAGAGGAGACACAAAGTGACACCGTCCGACGCCATCCGAGAGGGGTTGCGAGGCACCGACCAAGGCGTCGCACGCCGCAACCGCCGGGTCGCCGCCGACTTCCAGCGCAACGAGCAGTACGAAGAGTTGCTCGCGCTGCGCGACTCAAACGCTTCCCGTTGGGACGCCCTGGACAAGACCACACAGCTGCGCGCCTCGATGTATGAATCCCAGCGCCAGGTCGCAGCTGACCAAGGTGCCGACAACCCACCACCCGCAGCCGCATGACCACCACCGAAAAGGACCAACCATGAGCACCCAGTCCATCCAGAAGCTCGAGGCCGAGGCACACGCCGCACAGCAGCGCCACGAGCCCGCACAACGGGCCGCACACGACGCCCGAGCAAAGCCGAGGCGGAACGCGCTGAACGGCTGGCAGCATACGACCGCGCCGTCCTCGACCGCTTCGACGACGAGGCACTCAGCCAAGACGTTCGTGACGCCCAACGGGCACTCGACGAGGCGGTCACCGCGTCGACGTTGGGCGCCGCGTGGGTCGCGGTTAAGGTCGCCGAGCTGCGCCGCTCACACCTGTCCAGTGAAGCCAGCGCAGCAGCGGCACGCCTCAGCGACCAGCGCGTCATCGTAACCCGACCCACCAACTCGGCACTCTTCGAGGAGTTGGGCCGAGCCGTCGACCGGGCGGCTGAGGCACGACACGCCGCCGAGCTCGACGAACGCGACCAAGCCCGCGACAAGGCCGCCGAGGGCTGAACTGTCGCACGAATCCGACTGACATCGAAGGGACCACCACATCTGGACCACTCGATGACTGAAGTCACCAGATGTTGGGCGGCAATCATGGCGAGGACCATTCGTGCGACAGCCTCTGACCTGCGGTTATGCCGGGAGCGGTAAGTGGCAACCGTTGGTTGTTTGCGGCTCTGATGCGGGCAAAGTGCGGGCAACAACCCCATCCAAACATTCGAGTTCTATACACGGCCCGAGTCGCTAAGCCGTCCGGTCAGCGCGGTCGAACGGCTCGGGGTGCCTCCGCCACCCTTTGTCCGACAGTCCCGCGAGTGGTGAAGGGTGGGCCCGGTGACCCCGCCCCCCGCAATCCGGAGCCCAGCATCGTAGTGCCTTTTTTACTCACACCACTTTCCACAGGGAGGCGATGAGGGGGCGACCCCAAACCCCCCAGAAACGGAGACCCCCTCTACAGAGCGACGCATTTCCCCCCGGCAAAAATAAGCGCTCTCAGAATCCCTAGGAGGCCCTGTGAGCGCGTTCCTCCCCGATGTGCCGGTCTGTGGTCGGGTGGTGCGTCAGCCGACCTGGAGCGGGTTCTCGCAGTCCGGGCTGACGCGACGGCGCAGGCAGTTCAACGCGTGAAAGGGTCGCTAGCTGCCTTCGCTCCTCATGTCGAGTTGGCCATGGCGAGCCGAGTGAGGCGACGTCGAATCCAAGGTAGCGGCGGCCTTCGGCCCACTCGTCGTGTTGCTCGGCCAGGACGGCGCCGACGAGTCGGATGACGGCGTCACGGTTCGGGAAGATCCCGACTGAGTCGGTGCGGCGGCAAGCTCGCGGTTGAGCCGTTCGGAGGGGTTGTTGGACCAGATTTGGCGCCAGATCTCCTTGGGGAACGCGGTGAAGGCGAGGATGTCGGCGCGGGCCTCGTCGAGGTAGTCAGCGACGGCGGTGAGCTTCTCGGTCAAGGCGTCGACGACGCGGTCGAACTGGGCGTGCACGGCCTCGGCGTCGGGCTGGTCGTAGATCGAGTGCAGCATCGCCTTGACCCAGCCCCACTGGGCCTTCGGGGTGATGCTCATCAGGTTGGCCGCGAAGTGGGTCCGACACCTCTGCCAACCAGCACCACCCAGGGTCGCGCCGACGGCGGCGACCAGGCCCGGGTGAGCGTCACTGGTTACCAGCTTGACCCCAGACAGCCCGCGGGCAAAACCGGATGGCCTCCATCCGCCAGTCGATAGGCGATCGTTGTCCCGGCCGCGATAGAAAGACGCCTCGCAGTCGATTTGTGTCCGTAGAAGAAGCCACCCACAATGGCCGCGGTCGTCAGCCGGTGATTGGTGTGAGCTCCAGGATGCGCTCGAGTCGGGTGAGCTTGAAGTTCTGGTTACCGGCGGACCCTGGAGTGGTGTTTGCGTTGTCTTGGCAGACGAATACGCCCTGGGGGAAAGCGGCTCCGAGATTTCCGGCGTAGGCGGTGATTCCGTCGGTGCGTTGGCATCCGTCGGCGTCTGTCCCGCTTGTGATGCGGAAGGACTTCTCGTACAGATTGGTCTGGCGGTCATAGACCACGAAGTAGGACTTGCTTGGCTTCGCGCCGTTTTGCGCCGACGCAATCAAGTACCCGCTGGTTCCCTGCTCGACCAGGGTGAGCCCCTCAATGTCGTAAGTGAGATGGCCATCGGGCTGCACCTGGTCAACCTCCGTGCGAGCGTTGCCGGCTTCCGGCTCGGCACCGTAGCGCCACAACGCCACGTCCTCCTCGGAGACGTACAGCGCACCGGTAACGTCATCGGCGACGCAGCCCTCAGCCTCCGAACCAACCTCGAACTCCCGCTGCAATTGCCCCTGCAGAAGCCCATCGCCGTCGCCGTCGAATATGCGGAACTGGCGCACCCGGCCTGCGCGGGAGATGACGAACGCCGACAGGTCTCCCGTGGTGCTGCTGCGGTAGAGGCACAAACCCTCGCCCGCGGTCGAGATCTTACCGGTGCCATCGGTGATCAATCTCAAGGTCCGGGTCGCGGTGTCGACGGTATACAGACGCAGGCCGCCGTTGTAGGCGGCCACCACGTCGAGCGTTCGGGCACCAATCGTGACCTGTTGCCGAACATCGCTGTTGCCCCAGAACGACGCCGCGGTAGTGATCCGCTGCTGCAGCGACCCGTCGAGGTTGTAGACCTCCAAGGCACCCTGCTTGTCGTTTCCGATTAGCAGCGACTGCCCAGGATTGGTGGGGTGCACCCATAGCGATGGATCGTCAGCCGCATCACCGCTGTGACTCACCGGAGCCGTTTCCACATCGGCAGTCACCAGCTGCGGGGTCTCGGTAATCGCTAAGGCCGTGGTGACGCTGACGGCAACACCGGCGAAGACCAGCGCTGCAATGGACGACGACAAATACTTGCGTGCACCGACCGCCGCCATCTGGTTCAACCTAACGTCGAGGAAAAGAGAGGTGACCGCCTCAATTGTCGGCCACTCGGGCAAGGTACAAGTCGGATACCTTTAGTGTCAAGCTGTCCTGCTTGATACCGGTAACTAGACAAGCACCCAGCGTTATGCTGCTGCTACGCTGCGTCCATGGATGTACCGACGCAACATGCGCTGCCGCGGCTCTCGAGATCGCTGTTGCGCCGCGCCGAGTCCTGCGAACAGTTTCCGCTCACGGCCCTGGCGGCGCAGTCTGAGTTGCGGCGTTGCGTGGCCGCACTGGAGGCTCAATCCGTCAAGCAAGCGCGCGGCCTGGGCGCAAGCTGGGCGGACATCGCCGCTGCTCTAGGCGTGTCTAGGCAAGCAGTTCAACAGCGTTACGGCGACAGCAACGGCACCGACCAAGGGACCCCGGACTAAGGCCAACTGAACCGCGCCAGCGCAAGTCGAACTCTCGTTGGCCGAATGTCGTAGTACAGATCGAACTATGGTGTAGGCGGGCGCGAAATCGGCAGCATCTGGACAACCACGGTTGTAGTCGACGCAGGTCGTCAC